>CAXSFE010000101.1:0-13819 GCA_964236585.1 uncultured Acetobacteraceae bacterium
GCAAGGCTGGGCTCTGCCCAGACCCGCCAGGAGCGAAGCCGCCCCTGGACCCGGCTTCACTTGAGGATCGGATTCCAAAGGCTCGGCCTTTGGCGGGGTCCAGGGGCAGAGCCCCTGGCCTTGCTTGGCTTGGGATGGCTTGCCTCCCCGCGGCCGCGATACAACGCCCCGGCAACCGGACCGGACTCCCTCGTGCGCATCCTCGGCCTCAGCCTGCGTCTCTACCTCGGCGACATCCATCTCGCCCTGCGGCGCGAGGGCCACGACGTCCGCGTGTTCGCGAGCGACCCCCCCTCGCTGCAGGCGTTCGGCGGCCTGCTCGACACCGTGCCGGACTGGCGCGCGGAGCTGGGCTGGGTCGGCCGCGACGGCGTGATCCTGGTCGAGGGCGTGCGGCAGGGCGCGCTGCAGGACGCGCTGCGCGCCGAGGGGTATCGCGTGGTCGGCGGCAGCGCCTATGGGGACCGGCTGGAGAACGACCGCGACTTCGGCCAGGCCACGCTGCGCGACGCCGGGCTGCCGATCGCCGACAGCCGCGCCTTCGACTCGCCGGGGGACGCGCTGGCGTGGCTCGGCGAGAACCCGGGCCGGTACGTCCTCAAGCACGACGACGGCGCGCACTCGACCTTCGTGGGCGAGCACGCGGCGGGCGCGGACGTCGCCTTCCTGCTGCGCCGCATCCCGTCCGGGCGGGTGCTGCTCATGCCGCGTCTCGACGGCGTGGAGGTCGGCGTCGGCGCGTATTTCGACGGGCAGCGCTTCCTGCGGCCCGCCTGCATCGACTTCGAGCACAAGCGGTTCTTTCCCGGCGAGCTGGGCGAGATGACCGGCGAGATGGGCACGCTGGCCTCGTTCGGGCACGCGGGGGCGCTGTTCGACCACACGCTGGGGCGCATGGCGTCGGCGTTCCGCGCCGCCGGCCACGTCGGCTACGTCAACCTCAACCTGATCGTGAACGAGGACGGCGCCTGGCCGCTGGAGTTCACCTGCCGGATCGGCAACCCCGGCTTCGCGGTGCTGGCGGCGCTGCAGTCCGCCGGCTGGGGCGACCTGCTGGCCCGCATGGCCGGGCTGGCCGCGCCGGGCGCGGGCGCCGCCACGCCCGGCGCGGCGCCCGCCATCATCCCGACGCGGCCCGGCTGGTCCGTGGCGATCGTGCTGACGGTGCCGCCCTTTCCCGGCCTGGCGGCGGGGACGGTGCCGGAGGACGACCCGCCGGTGTTCTTCCACCGCGAGCCGTCCGGCGCGGAACTCCTGCACCACCACTACGTCGACATGCGCCGGGACCGGCACGGGGAGAGGCAGTTGAGGGTGCACAGGCGATCCGGACACGCGATGATCGTCACCGGCACGGGCGCCACGGTGGCCGCCGCGCAGGACGCCGCGCGGGCGAGGGCGCGCAACGTGGTGGTGCCCGACCTGCGCTGGCGCGGCGACATCGGCGACCGCTTCACCGGCGGCGAGGCGGCGCGTCTCGCGGCGCTGGGCTGGCTGCCCGCCGACTGGGCCGATCCCGTCGCGGGGGCAGTCCCGTGACCGACGCCGCCCCCGCCATTGGCGCGCAGGACGCCATCGACCCGGAGGACGCCGTCGGCCTGTGCCTGGCCGGCCGGATCTCCCCGCAGGTGGCGCTGTGCCGGCTGCTGCTCTGCGGGGCCGACGCGGACGCCATCTCCGCCGCCGTGGAGTCGCGTCGCCCGCCCGCGCCGCATCCGCGCTGGGACGCGCTCGCCGGCCTGCTCGGCGGCCGCGGCGCGATGCTGGCCCGGCTCGCCGGCGAGGTCGGCCGCCACGGGGGCAACCATGCCGCGATCGCCGCTCCCGGCGCGGCCCCGGAGCCCGGCGCCCCGCAGGCCCCGTCCCGTCCCCCCGACGGGGCCGCCGCCGCCGTCGCCGCGTTCTTCGACAACGCCGTGGCGTTCTCCCCGGAGGCCAGCGTCGCCCTCTACTCGCTCGGCGACCCCGCGATCCTGGCGCAGGCCACCGCGGAGATCGTCGAGTGGCTGCACGGCCACGGGTGCATCGCCGCCGACGGCGTCGCCTCGCGCGCGGGCGCCCCGGACGCCTCCGCTCCGGGTGCCCCCGCTCCGGTTGCCGACGTGCTCGACCTCGGCTGCGGCATCGGCCGGCTGGCGGTCGAGCTGGCGCCGCGCTGCCGCTCCGTGCTCGGGCTCGACGTGTCCGCCGGCATGGTCGCGGAGGCCCGGCGCCGCTGCGGCCACCTGCCGGGCGTGCGCATCGAGACCACCCCGGGCACCGACCTCGACGCCCTGCCGACGCGCGCCTTCGACCTGGTGCTCGCCGTCGACAGCATGCCCTACCTCGTGCAGGTCGGCCCGGACGCGCTGGCCGTCCACGTCGCCGGCGCGGCGCGCATCCTGCGGCCGGGGGGGCGGCTCGCGATCCTGAACCTGTCCTTCGGCCGCCCGCTCGACCAGGACGTCGCGGAGCTGTCCGCGCTGGCCGCCCGGCATGGCTTCGCCGTGGAGGTGGCCGGCGCGCGCCCGTTCGCGCTGTGGGACGCCGCGGCCTTCCTGCTGCGCCGGGATGGCGCGGCGGCGGGCGTGTCGTGACCGGGGCCTCCCTGGACGAGGCCGGCCTGCTCCGCCTGGCGATCCTGCTGCGCGACGCCGGCTACGGATTCGTCACGCCCACGCCCGCGACCCACGCCCGGGTCAACGCCCGGGCCGCCAACCGCTGGGCGCGCGACCTGCGCGACGTGTTCGGCTGGAGCCGCCCGTTCCGCGACGGCCTGCTGCCGGACGCGCTCGTGGCCGCGATGCGCGACGCCGGCGTGCTGGCGCCGTGCCCCGATCCCGATGGACCCGCCTGGCGCTCGGCCGTGCGCCTGTCCAGCCTGCACGGCCTGCTGCTCCTGCACTCCGCCTATCCCACCGGCGACGCGGACTCCGTGTTCCTCGGGCCCGACACGTACCGCTACGCCGCGGCGCTGGAGGCCTGGCTCGCCGCGCGCACCGCGCCGGTGCGGCGTGCCGCGGACATCGGCAGCGGCAGCGGCGCGGGCGCCATCCTGGTCGCACGTGCCTGCCCGGGGGCAGAGGTATGGGCCGCGGACATCAACCCCGCCGCCCTGCTGCTCACCCGCGTCAACGCGGCGCTCGCCGGCGTCGCGGTGCGCGCCGTGCACAGCGACCTGCTCGGCTCCGTCGTCGGCGACCTCGACCTCGCGTGCGCCAACCCGCCCTACCTCGCCGACCCGTCGGAGCGCGCCTACCGCCACGGCGGCGGCCCGCTCGGCGCCGGCCTGTCGCTGCGCATCGTGCGCGAGACCCCGCCCCGCCTCGCGCCGGGGGGCGCCCTGCTGCTCTACACGGGTGTCGCGATCGTGAGCGGCCGCGACCCCTTCCGGGAGGCTGCCATGCCCCAACCTGGGGCCCACGACGACGTTGAATGGGACTACCGCGAGATGGATCCGGACGTGTTCGGCGAGGAGCTGGAGCACGACCCCTACGGCGCGGCAGACCGCATCGCAGCCGTGGTGCTCACGGCCACAAGGAACGGAACCTGATCATGCCGGACGGCTATCTCGCCGCGGACACCCGTCCGCTGGACCCCGCGCTGCAGCAGCGCCTCGCGCTGTTCAACGCCACCCGCTTCAACCCCGCCCTGCCCACCGACGGCTGGCGCGACGACATCGCCGTCCAGGCGGAGCGCCTCGTCGAGGAAGGCGAGTGGCTGGAGGCCCGTCGCGCGGCCGTGGCGGAGCGCGCGGCGGCCGCGCCGCGCGACGCCGACGGCTTCGTTGCCTGGTTCGAGGCGCTGGAGCAGGACGGCCCGGGCCAGGGCGACCCGCTGTTCCGCTGGCTCGCCGACGAGGCCGGGATGGACGAGATGCGCTGGTTCCTCACCCAGGAGGTCGCCGGCGAGGCGGGCTTCGACGACCTGGCCGCGCTGACCCAGGTCAAGATCTCGCAGCAGGCGAAGCTGGAGATCGCGCGCAACTATTGGGACGAGATGGGCCGCGGCAACCCCAAGGGGATGCACGGCCCGATGCTGGAGGTGATCGCGGACCGCCTCGGGCTGCAGCCGACGCTGGCCACCACGGTTCCCGAGTCCCTGGCGCTGGCCAACATCATGGCCGGCCTCGCCTGCTCGCGCCGCTACGCCTACCACTCGGTGGGCGCGCTCGGCGTCATCGAGCAGACCGCGCCGTCGCGCGCCATCCTGGTCGCGCGCGGCATGAAGCGTCTCGGCGTGCCGCCGGAGGACCGCCACTACTTCGACCTCCACGCCGTGCTCGACGTCAAGCACTCCGAGGCGTGGAACGCGGAGGCCATCCACCCGCTGGTCGCGGAGAACCCCGACGTGGCGCCGGCCATCGCGGAGGGCGCACTGATGCGCCTGGAGGCCGGGCTCGCCTGCTTCGAGCGCTACCGGGCGGAGCTGTGGGGCGAGGGCGCCAGCCTTGCCGCGCCGGTCGGCGTGGCGTCGGAGTCGTCGGGGCGGCGGGGGTTCTGCGTGCGCTGAGGCAAGGCCAGGGGCTCTGCCCCTGGACCCCGCCAAAGGCCGAGCCTTTGGAATCCATTCCTTAAGTCAAGGGATCAAAGGGTCCTCGGACCCTTTGCGGGTTTGGGCAGAGCCCGATCTTTCTTTCTGTCCACCTCTGCTGCCACCTCGACGAGCGTCTGCCGCAGCCACCTGTGCCCCGGGTCCGCCTCGTAGGACGCGTGCCACAGGAGCGACAGCGCCACCTCCGGGAGCGCCACTGGCGGCGGGCTGAGGCTCAGCCCCAGCTGCGAGGCGAACAGCCTCGCCAGCCGCGCGTGCATCGTCGTCACCACCGGCGCGCCCGCGACCAGGAACGGCACAGCGAGGAAGCGCGGCGTGGTCAGCACCACGGTCCGCGCCAGGCCGAGCGGCGCCAGCGCGTCGTCGACCACGCCGCGCTCGCCCGGCCGCAGGCTGGTCAGGACGTGGGGCAGCCGCACGTAGTCCGCGAGCGAGATCGGCGCCGACACGCCCACCTGCGCCGCGTTGAACATGCACAGGTAGCTGTCGCGCAGGAACGGCCGTCGGCGGTGGTGCGTCTGCCCGCCGGCCGGGATGCCGAACCCCACCGCCAGGTCGATCCGGTCCGCGTCCAGCTCGTCCAGCAGCGTCAGCGGGTCGCTCGGGTGGAGGCGAAGCCGCACGTGGGGCGCCGAGGCCCGCAGGTGGGCTAGCAGCGCCGGCCCCAGCAGCACCTCGACGCTGTCCGGCAGGGCGATGCGGAACACCCGCTCCGCCGTGGCCGGGTCGAACGCCGCCTCCGGCGCCACCAGCGCCTGCACCTGCGACAGGGCCGTGCGCACCGGGTCCGCGAGGGCCAGTGCACGGGGCGTCGCGCGCATCCCGTCCGGCCCGCGGGTCAGCAACTCGTCGGCGAACAGCACGCGCAGCCGGGCCAGCGCGTGGCTCATCGCCGACTGGCCGAGCCCGACCCGCGCGGCCGCGCGCGTCACGCTGCGCTCCGCCAGCAGCGCGTCGAGCGCCACCAGGAGGTTCAGGTCGATGCCGCCGAGATTGATGTGGTCGATAGCCATCATTGATCCGATCGGTTGGATTAATGATAGGCCGTGGCCCACCTTCCTGACAACGCGGCCGGCCGCCCTGGCCGGCACCCTGCAGGACCCCCGCCATGACCCAAGCCACGTTCCGCCGTGCCTTCGCCGCCGCCCTGCTGCTCTCGGCCGCTGCCACCGGCGCCCGCGCCGAGGGCCTCGACCCCGCCACCGGCCAGAGCATCGATCTCGGCACCCTGGCGGGCACCGCGTACTACACGGTGCAGCCGGACGGCTTCCACGTCGTCGCCACGCTGGCCGACGCCCGCTCCGGGGCGCCGGTGCGCGTCGAGGCGACGCTGGCCGCCGGGCAGACCGTGGTGCTGTCCACCCCGGGCGGCCGCTCCGGCGCGCCGCACACCGTGGAGATCACCCGCCTGGACCGCGAGGTCCTCGTGCACGGCGTCGCCCTGACCAACTGAGCGGACGGAAGGAAGGCCAGGGGCGCTGCCCCTGGACCCCGCCAAAGGCGAGCCTTTGGAATCCACTACTTAAGTATAGGGTTTCCAAAGGGCTCGGCCCTTTGGCGGGTCCGGGCAGAGCCCGGCCTTGCTTTCTCCCTCCTGCAACTTTCCCTGGCCTGGCCGCCTGATACCGCGTGCGCCGCGCCTGCCGGCGACCCGACACAGGAGCCGCCGGAATGGCCACGCTGCACGACACCACCCCGCGCCAGGGTTTGGCCCTTGCCCGCGGCCTCGCCTGGTTCAGCATCGCGCTCGGCGTGACCGAGCTGGTGCTGCCGCGCACCCTGTCGCGCACCCTCGGCCTCGGCCGGCGCCCCGGGCTGGTCGCCGGCTACGGGCTGCGCGAGATCGGGGCCGGGATCGGCCTCCTGCTCGGCGCCGACCCGACGCCCTGGATCCAGGCGCGCATCGCCGGCGACGCGCTCGACCTCGCCACCCTGGCCGTGCCGCTCGTCGCCCGCCCCGGCCACCGTCGCGCCGACGTCGCGGCCCTGCTTGCCGTGGCCGGCGTCACCGCGCTCGACCTCCTGTGCGCCCGCCAGCTCGGCGTCCTGCCCCGCCCGCGCTGACCCGCCCGGCCGGCGGCGGCGGGCGTCCGTGGATGGCATCCCGATTGCACTGGCCGCGGCGAACCGACGCACCGGACGCCGCCATGGTCGACGCCAGCCTCTCGATCTCCGCCAGCCGGCCGCAGGGCACCGCCCCGAGGGCCGCCTCGCCCGCATCCCCGTTCGCCGGCGCGCTGCCCGTCGAGGCGTCGCCGGCGGCGGCCGCGTCGTCCCCCGCCCTGCTGCCCGGCGCAGGCGCGGGGGCCGCGTCCCCGGCCGCCGGCTCCCCTGCCGCCGGCGCCCTCGCGATCGCGCCCGTCGTGGTGGCGGCGAAGCCTGCCGCTCCCCCGCCGTCGGCGTTCCACGTGCTGCTGTCGGAGCTGAACCCCCTGCAGTATGTGCCGGTGGTCGGCACGATCTACCGGGCGGTCACGGGCGACACGATCCCCGAGGCCGCGCGCTTCGCCGGCGGCCTGGTGGTCAGCGGCCTGACCGGCGGCCCGGTCGGCCTCGCCATGAACGTCGGCGCGACCCTGCTCGAGCACCTCGTGGGCATCGATCCGGAGAAGATCGGCGACCGCCTGCTCGCCGAGCTGGGCATCGGCCACGCCGCCCCCGCGCACGCCCCGGCGGCGCTTGCCTCCGCCGCACCGCCGGTGGCGGCGTCGACGCATGCCGTCGCATCCGCGTCGACGCCCGATGCCGCGACGGCCGCCCCCTCGGCCAAAGCGTGGTCGCCGGCGCAGCTCGCGGCCTACGGCGTCACCGGCGGCGCGGGCGGCACGCTGCGGCGCGGCAGCGTGTCCGGGGCGGACGTGCTGAACTCGCTGGAGCTGGCGCGGATCGCGGCGCCGGCGGAGGCCTGAAGGGAGGCAAGGCCGGGCTCCGCCCGGACCCGCCAAGCGAAGGTGACCAGAGGTTCCGACGATCCGCCTGGATCGTTGGAACGGCCATCGGAGGGAGCCGCTCCTGGGCTGCTTTTCCTTATGGAAGGCGATCCAAGGGCCCAGCCCTTGGCGGAGTTTGAGGCAGAGCCTCAACCTTGCTGGCCTACTTCCGCCGCCACACGAGGGTCGCCGAGATCGCGTAGTTCCACACCACGCCCACCGCCGCCCCCAGCACGGCCGACGGCGTCCATCCGCCCCGCGCCGCGTACAGCATCCGCGCGATCCCCACGTCCGCGGCCGCGCCGACGCTGCACACCGCGACGAACAGCGCCAGCCCGCGCCACAGCGCCCGCCCGCGCAGCCGCATGCCGCGGTAGGTCACCACGTTGTTGAGCTGGAAGTTCGCCAGCATCGCCACCAGCGTTGCCGTCACCTGCGCGGAGGCGAAGGCCAGGCCCGCGGCCCGGCCCGAGTCGAGCACGACGAGGTGGATGCCCACCCCGATCAGCCCCACCAGCGCGAACGAGACGAAGCGCAGCGGCACCACGCCGCCGCTGGCCTTGTCGAACAGCAGGCCCGCGAACTGCAGCAGCACCACCACGTCGAGCTTGCTGTCCCCGGCCACGCGCGGGGCGAAGCGGACCGCGACCTCGCGGATGCGCAGCGCCTCGCCCGAGGACAGCACCAGGTCCACGAGGATCTTGAAGCCCGCCCCCGTGAGGCGGGGGGCGGCGCGCTCGAACACCTCGCGGCGGAGCATGAAGAAGCCGCTCATCGGGTCGGACAGGCGCACCGGCAGCACGGCCTGCGCCGCGCGGATGCCCAGCCCGGAGATCCTGTGGCGCCACTGCCCGTCCAGGCCCGCGGCGTCGCCGCCCGCGACGTGGCGGCTGCCCACCACCAGGTCCGCGCCGCCGCGCAGCACGGCCAGCATCTCCGCGAGCCGCGTCTCGTCGTGCTGCAGGTCGCCGTCGATCACGGCGACGTACTCGGCCGACGACGCCAGCACCCCCTCGATCACCGCCGACGACAGGCCGCGCCGCCCGATGCGGCGGATGCAGCGGATGCGCGGGTCGGCGCGGGCGATCTCGCGCACCCGGGCCGCGGTGCCGTCGGGGCTGTCGTCGTCGACGAAGATCGCCTCCCAGCGCTCGCCGTGCAGGGCCGCGGCCAGCCGCCGCGCCATCGGCGCCACGTTGGCTCCCTCGTTGTAGCAAGGCACCACCACGCTCAGCTCGGCGGCGGCCTCGACCTGCAGGGCGCTCGACACCTGGTCCACACAAGCCTTGTAGGTCATCGGCCCGGCCCTGTCAGCGGGCGGCGCGAGCAGGCGGCGCGAACGGCCCGGCAGGGTTGCGCCCCTGCCGCGGGTTTCGCCGAAGGCCCGGCGATCCGGCGGAGCCCGGCCTTGCGCTGCGACCTGGAGGAGGTCGTGGACCTGACGGCGGCTCGCCGCTCGGGCAGGCCAGGAAGAATCTTCTTTTTCTGAAGAAAAAGAAGCAAAAAGACTTTGCCCACAAGGCTCCGGACCTGCGGGCGGCCCCGGGACCCCATGGGCAGAAGTTCTTTGGTTCTTTCTTTCAAGAAAGAACGTGCTTTCTGTCCGCCGCGGCACAGGGAGCCGAGGCCGCCCGGCTCATGACGGCCTTCAGACGAACGCCGCGGGCGGGTCGTCCAGGAGCGCGCACGCCAGGGCCAGCAGCTGCTCCGCCAGACCGGTCAGGCCGGTGTGGTCGGCGTCGCGCGCCAGCCCGACCAGGTGGCTCGCCAGCGCCAGCGGGCTGGTGGCCTCCAGCCGCGCCGAGTCCACCCGACGCCGTGCGGCGCGCGCCGTCCGGGCGGCTGGCTGGCCGCTTGCCGGGCCGGTGATGCCCGCGCCGGCGTCGCGCCCGCTCCCGTCCGCATCCCTCGACGACCCGTCCATTCAACCCGCCTTTTCGTGTGGAGGCAGAGGGACGGACCGGAGTGTGGCGGAACTTTGACGGGTCCCGGCCGGCCACGAAGACGTGAGAGCCTGCCGGCCCCCGGCTACCACAGGGCTGCCCCGCCGCCGGGGCGGACCCTGCCGCCCGGGCCGGAGGGCCTCGGGCACCGTTCCTTCGGGCCGGTGCTCCGACGCCGCGGGACGCGCCGCCGGCCCTGCAGAGCCCGGTCGGGGGGCGCTGCCGCTGGTGGGTTCCCGCCTTCGGGCATGGGGCAGAGCCCTGGCGTTTCGTGCCGGGACGCACCGGTCGCCCTGATCCCCTGCCCCGGGCGTTCCGGCCGCGGGCGTCCGGCGGGTTCAGCCGCCGCCGCGGTGCAGCACCGGGCCGGACAGGGCGAGCGCGGTGTTGACGACGGCGAGGTGGGTCAGCGCCTGCGGGAAGTTGCCCGCCTGGTGGCGGCCCGGCACGTTGTACTCCTCCGCGAGCAGGCCCACGTCGTTGCACACCGCGAGCACCCGCTCGAACTGCGCCCGCGCCTCCTCGTGGCGGCCCAGCAGGGACAGGCAGTCGGCCATCCAGCACGAGCACGCCAGGAACGCGCCCTCCGGCGTCTTGCCGGGCTTGGCCTTCATGCGGCGCACCAGCCCGTCCTCGGTCAGCTCGCGCCGGATGGTCTCGATGGTCGCGAGCATGCGCGGGTCGTCGGCGGGCAGGAAGCCCACCAGGGGCATCAGCAGCAGGCTGGCGTCGATCTCCTGGCCGCCGTAGTACTGGGTGAAGCTGCCCAGGCCCTCGTTCCAGCCCTCGCGGCACACCTCGTCGTGGATGGTCCCGCGCAGGGCGGACAGGCGCTCCACCAGCGCGGGGTCGGCGCCGTCGCGGCCCTCGTCGGACTGCAGGAAGCGCAGCACGCGGTCCACGCCGACCCAGGCCATCGCCTTGGAGTAGGTGTACTGGCGCAGCGTCTCGCGCGACTCCCACACGCCGGAGCCCGCGGTGTTCCACACCTTCTCCAGGTGCTCGACGATCCTGACCTGCGCCGCCTTCTCCTGCGCGCTGGCCGGAAGGCCGCCCTGGCGCGCGAGGGCGAGGCAGTCGAGCACCTCGCCGTAGACGTCGATCTGGTGCTGGGTGGAGGCGGCGTTGCCGATGCGCACCGGGCTCGCGTGGCGGTAGCCGGGCAGGGAATCGACCTCCCATTCGGACAGGTGGCGGGCGCCGTCCACGCGGTACATGATCCGCATCCGCTCGGGCGCGCCGGCGATCGCGCGGAGCAGCCAGTCGCGCCAGGCGGCCGCCTCCTCGCGGTAGCCGGCGTTGAGCAGCGCGCCGAGGCTGAACGTCGAGTCGCGTAGCCAGCAGTAGCGGTAGTCCCAGTTCATCTGCCCGCCCGGCGCCTCCGGCAGCGAGGTCGTCGGCGCCGCGACCAGCCCGCCGCTCGGCCGGTGGATCATCGCCTTGAGCGTGATCAGGGAGCGCCGCACCTCCGCCGGCCAGCGCGTCCTCGAGTCGTCGAAGCGGCCGATCCAGTCGCGCCAGTAGCCCTGCGTCGCCGACAGCGCGGCCTCCGCGTCGAGCGGCGCCGGCACCGCGCGCGTCGACGGGCCGTAGGCCATCACGAAGGCGACGCGCTCGCCCTCGGAGACCTCGAACGCCGACTCCTGGTGGTGCTCGTGCAGCCGGATCGGCACCGGGGCGCGCAGCACCACCAGGTCGGGCCCGACCCTGGCCGCGACGCCGCCCTCGATCGCCTCGCACCAGGGGGCGAGCGAGCCGTAGTCGAAGCGCAGCCGCAGCTCCGAGCGCACCGCCACCGTGCCGCGCAGCCCGACGACGATGCGCACCAGCGCCGCGACGTCCTCGCGCGGCGGCATGAAGTCGATCAGCCGGATCGCGCCGTCGTCCGTCTCCAGGTCGGTCTCGACCACCAGCGTGTCGCGCTGGTAGCGGCGCTGCGTGGCGCGGACCGGCCCCGCGGGCGCGATCAGCCAGCGGCCGTGCTCCGGGGTGCCGAGCAGGGCGGCGAAGCAGGCGTCGTCGTCGAAGCGCGGCCAGCACAGCCAGTCCACCGAGCCTGCCCGGCTGACCAGCGCCGCCGTCTCGCCATCGCCGATCAGGGCGTAGTCCTCGATCGGGTTGCTCATGCCCGCGGGCCTGAGGCGCGGAGGCGGGGCGTCGCGGGATCGGTCATGGGGGGTCCTGGGGTGCGGGGCGTCAGCCGAGGAAGGCAAGGCCAGGGGCTCTGCCCCTGGACCCCGCCAAGGGAAGCCCCTTGGATGGCTTTACTTAAGGGAGGCCGGTCCAGGGGCGGCTCGCCCCTGGCGGGTCCGGGCAGGGCCCGGCCTTGCTTTCTTCCGGTCGCCGAACTCAGACGTCGTATTTCTTCGCGAGCTGGTGGACGCCGAGTACGAGTCCGGCCGCCGCTGCGGCCCAGAACGCCGTGCGGTGGCGGTCGGTGAACATCTCCCAGCTGCCGCTGCGGCTGCGCGAGTCGAAGCGGCCGTGCGCGCCGTAGTGGCCGGGCACCGGCTCGAACAGGTTGGCCGGCGGGTTCTCGCCCAGCGGCTGGTCGGTGAGCTGCCCGGAGTAGCCGGCCTTGGCGAGGTAGCGGTCGATCAGGCCAGGTGCGACGCGGTTGGCCAGGATCGCCGCCACCGTGGGGAAGCCGACCCAGACCTCGCGGCGCCGGTGGGTGGCGGCGAAGAAGATCGCGCGCGCCGGCACCTCGGGCTGGAAGATCGGCGCGACCGGCCTGGCCTTGCGCCCCATCTTGTTCATCGCCCAGTCGAACTGCGGCGTGTTGACCGCCGGCAGGTCGACCGTCGTGAGGTGCACGTCGAGCTTGTCGTGGATGATCTCCGAGCGCAGCGCGTCGGTGAAGCCGCGGATCGCGGACTTGGCACCACAGTAGATCGACTGCAGCGGCACGGAGCGGTAGGCCAGCGCGGAGCCGACGTTGACGATGGTGCCGCGGTTGCGCACGCGCATCCGGCGCAGCGCGGACATCGTGCCGTGCACCTGGCCGAGGTAGGTCACCGCGGTGCCGCGCTGGAACTCCTTGGCCGTGAGCTTGGACACCGGGGCGAACACGGTGGCCATGGCGACGTTCACCCAGACGTCGATCGGGCCCAGCTCGTCCTCCGCGCGGGTGGCGGCGGCCTCGACCGCCTCGTCGTCGGCGACGTCGGTGGGGATCGGCAGGGCGCGCACGCCGTGGGCCTGGCGCAGCTCGGCGGCCGCGCGCTCCAGCCGCTCCGGGTCGCGCGACAGCAGCGCCACGTCGTAGCCCTGGCGGGCGAACTCCTCGGCGGTGGCGCGTCCCACGCCAGCCCCTGCCCCGGTCACGACCGCGATCTTCGCCATGCTTGTCATCCTGATGATGCGCCACAAGACGATCCGGACCGGGGAGTTCCGGCACGAAGCGGGTAGGACCTATGCCCTGTGCGGACCCCTCTGCGCCCTAGGCGCCTTCCTGCTGCGCCACGAACGAGCGGACGAACCCGCGCAGCCCCGCCACGTCGAGCCGGAACGCGCCTGCGCCCTCCGGCGCGGCGTTGCGACGGTCGAAGCGCCGCACGAACGAGAAGTACGGCATGTAGTGCCGCAGCCGGTGCATCACGAAGCCGGCCAGCGCCGCGTCGGCCCCGCACCCCGCGGCCGGGCCGGCCGCGTCCGTCACCCCGATCGACACGCCGCTCATCGGCGACAGCTCGCGCAGCACGTCGCCGAGCGGCAGGGGGGCCGCGGCGGTGACGTGGAACGTCCGGTTGGCGCTCGCCTCGCCCATCGCCGCCAGCGCCAGCATCTCGTCCACCACCACGTCCACCGGGATCAGGTCCAGCGTCGCCCCCGAGGCCACCGGCAGCAGGATCCGCCCCGCCTCCTGCGCCCGCGCGCTGCGCCCGAACCTCAGCAGCGTGTCGGCCACCTGGTAGAACCCGGACTGCGATGCCATGCGGTGCGTGCGCGAGTGCGCGATCACGATGCTCGGGCGGAACACCCGCCACGCCACCCCGGCTGCCGCGCAGCCCGCGCGCACCAGCGCCTCGGCCTCCCACTTGCTTTCCTCGTACGGGTTGTTGAACCGGCCGGGGCGCGACGCGTCGTCCTCCGCGACCAGGCCCTCGCGGTCGCCCGCCACGTACGCCGTGCTCACGTGGTTGAACGTTGCCACCTGCGGCATGGCCGGCAGCGCGGCCACCAGCGCCCGCGTGCCCTCCACGTTGGTCCGCCACACTGCGTCGCGGTCGGCCTCGCGGAAGGACAGGTTGGCGGCGCAGTGGAACAGCGCCGCCGGGCCGCGCAGCCAGGCCTGCGCCCGCCGGGTCCAGGACGGGTCGTCCATGTCGCCGCGCACCGCGTCCGCCCGCGCCAGCAGGGCGTCCGCGTCGACGTCCATCGCCTGGTCGCGCAGCGCGCCGCGCAGCGCCGCGT
>CAXSFE010000102.1:0-13498 GCA_964236585.1 uncultured Acetobacteraceae bacterium
CGGCGGGGCCGCGGCGCACGCGGCGGCGTCCGGCGGGGGCGGGATGCCGTCCGGCGTGGGCACGGTGGGCGGGGCGATCCTGTCCGGCACCAGGGCGCTGCTGGGCCAGGTGTTCACGGTGCTGCTGGTCCTGTTCTTCCTGCTCTCCGCCGGTGACAGCCTGCTGCACCGCCTCGTCGAGGTGCTGCCCACCTTCGCCGACAAGCGCCGCGCGGTCGCGATCGCGCGCGAGATCGAGGGCAACATCTCGGGCTATCTCGCGACCATCACCGTGATGAACCTGCTGGTCGGCACGCTGAACGGGCTGCAGGTCTGGCTGTTCGGCATGGGGAACCCGCTGCTCTGGGGCACGGTCGCGTTCCTGCTGAACTACATCCCGATCCTGGGGCCGCTGACCGGCGTGGTGATCTTCCTGGTCGTGGGCCTGCTCACCTTCTCCTCGCCGCTGTTCGCCCTGGTGCCCGCCGGGGCCTACCTGCTGATCCACATCATGGAAGGCGAGACCATCACGCCGATGCTGCTGGCCAGGCGGTTCACGCTGAACCCGCTGCTGGTGATCCTGTCCCTGTTCTTCTGGGACTGGCTGTGGGGGGTGCCGGGCGCGTTCCTGTCGGTGCCGCTGCTCGCGGTGTTCAAGATCTTCTGCGACCACATCGAGTCGCTGACGCCGATCGGCCACATGCTCGGCGAGAGCCATGCTCGGCCGAAAAAGGCCTGAGCCGCCGCCCGGAGCTCTGCGTCACACCACGCCCGGACGCGCTGGCCGATCCTTCGCACCATGCCGATGGCGCACTGCCCCCGGGCGTGCGGCTCCGGGGCGCGGCCCCGGCGGGTCCGGGACGGAGCTCCGGCCTTCCTTTCTGGCCCGCTCCTTGCTACCTGATCCTGGCGGAGGTACCTGATCCTGGCGGACAATTTCGGCGGCTGTCCGAGTGCCGGCCCGACGCGGTGTCGCCCAGGCCCGACCGGCCGCAGGGGAGTTCCTTCTTCATGGGCAGTTTGCCTCGATCCCAAGCATCCGCCGTCCGGCCGCGCTGAGGCGGCATGACGCCGGACCGCTCGCGCGACACGCACTGCCCGTACTGCGCCCTGCAATGCGCCATGACCGTGACCCCGGACGGCTCCGGCGGCCACGCGGTGGCGGGCCGCGACTTCCCGTCCAACAAGGGCGGGCTCTGCCGCAAAGGGTTCACCTCGGCCAGCCTGCTCGCGGCGCCGGGCCGCCTGCGCACCCCGCTGATCCGCGACCGGCGCGGCACGAGGCTGCGCGAGGCGGGCTGGGACGAGGCGCTGGAGCGCGTGGCCTCCGGCATCGCCCGGCTGCAGGCGGCGCACGGGCGCGACGCCTTCGCGCTGTACGGCGGCGGCGGCCTGACCAACGAGAAGGCCTACCTGCTGGGCAAGTTCGCCCGCGTGGCGCTGGGCACGTCGATGATCGACTACAACGGCCGGTTCTGCATGGCCTCCTCCGCCGCGGCCGGCGTCAAGGCGTTCGGCATGGACCGCGGGCTGCCGTTCCCGCTCGACGACATTCCCGGCGCCGAGGCGGTCCTGCTCGCGGGCGGCAACCCGGCGGAGACCATGCCGCCGATCATGCAGTACTTCGACGAGCAGCGGCGCCGGGGCGGCCGGCTGATCGTGGCGGACCCGAGGCGGACGGCCACGGCCAGGCTCGCGCACCTGCACCTGCAGCTCACGCCGGGCACGGACACGGCGCTGGCCAACGGACTGCTGCACGTCGCCATGCGCGACAAGCTGGTCGACCAGGCGTTCATCGACACCCGCACCACCGGCTGGGCCAGGGTCAGGCGGATCTGCGCGTCGTACTGGCCCGACCGGGTGGAGCGGATCACCGGCGTGCCGGCCGGGCAGGTGGAACAGGCTGCGCACGTCATGGGCGAGGCGGCGACGGCGATGGTGCTGTCCGCGCGCGGCACGGAGCAGCAGAGCCATGGCACGGACAACACGCTCGCCTTCATCAACCTGATCCTGGCGCTTGGCCGTGCGGGCAAGATGCACTGCGGCTACGGCACCATCACCGGCCAGGGCAACGGCCAGGGCGGGCGCGAGCACGGCCAGAAGGCCGACCAGCTCCCGGGCTACCGCAGGCTCGACGACCCAACCCACCGCGCCGAGATCGCCGCGATCTGGGGCGTGGACCCGGACAGCCTGCCGCAGCCCGGCCTGTCGGCCGCGGAGATGTTCGCAGAGCTGGGCGGGCGGGTGCGCGGCCTGCTGGTGATGGCGGCCAACCCCCTGGTCTCCACGCCGGACGCGACCGCGCTCGCCGGGCGGATGGCGGGGCTTGACCTGCTGGTGGTGGCCGACATGTTCCTGTCCGAGACGGCTGCACGCGCGGACGTGGTGCTGCCGATCGCGCAGTGGGCGGAGGAGGAAGGCACCATGACCAACCTGGAGGGCCGGGTGATCTACCGCCGCCAGGTTGTGCCCCTGCCAGAGGGCGTGCGCCGCGACGCCGACATCCTGAGCGATCTGGCGCACCGCCTGGGGTCGACCGCCAGCTTCGACACCGAGCCGCGCGCGGCCTTTGCGGAGCTGTGCCGCGCCAGCGCCGGCGGCGTCGCGGACTACGCCGGGATCAGCTACGAGCGCGTCGTCGCCGAGGACGGGGTGTTCTGGCCCTGCCCCTCGGACGCCCACCCCGGGTCGCGCCGGCTGTACCTGGAGCGGTTCGCCACCGAGGACGGACGGGCGCGGTTCCACCCGGTCCAGCATCACGGCGCGAAGGAGCAGCCGGACCGCGACTACCCGTACGTGCTGACCACCGGCCGCGTGCTGTCGCACTACCAGACCGGCGCCCAGACCCGCCGCGTGCCGGAGCTCGCCGCCGTCGAGCCCGGCGCCTACGTCGAGATGCACCGCGACACCGCGCGCGGCCTCGGCATCGCGCATGGCGACTGGGTGAGGTGCACCACGCGCCGCGGCGAGGTGGTGGTCCGCGCGCGCCTGGGCACGGCGATCCGGCTGGACACGGTGTTCGTGCCGTTCCACTGGGGCGGCGAGGGCTGCGCCAACAACCTGACCAACCCGGTGCTCGACCCCATCAGCCGGATGCCAGAGTTCAAGGCCTGCGCCGTGCACCTGGAGCGCACCGACGCGCCGCGCGCCAGGGCCGCCGCCGACCAGCCCCCGACCGCCGCGCAGGTGGCCACCGCCGCGCAGACGCTGCAGGGCGCGCTCGACGGCGAGGCAGCCGCACCCGGGGAGCGCAGGCCCATCCCGCAGCTCGTCGGAGAAGCCCGGACGGCATGACCCCGGACAGCGGAGTGCAGGTGGACGTGCAGGGCGGCGGCGTGCCGATGCAGGCGCGCCAGACGGCGGTCCCGGAGCAGGCCGACGAGGCCGTCCGCGACGCGGTCCCCGGCCGGCGCCGCCTGGTCGTGGTGGGCAACGGCATGGCCGGGGCGCGCGCGATCGAGGAGGTCCTGTCGCGCGGCGGCGACGAGCTGTTCGACATCACGGTGTTCGGCGCCGAGCCGTACGGCAACTACAACCGCATCCTGCTGAGCAACGTGCTGAGCGGCAAGGACGACGCGGCGGAGATCTTCATCAACCCGATCGCCTGGTACGAGGAGAACGCGATCACCCTGCACGCCGGCGTGCGCGCCGCGTCCATCGACCGAGAGGCGCGCACCGTGACCGGCGCGAACGGCGTCGTCGCCGCCTACGACGTCCTGCTGATCGCCACCGGCAGCCGCTCCTTCATCCCGCCGCTACAAGGCCTGCACGATGCGAGCGGCGCCATGCGTCCCGGCGTGTTCGGCTTCCGCACGCTCGACGACTGCACGGCGATCATCGCGGCCGCCGGGTCCAGCCCGAAGGCGGTGGTGATCGGCGGCGGGCTGCTCGGGCTGGAGGCGGCGCGCGGCCTGATGAACCACGGCTGCGAGGTCCACGTCGTCCACCTCGGCGGCCACCTGATGGAGGCCCAGCTCGACCCGCCGGGCGGCGCCATCCTGCGCACCCAGATGGAGGCCATGGGCGTGCACATCCACCTGCGCGCCTCGACCACGGCGATCCTGGGTGAGGACCGCGTCACCGGCATCGCGTTCAAGGACGGCACCACGCTGGACTGCGACATGGTCGTCGTCTCCGCCGGCATCCGCGCCAACGTCGAGATCGGCCGCGAGTGCGGGCTCACCGTGGAGCGCGCGATCCTGGTGGACGACGCGATGCGCTCGATCGACGACCCCGCGGTCTACGTCGTCGGCGAGTGCGCGCAGCACCGCGGCCGGGTGTATGGCCTGGTCTCGCCGCTGTGGGAGCAGGCCCGCGTGTTCGCCGACCACGTCACCGGCGTCGACCCGGACGCGGCCTACACCGGCTCCAAGCTCGCGACCAAGCTCAAGGTCATGGGCGTCGAACTGGCGTCGATGGGCCAGACCGAGCCGTCCGACGAGAACGACGAGGTCGTGCAGTTCACCGAGCCCAAGCGCGGCACCTACAAGAAGCTGATCGTGCGCGACGGCCGCCTGGTCGGCGGCATCCTGATGGGCGACATCTCCAAGGCCGCCTACCTGATGCAGGCCTTCGACCGCGACAGCCCGCTGCCGCACGAGCGCCTGTCCCTGTTGTTCGACATCGGCGGCCCGCCGCAGGCGGTCACGCTCGACGAGATGCCGGCGAACTCCCAGGTCTGCAACTGCAACGGCGTGAGCAAGGCCACGCTCGGCGCCTGCGTGGAGGCCGGCGAGCGCGACCCGAAGGCCGTGATGACGGCCACGCGCGCCGGCATGGGCTGCGGCTCGTGCAAGACGCTGGTGGGCGAGGTCGTCGCCTGGTTCGCCGCGCGCATGGACGCGGACGCACCGGAGGACGAGGGCACCGTGTCGCTGACGCCGCGCATGGTGGACGGGCAGATCGAGATCGAGGAGCTGCTGCGCATCGGCACGGTGGCGAAGAAATACAACGTCGCGCGGGTACGGCTGACCGAGGGACGGCGGATCGATTTCGCCGGCTTCTCCGCGGAGGACGGGGCTTCGCTGCTCGCGGAGCTGGAGCAAAGCTAGCCAGGAAGGTTGAGGCTCTGCCTCAAACTCCGCCAGGGGCAGCGCCCCTGGACCTGCCTCCCTTAAGGGGCGGGGATCAAAGGGCCCCTGGCCCTTTGCGGGTCCGGGCAGAGCCCGGCCTTCCCGGCCGCGGCACGGGGACCGGCCCACGTGCCGCGCGCAGGATCAGTCGTTGTTCAGAACGTCGCGCGCCGTGTCCTTGGCACCGCCGACCGCGCTCTCCGCATGTCCCTTCGCCTTGTCGGCGACGCCCTCCGCCTTCAGCT
This sequence comes from uncultured Acetobacteraceae bacterium, assembly GCA_964236585.1. Lineage (GTDB taxonomy): Bacteria > Pseudomonadota > Alphaproteobacteria > Acetobacterales > Acetobacteraceae > CAXSEF01. The sequence goes on from CAXSFE010000102.1 coordinate 5,297, forward strand.
TCTCGTCGCCCGTGAGATTGCCGATGCCTTCCTTCACGGCACCCTTGATCTTGTCCGCGGCTCCCGTGATCCGGTTCTCGTCAACCATGATCGTCTCCTGCGCGACGGAATGTCGCGCCTGCTGGAACGACGCATCGGCCGGCTGGTTGCGTCCGGGCAGGCCTGGGCCCGCCACCGGCGGGCGAGCGCAGGCGCCCGCGTCCGCGAACCATCTCCAAGCCGTCACCACGGTGTCACCAGGCACGCCTATGACCGTCGGGCAACGCGGGAGGGTGGAATGCGGCAACGATCGATCGGCTTGGCGGGATGCGCGATGCTGTTGGCGCTGGCCGGGACCGCCGCGACTGCCGCGGACCAGACGGTGCCCGGCGCGGGCAACGCGCAGGCGACGGCGCTCGCGGCCCGCTCGCCGCTCGTCGCCAGCGCCCTGCTGCGGCTGCAGGAGCAGATCTCCACCACGACGGACCGCAGGCTGCGCGTGCAGACCGAGGACGCGCTGTTCAACCCGCAGACCTGCGTGCAGCACCGCGCCGGCGTCACGCAGGCCGTGAAGTCGGCGATCCTCGCCCGCCTGCTGGCCGCCGGGCTCTACAGCCCCGCGGACGCGGCGGCGTTCCCGGGCGGCGCCATGGCGGGCGTCTTCCCGCCGGTGCGCGGGGACAGCCCCGGCTGCCCGCGCCTGCCGCAGGGCTTCGGCGTGGCACCCGGCAGCAGCTTCGGCGGCCACCAGTCCTTTCCGGGCGGGCTTGCCGTCCACGAGTCGTTCAACCTGTCCAGCTCCGCCAGCTTCGACGAGAACTACAAGCTGGCCTACGGGCTGCCCGGCCCAGACGGCCTGCCGCGCATGGCGCCGCTGCCCCCGTTCGGCTCGCGCGACGCGGCCCGGCGCAGCGACCTGGTGATCGCGCGCGACACGATCCTGCTGGCGCCGATGTGGCACGACTGGGCCAAGACGCTGGTGTTCCAGTGGAACGGCGACGGCACCGAGTTCGCCGAGTTCAACTTCGGCGGCAACGGCCTGTCCGACAGCTACGGCGCCGCCGGCGACAGCCGCACCGGCGGGCACCACATCCTCAGCCTCGCCGAGGCGATCGCGCGCAACCTGCCGGCCCCGTTCATCATCGCCCAGGCCTCCGCCCACAGCGCGCCCACGCTCGGCAACGAGTACAAGGTCGTGAACTGGCTGCGCACCGCCTCGATCATCGCGCAGGTGGACCCGGTGGCGCGCGGCTACCTCTATACGGACGCCGCCGGCAACCTGCGTCTGCCCCCGGTGCGCGGCTCCGACACGGTGGACCTGAACGCGGCGGGGCAGACCAACATCCTCGTCGAGTACGAGATCCACAACCTGTCGGACGCGGACTTCGTGTTCTCGATCCCCGCGGTGACGACGGCGCAGGTCCTGCTGCAGGACCTCGCCTCGCGCTACGGCTACGACCCGGCCAGCACGGCCGTCTATAACACCAGCTACCGCAATCCTGCGCTGGCGTTCCTGAGCGGCGAGCGGATGCTGATCCTCTACACCAGCGGTGGGTTGACGGCGGTGCGCGAGGCGCTCGACAACCTTCGGGCGCGCAACGTCATCTGAGCGGGTCGAGGTCGAGACTCCGCCGGAGGCCGGATCGGGACGACCGCTGTTCCAGGACGGCGTCTTGCGAAAAGCCCCGCCGATGGCGGGTCCGGGTGGCCGCGCCGCGGGTCCCGACGATCCAGGGGATCGTCGGGACCCGCGGCGCAGCCAAAGCCAGGCCTGCGCTCAGGCCATCCGCTCCTTCAGGTGGTCCGCGACCCGCAGCGCGTTTGCGATGATGGTCAGCGTCGGGTTCACCGCCCCGATCGAGGGGAAGAAGCTGGCGTCCGTGACGTAGAGGTTGTCGACCTCGTGCGCCCGGCAGTTCACGTCGAGCACCGAGGTCGCGGGATCGGTGCCGAAGCGGCAGGTACCCGCCTGGTGCGCCGTGCCGCTCAGCGGGATCTCCTTGCCGAGATAGAGGCTGCGCTCCAGCAGCTGCGGATGCGCGCCGACGCCGCTCATCATGGCCTCCAGCTTGTGCTTGAGCCGCTTGTGCGCCGCCATGTTGGTGGGCGTCACGTCCAGCAGGACTCGGCGGTCCGCGCCGTACTGGATGCGGTTCTCGGCAAGCGGCAGGTCCTCGCCGCTGAGCCAGAAATCCATCGAGTACAGCGCCATCTTGTCGAACGGCATCTCCGGCACCCACGACAGCCACCCGGGCAGGGCCTCGCCGCGGATCTGCTCGCCGTGCGAGGTGGCGCACATCTGGATCAGCCCGAGCGGGAACTCGTAGTCGTCGGCGCCGGCGTAGAAGTCGCTGATCGCCAGCGTCTTCTGGAACACCGTGTGGTTCGGCTCGCGCAGCAGCGCCATCAGCACCGACTGGTTGTGGCGCATGTAGTTGCGCCCGACCTGCCCCGAGCCGTTGGCCAGCCCGTCCGGGTGGGCGTCGCTGGCCGATCGCAGCAGCAGCAGCGCCGAGGACAGCGCGCCGCACGCCACCACGACGATGTCGGCGGAATAGACCTCCTTCGCGCCGTCGCGGGTGACGTGGACGCCGGTGACGACGCGCCCGCCGGCGTCGGTCTCCAGCGTCTCGACATACGCGTTGGTCAGCAGGGTGAAGGTCGGATGCTCCGCGCGCGACGGGTCGACGTTGATCACCTGCGCGTCCGCCTTGGCGTTGACCGCGCAGGGAAAGCCGTCGAAGGCGTCGCAGCGGATGCACGGGCTGGTGGGCAGGACCTCGCCGTCGCGCTCGTCGAGCTTGATGCCGAGGGGAAGATGGAACGGGTGCAGGCCCTGGCGTCCGAAGTTGTCGCTGAGCTCGGCGATCCTGGGCTCGTGGCTGACCGGCGGAAAGGCGTAGGGCGTGCTGCACCAGGGTTCGTTCGGATCCTCGCCGCGCTGCCCGTGCACGTGGTACAGCGCCTCCGCCTCGCCGTAGTGCTTCTCGAACGCGGCATAGGGCAGCGGCCACGCCGGCGACAGGCCGTCCTCGTGGCGGATCTCGCCGAAGTCGGCCTCGCGCAGGCGGAACAGGGCGGCGCCGTACACCTTGGAGTTGCCGCCGACGAAGTAGTGCAGCCCGGGATGGAAGCTGTGGCCCCTGCTGTCGTACCAGGTCTCGGCGGCCTGGTAGGCCCCGTCGACGAACACCGTCTTGCTGTCCCAGTTGGCGCGCGAACGCTTGAGGTAGTCGCCGCGCTCGAGCATCAGCACGCGCTTGCCGGCCGCCGCCATGCGTTGCGCCAGCGAGCCGCCGCCCGGGCCGCTGCCCACCACGATCACGTCATACCTGTTCTCGGCCATCCGGCCCTCCTGCGCTCACGCGACCCGCGTCGGGCCACATGCACTATGCCTTCACCGGTGCCGGGTTCCCGCCACCCAGCGGCGAAAACGACGGCCTCGCCTCGCTGGCCACGGCGGCAGTCGGGCAGGAGCTCGGACGACCATCGACATCGGGCAGGAGCGGGGCCAGATCCGGCTCCGGGCCATTCGCCCGGATCGGGTGGAGGGCGTCAATGGCCGGCAGGATGCGGAAGAAATCGGAGCTGCCAACCAAGATATGCCCGGTCTGCAACCGGCCATTCACCTGGCGACGCAAGTGGGCCGCCGCGTGGGACGAGGTGCGCTACTGCTCGGACGCCTGCCGGCGCGCGAAGCCGGCTGCGTCTCCCGCCAGGCCCGACCGGGCTTGAGGCACGCGCTCCGGCGCGTGCACGACCCTGTGCGCCGCGCAAAGAAAGAGGGCCCGGAACGGTGTCCCGGGCCCTCTCACACTGTCTGAAAGCGACGTTTCGTCGAACGAGGGCAGCTAGGCTGCCTGGCACTCCATCCCGACAGAAACCCAGGTCACGGCGAACGGCGCTTGCGTCAAACAATGAGACACTGGATCACCTCCTTTCAGTATGTTTCGGGTAATCCGTAGTGTGGTGTCGGGCTGCGGCTCGCGCAAGAGCCGGCTGCCCGCGTGGCTCGGCACCGTCATGTCGCCGGAGTCCGCGGCCCAGGCGGCGAAGACGCACCGGAGGCGGGCGGGACAGCGGTGGGCTGGCCCTGTGCGGAAGCGTCGCCGGCGGCCCCCACGTCCTCGCCGTCACGGTCCACCTCGATGTGCAGCTGCGTGCCACGATGCACCCGGCGCAGGCCGTACTCCGCGCGGTGCAGGCTGCCGTCGCTCAGCAGGACGTCGGAGTGGCAGGCAACCCTGCCGTCCTCCGCGCTCTCGGTGACCACGCCGCGGAACTGCATGATCGCCAGCCCCTTGCCGCGGCCGAACGGCCCCGCCTGCAGGGCCGCCGACACGCCGTCCAGCGTCGCCATGCCCGCGCATCCCGGCATCGGCTCCGCGGCGTGCCGCGACCGGCCTCCCTGGTGTCGCGCAGCCAGCATGCCGACAGCCCTGCCCAGCGGCCTGGCGCCCGGGCTGAAGGAACCGGCCGGGCCGGCGGCCTGGGCGGCGGGCACGGCGGCGTCGGGCGCCGCGGGCGCGTCGCCGGCGGCAACCGTCTCGTCGGCAGGCGCCGCCACCGCGACGACCAGGCCGGGCCCTGCTCGGTCTGCCGCCGGCCCGCGCACAGCGCCCTGTGACAGCCTGCGGGTGGCGGACGCGGACGTGTCCAGGATCATGCAGCGATGCGCCGCCGCCGCCGGCGTCGCCAGCGAAAGACCGGCGGCCAGCGCCGCGGCGATCCGGCATTTCGTGTGCACAGAGGTTCCGCGAGCGGTGCGGACGATGGATCGCGGAGCGGCGGGATGCGCCGCCATGAGCCTCGCCGCGAGGGAACGGCCGGCCGGCGCAGCCTCGCCCATGCTGGTGATCCGTTGGCCCCGCATGTCAGCTCCCGTTCCTTGTCGCGACAGCCCGCGAGGCGGGAGCGTCGCCATGCCGCCCGCAGGCCGCGACGACCATTCGACACCCGGCAATATTCAGGCCAGGCCGCTGCCACGACAAGGGCCGCCTGCGGTGTTGCCGCAGCGGCGGCCGGGACTCGCGCGGTCGGGCGCAGGTCAGGCGGCCCCGGGCGGGCCGGCACTGCATCGCGTGCCTCCGGTACCGATCACGGTCTTGAGCGACTCCGGCGCATCGCCCATCTGACGGGCGAGGGCCGGGGCGCGTCGCCTGCCGAGGGGCGCGTCCGGGCGCGTCGCCTGACCGTGAGGGACATCATCGCCATGGACATGGAAAAATTCACCGAACGCTCGCGGGGCTTCCTGCAGGCGGCGCAGACCATCGCCGTGCGGGAGTTCCACCAGCGCCTCAGCCCCGAGCACCTGCTCAAGGCGCTGCTCGACGACGAGGAGGGCGCGGCCGCCGGGCTGATCCGCGCCGCCGGGGGCAACCCGGACGCGGTGCGGCAGGCCAACGACGCGGAGCTGGCACGGCTGCCGAAGGTGAGCGGGCAGGGCGCGACCCAGCCCCAGGTGACGCCGGACCTGCTGCGCCTGCTCGACGCCGCGCAGGATGCGGCGAAGAAGGCCGGCGACTCGTTCGTGGCGCAGGACCGCGTGCTGGTGGCGATCGCCGCCTCGGACACGCCGGCGGCCAAGGCGCTGCGCGGCGCGGGTGCCCCGGCTCAGGCGCTTGAGAAGGCCGTGGCCGACCTGCGGAAGGGCCGCACGGTCGACAGCGCCACCGCCGAGCAGAACTTCGACGCCCTGAAGAAATATGCCCGCGACGTCACCGAGATCGCCCGCGGGGGGAAGCTCGACCCGGTGATCGGGCGCGACGAGGAGATCCGCCGCGCGATCCAGGTGCTCGCGCGACGCACCAAGAACAACCCGGTGCTGATCGGCGAGCCGGGCGTGGGCAAGACCGCGATCGTCGAGGGGCTGGCGCTGCGCATCGTCAACGGCGACGTGCCCGAGGCGCTGCGCTCCAAGCGGGTGATGGCGCTCGACCTCGGCGCGCTGGTGGCGGGGGCGAAATTCCGCGGCGAGTTCGAGGAGCGGCTGAAGGCCGTGCTCAAGGAGATCGAGGCCTCGAACGGCGAGGTGATCCTGTTCATCGACGAGATGCACACCCTCGTCGGCGCCGGCAAGGCCGACGGGGCGATGGACGCCTCGAACCTGCTCAAGCCCGAGCTCGCGCGCGGCGGGCTGCACTGCATCGGCGCCACCACGCTCGACGAGTACAGGAAGCACATCGAGAAGGACGCGGCGCTGGCCCGCCGCTTCCAGCCGGTCTACGTCGGCGAGCCGAGCGTGGCCGACACGATCAGCATCCTGCGCGGCATCCGAGAGAAGTACGAGCTGCACCACGGCGTGCGGATCACCGACAACGCGCTGGTCGCCGCCGCCACGCTGAGCAACCGCTACATCACCGACCGCTTCCTGCCGGACAAGGCGATCGACCTGATCGACGAGGCGGCGAGCCGGCTGCGCATGCAGGTCGACAGCAAGCCGGAGGCGCTGGACGAGCTGGACCGGCGCGTGATGCAGCTGCGCATCGAGCGGGAAGCCCTCAAGCGCGAGGACGACGCCGCGTCCCGCGACCGGCTGGGCAGGCTGCAGCAGGAGCTGGCCGGGCTGGAGGAGCGCTCGGACGCGATGACCACGGCGTGGCGCGCGGAGACCGAGCGGGTCGCCGTCACGCAGAAGCTGAAGGAGCGCCTGGACGCAGCCCGCTCCGAGGTGGAGGTGGCGCAGCGCCGCGGCGACCTCGGCCGGGCGTCGGAGCTGATGTACGGCGTGATCCCCGCGCTGGAGTCCGAGATCAACCTGGCCCAGGCCGAGCCTGCGGAGGGCCATCTGGTCAACGAGGCCGTGACCGAGTCCGCGATCGCGGGCGTGGTGTCGCGCTGGACCGGGGTGCCGGTGGACAGGATGCTGGAGGGCGAGCGCGCCAAGCTGCTCCGCATGGAGGACGCGCTGCGCCGACGCGTGGTCGGCCAGGAGGACGCCCTGCGCCACGTCTCCAATGCGGTGCGCCGCGCGCGCGCCGGCCTGCAGGACCCCGGGCGGCCGATCGGCTCCTTCCTGTTCCTGGGCCCGACCGGCGTCGGCAAGACCGAGCTGACCAAGGCGCTGGCAGAATTCCTGTTCGACGACGACAGGGCGATGATCCGCATCGACATGAGCGAGTTCATGGAGAAGCACGCCGTCTCGCGCCTGATCGGGGCGCCCCCCGGCTACGTCGGCTACGACGAGGGCGGCATGCTGACGGAGGCGGTGCGCCGCAGGCCCTACCAGGTGATCCTGTTCGACGAGGTGGAGAAGGCGCACGAGGACGTCTTCAACATCCTGCTGCAGGTGCTCGACGACGGGCGCCTGACCGACGGCCAGGGGCGGACGGTCGACTTCCGCAACACCATCATCGTGCTGACGTCGAACCTCGGCAGCGAGGTGCTGGCCGCCCAGGGCGAGGCGGTGGGCGAGACCTCGGAGCAGGCAGCCGTGGTGCAGGCCCAGGTCATGCGGGTGGTGCGCGAGCATTTCCGGCCGGAGTTCCTCAACCGGCTGGACGAGATCGTGCTGTTCCGCAGGCTGGCGCGCTCGGACATGGCGGCGATCGTCGACATCCAGCTCGGCCGGCTGCGCTCGCTGTTGACTGACCGCAAGATCGTGCTTTCGCTCGACGATGCCGCCACGGACTGGCTGGCGGAGGCAGGCTTCGACCCGGTGTATGGGGCACGGCCGTTGAAGCGGGTGATCCAGCGCAGCCTGCAGAACCCGCTCGCGGGCCAGCTGCTTGAGGGATCGATCCACGATGGCGATGCGGTGCGGATCTCTGCGGACCAGGACGGACTGATCGTGGGGGCAGCGGCAGGCTGAATGCCAGGGTCGGCGTCTCTGCGGGCGTCGACCCTAAATCTATGCAGAGCTGGTCGCCAAAGTATGCGTCGTGCGCATGGCTGTCATACAGTGGCCAATCCGGCTGCCCGACAGCAGCTTCGCAACTGGGTGACGAGCAACAAGGCGCTGAAATCAGCCAAGAAGCCTGGTTTCTGCCGCATGCGGAACAACAGTGTCACAACGTTGACATGCCCGTGCCTCGCGTCTAGAACCTCCATCACCGAAGCGGATAGCAAGAGATTTGCTTTCGTTGCTTTGGCCGCTACTTTTCTCGGCTTGGCCGGGTTTAGTCTAGAGCCAAACTTACCGGACATTTTGCCCGGCATCTGGTTGGTTCTGTGTTCATTGACATTTGCAGAGGCTAGGAAGGGATATGTTGGCGGCGCTCCTGT
>CAXSFE010000103.1:0-13380 GCA_964236585.1 uncultured Acetobacteraceae bacterium
GGCATCCGCAAAGCCCAAACCCAACTGCCTCACGCATTCTCAAACGGGGTCTTAGACTCAGTTCCTACCGTCTGTCCGCCGCGAACTAATTGGGCTTTGGGTTTCGGCTCAGTGTGGCCGATGACGCCACGTACACTCGGGTGGAAACGAGTCTAAGGCTCTGGCATAAATCAAGACCTTCGGAACGAGGCTAAGGCTGCTTCAGATCAATGGTTCGGGTGTTTCGGAAGGCATGACCAAAACACCCAAGCGACGGCGGGTGGTCTAGGTTCTAATTGATGGCTCTGTGCGGCCCGTCGACGTCGGACCTTCACAGCTTCCGGGCCGCCGCGTCGTGCGCCTGGTGCAGCTCGGTCCAGGCGGGCGCGGCGCGCAGCGCCTGGTCGTATTTCGCGACCGCTTCCCGCCAGCGCCCTTCGCGCGCGAGAAGGTCGCCCCAGGCTTTCAGCGGATCCGCGAAGCGCGGCGCCTTGGCCGACGCCGTCGCCAAGTCGGCCTCGGCGGTCTTGAGATCGCCGCGGGCGAACTCGAAGAGGCCGCGGTGCAGGTAGACCAGCGGCAGGTCCGGCAGGAGCCCGATCCCGTCGGCCCAGGCGCGCCGGGCGCCAGCGACATCGCCCGCGGCGGCCCGCACGTCGCCGCGATAGGCCCAGCACGTCGACCAGGCGCCCGTCCGCTCGAACACGGCGTCGGCGTCCGCCAGCCGTCCCGCCAAGCCGTAGGCGAGGCCGAGAAGGCAGGGCTGGTCAACGAAGGCCGGCTGCAGATCCGCGCTGGCCAGCCAGGCCGCCTGGAAGTGCTCGAGCGGCCCGATCGCCCCCGCGGGGTCGCCCCGCTCGAGCGCCGCGACACCCTGCAGGATGTCCGCCTCCGCCCTGGTCTGCGCTGCGCCGGGGTCGCTCCCCGCCATCGCCCGCTCGACCTGCGCCGGATCGTGCATCAGGCGGGCGACGTCGGCGACAACGGGGCCGGTTGCGCCGAACGCCGTGCTGCCGGCATCGTTGCTGGCGGCGAGGTCGTCGGCGAGCGCATCGCGATACAGGGGCATGTCCCAGACCGACTCGGCCACATTCGCGAGATCCCGTATCGGAGGGCGTTTCGCGGCGGGCGCCGCTGCCCACGCATCGAGGAAATCCCTGCTCGCGCGCCACGCCACCTCCTCGCCATGGAATGGCTCGATCAGGTTGTTCATCGCCAGCCACCAGACAGGCGACCATCGCGGAACCAGCGACAGCGTCAGATGCCACTTGGCCTTCGCTTCCGCCGCCCGCCCGGCCTGCGACAATGCAACGCCCCAGTCCAGGGCGAGATACCCGCGCGTCGCATCGTTCCGGGCCCGGGAGAAGGCGACGGGCGCGAACGCCAGGGCATCGTCCACGCGTCCATGACCGTTGAGGTAGCTCGCGTACCTGCCGGGTTGCGACCTCGAGTAGGCGTACTCGGCGCCCTGCGTGATCAGCGCGCCAAGGTCGGGCCCGGCGAAGCTCGCGGCGGGCACGCCATCGCCCCGGATCGTCATCTCCAGCGCGCCGTTCCCGGTCTGCACGACGTCGCCGTCGATGTGCGTGTCGTGGCCGAACTCGCGGTGCAGGATGCGGTCGATCTCGCCGACCGAGACGCCGGTTTCCGGAACGTCCAGCTTGATGTCGGAGGCCCAGGCGCCGTGCGTCTCGAGCACTCCCCCGCCGTCGGACCGCGTCGCGTCCTGCAGTTTCTGCAGCGCATCGAGCACCTTGGTGGCGATCACGTCGCCGGTCAGGCCCGTGGCGGCCAAGCTGGAAGGTGCCCGGAACAGGTCGACGATCACGGAGCGCGACGTCGCGGCATTGTACAGCATCGACAGCAACGCGAGCGTCACGGTGCTGGCAACCAGGACGGCGAAGACCTGCATCGCGAGGCGGGCGCGCTGCCCGGCGCGGCGGAGCCGGCCCTCGCGCGATTGCGCCTGCAGCTCGCGGGCCGCATGCGCTGCCCCGAGCGTGCTGAACGTCGCCTGGGCGCGCGCGACCTCCGCCTGCGCCTCCATGAAGCGCGCCGTGTGCCGCGCCACCTCGGGGTTGATGCGCGCGAGCTCGATCGCCATAGACAGCGCAAGCTGGTCGGAGCGTTGATCGGGCGGCGCGGCGTCGCGCGCGTCCGCACTGCCGCCGCCGTCCTCGCCACTGCCAAGGAAGCCGTCGAGAACGCCATCAGCCATCGGATCGGACCTCGGGGACGCCTGTAGGGCACCAGCCTAGCGATTATCGTTCCGGCGTCGACGGTCGTGGCCGATCCCGACGTTCAGATCATGACACCTCCCATGTCCGTTCCAAGCCGGCCTACCCAGAAGCCAGAGCGTGATCCTGGCATGAGAATTGTCGCCGTAACGCCGGCTTAGAATTATTTCCACCCGAGTGTACGCGGCGTCATCTGCGGCCCTAAACCGCGATCCAGAAACCCAACGTGCTCGCGACGGACAGACGGTAGGAACTGAGTCTAAGTGGTGCCGGTCCAGGGGCGGCTCGCCCCTGGCGGGTCTGGGCAGAGCCCAGCCTTCCTTTCTAATCCTCCGTGCGCCCCCGCATCCGCCGGCCGAGGGCGAGCTCGGTGACGACGCCGTGCAGTGTGCGCAGCTCCTGCTCGGTGACCTCGCCGCGCTGGAACAGGTGGCGCAGGTTCTGGACCATGCCGGGGCGCTTGGGGAGGTTGCGGAGGAAGCCGCACTCGTCGAGCTCGCGGGTGAGGTGGGCGAGGAAGCGGTCGAGGTCGCCTTTGGTGGCGACGCGGGTCTCGTGGGTGTGGAGGCTGCGCGGCGGGGTGTCGTCGGCCGCACTCCACCACTCGTAGGCCATGACCATGACGGCCTGGGCGAGGTTGAGGGACATGAAGGCGGGGTTCAGCGGGTAGCGGACGAGGGCGTCGGCGCAGGCCAGGTCGTCGCGGTCGAGGCCGGCGCGCTCCGGGCCGAACAGGAGGCCGGCGCGCAGGTCGCGGGCGCAGATTTCCCGGAGCTCGGCGGCGGCGCCGCGGGCGGTGAGCACGGGCTTGGTGACGTGGCGCGGGCGGGGGCAGGTGGCGAGGACGTGGTGGAGGTCAGAGGTCGCAGAGGCGAGGTCGTCGTGGACGGTGGCGGCGTCGAGGATGCGGTCGGCGCCGGAGGCCATGCGCCAGGCCTTCTCCTGGGGCCAGCCGTCGCGGGGGGCGACGAGGCGCAGCTCGAACAGGCCGCCGTTGGCCATGGCGCGGGCGACGGCGCCGATGTTGTCGGCGAGCTGCGGGCGCACGAGGATCACGGCGGGGGTGTTGCCGAGGGGTTCGAGCGGGGCGCCGCCGTCGCGGCCGGTCATGCGGCGGGGCCGTGGGCGGGCGGGGTCACCGGGCGGGACCGTGGCGATGCTGCCAGTCGCGCATGTGGGCGATCTCGCGGGTCTGGGCGACGATGATGTCCTGGGCGAGGCGGCGCATCGCGGGGTCGCGGCCGTAGCGCAGCTCGACGCGGGCCATGTCGATGGCGCCCTGATGGTGGGCGAGCATGCCGGACACGAAGTCGCGGTCGGCGTCGCCGGTGGCGGGGGCGGCCATCATGGCGGCGTCCATGGAGGTCATCGCGTGGCGGTAGGCGTCGGTGGACGGGGTCGCGGGGGCGGCGTCGGGAGCGGGCATGGCCATCGCGTGGCCGGGCGGCATGGCCTCCTGGGCGATGGCGTGGCGGGCGGGGGCGGCGAGGAGCAGGGCGGCGAGAACGCAGGCCGAGGCGGTCGCGCGGGTCGGGGTCATGGCTGGCGGTCCTTGGCTCGGGGCTGGGCGCGGGTGGGACGTCAGGCGCGGCGCCAGGTGGTGGCGCCGGCCTTGTCCTCCAGCAGGATGCCCTGGGCGGCGAGGCGGGCGCGGATGGCGTCGGCGCCGGCCCAGTCTTTTGCCCCGCGGGCGGCGAGGCGCTCGGCAATGGCAGCCTCGATGGCGGCGGTGTCCGTGGCGAGGGCGGCCGTGTCGCCGGCAGCGGTGCCCTGGAACCAGTTTGCGGGGGTGGAGGTGAGCAGGCCGAGCAGGCGGGCGGAGGCGCGCAGGGAGGCAGAGGCGTGCGCGTCCCCTGCCCTGCCCGCCGCGGCCAGGGTGTGGAGGATGGAGATGGCCTGGGGGGTGTTGAGGTCGTCGCACAGCGCGTCGAGGACGGCGGGGGCGATGTCGCCGGGGTCGGTCCCGGGGAGGTCGGCGGGGGCGTGCTCCAGGGCGCGGTAGAAGCGGTCGGTTTCGCGGGCGGCCTCGTCGAGGGCGCGCTCGGAGAAGTCGAGGGTGCCGCGGTAGTGGGACTTGAGGATGGCGAGGCGGACGGTCTCCGGGGCGGCGCGGGCGAGGACGTCGCGCAGGGTGAAGAAGTTGCCGAGGCTCTTCGACATCTTCTCGCCGTCGACGAGCAGCATGCCGTTGTGCAGCCAGGTGCGGGCGAAGCCGCAGCCGGAGTCGGCGCACAGGCTCTGGGCGCGCTCGTTCTCGTGGTGGGGGAACAGCAGGTCGTCGCCGCCGCCGTGGATGTCGAAGTCCGGCCCGAGATAGCGGCGCGACATGGCGCTGCACTCGATGTGCCAGCCGGGGCGGCCGCGGCCCCAGGGGCTGTCCCAGCCGGGAAGGTCGGGGGCGCTGGGCTTCCACAGGACGAAGTCGCCGGGGTCGCGCTTGTAGGTCGCGACCTCGACGCGCGCGCCGGCGAGCAGCTCGTCGGGGGAGCGGCCGGAGAGGCGGCCGTAGTCGGGGAAGCTGTGCACGGAGAACAGGACGTGGCCGTCGGCCTCGTAGGCGTGGCCGGAATCGACCAGGCCGGCGATCATCGCGATCATCTCGGGGATGTGGGCGGTGGCGCGGGGCTCGATGTCGGGCGGCGCGTTGCCGATGGTGGCCATGTCGGCGGCGAAGCCGGCCGCGGTGCGCGCAGTGACGGCGGCGATGCTCTCGCCGGAGGCGGCGGCGCGGGCGTTGATCTTGTCGTCCACGTCCGTGATGTTCCGCACGTAGGTGACGCGCGGGTAGAGGTGGCGCAGCAGGCGCACCAGCACGTCCCACGCCACGGTCGAGCGGACGTTGCCCAGGTGGGGGAGGTCGTACACGGTCGGGCCGCACACGTAGAGGCGGACGTGCGACGGGTCGATCGGCGCGAAGGGCACGCGTGCGCGGCGCAGGCTGTCGTGGAGGACGAGGGGCGGGGTCATGGCCCGTGCTTTCTGCGGCAGGCGGCGCGGGGGAGCAACGGGGTTGCTGGGGGCGCGCATGTTCGAGATCCGGCGGGACGATCTTTCGGGGCAGGCCACGCGCGGGCTGCTGGCGCTGCACCTGGCGGGCATGCACGCGCAGTCGCCGCCGGGCAGCGTGTTCGCGCTCGACCTTTCGGGGCTGACGGTGCCGGAGGTGACGGTCTGGACCGCCTGGGAGGGCGAGGCGATCGCGGGCGTGGGCGCGCTGAAGGCGCTGGGCGGCGGGGGCGAGGTGAAGTCGATGCGGACGCATCCGGGCCTGCTGCGCCGGGGGGTGGCGGCGCTGCTGCTCGACCACATGGTCGGCGAGGCCAGGGCGCGGGGGTGGGCACGGCTGAGCCTGGAGACGGGGAGCGGGGCGGCGTTCGAGCCGGCGCTGGCGCTATATCGCGGGCGGGGGTTCGTCGACGGCGAGGCGTTCGGGGGCTACGAGCGGAGCGCGTTCAACCGGTCCCTGCACCTGGAGCTCTGAGGGCGGCCAAGCAAGCAAGGCCGGGCTCCGCCCAGACCCGCCAGGGGCGAGCCGCCCCTGGACCGGCTTGACTCAGGGATGGCGATCCAAGGGCCCAGCCCTTGGCGGAGTTTGAGGCAGAGCCTCAACCTTGCTTGCTTCTAGGCCGCCGCCCTCAGCCGCTCCGCCACGCGGGCGCGCCCCATCAGCGGCAGGAGCGCCGCGAGCTCGGGGCCCTTCTCCTCGCCGGTCAGCGCGAGGCGGAGGGGGTGGAACAGCGCCCTGCCCTTCCGGCCGCTCGTGGTCTTGAGCGCGGCGGTCCAGGCGGGCCAGGTGGCGGCGTCCCAGGGTTCGGGCGGGAGGGCGTCGAGGGCCTGGCGGAGGAAGGCGGCGTCCTCCTCCAGCAGGGGGGCGACGATGTCGCCGGCGACGACGTCCCACCAGAGGCGGGCCTCGGTGAGCAGTTCCAGGTTGGGGCGGACGGCGAGCCAGAAGGATTCCGTGGCGCCGTCGGGGAGGCGGGCGCGGACGGACTCGTACGGCAGGGCGTGGAGGGCGCGGGCGTTGACGCCGAGGAGCTGGGCCAGGTCGAAGCGGGCGGGGCCGTGGCTGAAGCGGCGGGGGTCGAAGGTGGCGGCGAGGGCGTCGAGCGGCAGGGCGTCGGGCGCGTCGGGGGTGCCGAGGCGGGCGAGCATGCCGGTGATGGACTCCGGCAGGATGCCGTCGTTGCGCAGGGAGCGGACGGAGACGCTTTCCAGGCGCTTGGAGAGTTTTTCCCCCGCGCCGTCGAGGAGGAGGGGGAGGTGGCCGAAGCGGACGATGCGGTCGGGGTCGGTGACGAGGGCGTCCCAGAGGTCGACCTGCAGGCCGGTGTTGCTGACGTGGTCCTCGCCGCGCAGGACGTGGGTGGTGCCCTCGTCGAGGTCGTCGACGACGGAGGTGAAGCCGTAGAGCGGCGTGCCGTCGGCGCGGATCATCACCGGGTCGGACATGGCGGACAGCTTCACCTGGCGCTCGCCGAGGACGAGGTCGTCCCAGGCGATGGTGCGGGCGGAGAGGAGGAAGCGCCAGTACGGGCGCTTGCCGCCGGCCTCGGCGGTGGCGCGCTGGGCGGGGGTAAGGCGGAGCATGGCGCGGTCGTAGAGGGGGGGTTTTCCCAACCGCAGGCGCTGCTCGCGCTTGGAGCGCAGCTCGTCCTCGCTCTCGAAGCAGGGGTAGAGGCGGCCGGAGGCCTTGAGCGTCTCGGCGGCGGCGGAGTAGCGGGCGAGGCGGTCGGACTGGCGGTGCAGGCTGTCCCAGTCGAGGCCGAGCCAGCGCAGGTCGTGCTCGATCGCCTCGGCGTACTCGGGGCGCGAGCGGGCGGCGTCCGTGTCGTCGATGCGCAGCGCGAAGCGGCCGTTGTGGCGGCGGGCGTAGAGGTAGTTGGCCAGCGCCGTGCGCAGGTTGCCGACGTGGAGCAGGCCGGTGGGGCTGGGGGCGAAGCGGAGCCTCATGCGAGGTCCGCCTCGTCGGGGGTGTCGTCGTCGTCGTCGGGGGCGTCGTCGGCGGTGCGGGGGTCCAGCGCGCGCCAGTCGCGGTCGGGGCGGCGGGCGCGGTGCTCGGCGAAGCCGGCGATCTCGGTGGCCGAGCGCCAGCCGTCCTCGCCGGCGTCGACGACGAGGGCGTCCTCGCCGAACTGGAGCCAGACCTCCATCACCTCGCGGGCGGACAGGCCGGGGGAGCGGCAGCGCTCCACGCTGTCGCGGACGTAGGCGCGGGCGAAGGCGTTGGCGTGCTCCAGGCCATCGAAGCCCCCGACCTCCTCGGTGATGCCCTCCTCGGCGCCGCCGGACAGGTCGAGGATGCGCACGCGCCAGACGGGCGCGCCGTCCGCAGGGGGGGCGTCGTCGCTCAGGGTCGTGCTCCGGTCGTCGTCTGATGCGTCATCGCCGGGGTCCCGCGCTGCTGGTTGGGTCGGGAGATGCGCGCGATCGGGGTGGAAGCCAAGGCTCAAGGGCAAGCAAAGCAAGCAAGGCTGGGCTCTGCCCAGACCCGCAAAGGGTCCGAGGACCCTTTGATCCCTTGACTTAAGTGCAGGATCCCAAAGGCTTGCCTTTGGCGGGGTTCGGGGCAGGGCCCCGGCCTTCGTCCTGCAGGCCGGTCGTCCTCGACGACCGCCGGCGTCACTGCGCCGCGGCCAGCCCCGGCGTGGCGTCGCGGCGGGACTTCAGCTCCTCGGCGACCAGGAAGGCCAGCTCCAGGGACTGCTCGGCGTTGAGGCGGGGGTCGCAGAAGGTCTCGTAGCGGCCGCCCAGGTCGGCCTCGGTGAGGCGGTGGGCGCCGCCGACGCACTCGGTGACGGGCAGGCCGGTCATCTCGACGTGGACGCCGCCCGGGCGGGCGCCCTCGGCCGTGTGGACGTCGAAGAAGCCGCGGACCTCGGCGAGGATGCGGTCGAAGGAACGGGTCTTGACCTGGGCGGGGGTGCTGGTGGTGTTGCCGTGCATCGGGTCGCACAGCCAGGCGGTGCGGCGGCCGTCGCGCTGCACGGCGCGCAGGAGCGGCGGCAGCTTCGCGTGCACGCGGTCCGCCCCCATGCGGCTGATCAGGGTGAGGCGGCCCGGCTCGTCGTCGGGGTTGAGGATGTCGAGCAGGCGGAGCAGGTCGTCGGCGGTGGTGGAAGGGCCGACCTTGAGGCCGATCGGGTTGCGCACGCCGCGCAGGAACTCGACGTGGGCGCCGTCGGGCTGGCGGGTGCGGTCGCCGATCCACAGGAAGTGGGCCGAGCAGCAGTACCAGTCGCCGGTGGTGGAATCGACGCGGGTGAGCGCCTGCTCGTAGGGCAGCAGCAGGCACTCGTGGCTGGTGTGGAAGGCGGTCTCGCGGACCTGGGGCAGCGCGCTCATGCCGCACGCGGCCATGAAGCCGAGGGTCTCGTCGATGCGCGACGAGAGGTCGCGGTAGCGCTCGGCGAGCGGGGAGCGCTCCACGAAGTCGAGGTTCCAGCGGTGGACCTCGTGCAGGTCCGCGTAGCCGCCGGTCGCGAACGCGCGCAGGAGGTTGAGCGTACCGGCAGACTGGAAGTAGGCGCGCTCCATGCGGGCGGGGTCGGGGATGCGGTCGCCAGCCGTGAACTCCGGGCCGTTGATGATGTCGCCGCGGTAGCTGGGCAGGGTCTCGCCGCCGATCGTTTCCGTGTCCGAGGAGCGGGGCTTGGCGTACTGGCCGCCCATGCGGCCGAGCTTGATGACGGGGACCTTGGCGCCAAAGGTCAGGACGACGGCCATCTGCAGCATCACGCGGAAGGTGTCGCGGATGACGTTGCCGGTGTACTGGGAGAAGCTCTCGGCGCAGTCGCCGCCCTGCAGGACGAAGGCGCGGCCCTCTGCGGCCAGGGCGAGCTGGTCGCGCAAGGTGCGGGCCTCGCCGGCGAACACCAGGGGCGGGTAGGCGTGCAGGCGCTGCTCGACGGCGTGCAGGGCGGAGGCGTCGGGGTAGGTCGGCATCTGCTGGGCGGGGCGGTCGCGCCAGCCCTGCGGCGTCCAGTCGCGTGGGTCGTGGGTCGTCATCGCGCGCACTCCAGCCGCCCGGAACGGCCGAGGGTTATCCGCAGTTCCGGGGGGGAATGCCAGGGGTCATGCGAGCGGGGCTGGGGTGAAGGAAGGCCAGGGCTCTGCCCTGGACCCGCCAGGACGAGCCGCCCTGGACCGGCATCCCTGTTCTTTTCAATGTGCGCGGGTCTGGGGGCGCTCGCCCCCAGCGGGTCCAGGGCAGAGCCCTGGCCTCACTCCGCTGCCTTCCGCAGCCCCGCCTCGCGGGTCCGCTGGCGCATGGTGACCCACTCCTCCGCCCCGGTCGGGTGGATGCCGACGGTCTGGTCGAAGTGCGCCTTGGTGGCGCCGGCGGTGATCGCGATGCCGATGCCCTGCATCATTTCCGGGGCGTCGTCGCCGATCATGTGGGCGCCGACGATGCGCTGGCTGGCCTGGTCGACGACGAGCTTCATCAGGGCGCGGTGGCCCTGCCGGCCGCTCATGGTGTGGCGCATGGGGGTGAAGCGGGTGACGTAGACGTCGACGGCGCCGCGCCTGGCCGCGTCGTCCTCGGACAGGCCGACGGTGCCGATGGGGGGCTGGCTGAACACGGCGGTGGGGATGGCGTCGAACGACCAGCGGCGGGGCGTGCCCGGGCCGAACAGGCGGTCGGCCAGGGCGTGGCCCTCGGCGATGGCGACGGGGGTCAGGTTCATGGTGTTGGACACGTCGCCGATCGCGAACACCGACGGCGCGCTGCTGCGGGCGAGCGCGTCCACGACGACGGCGCCCTTGGCGTCGAGCGTCACGCCGGCGGCCTCCAGGCCGAGGTTCTTCGTGTTCGGGACGCGGCCGATGGCGAAGAACACCAGGTCGGCGTCCAGCGTGGCGCCGCCGTCGAGGGTGACGCGGCGTTCGGCGCCGGCGGGGCCGGTGGCCTCGATGCGCTCGATCGTGGCGGTGGGGTGCAGGGTGATGCCGGCCGCGGTCAGGGACTCGGCGAGGGCCTCGCGGATCTCGGTGTCGAAGCCGCGCAGCGGGAGGTGCTGGCGGTAGAGCAGGTGCACCTCGGCGCCGAGGCCCGCGAAGATGCCGGCGAACTCGACGCCGATGTAGCCGCCGCCGACCATGACGACGCGGCGCGGGAACTCCGGCAGCTCGAACGCCTGGTCGGAGACGATGCCGTGCTCGCAGCCCGGCGTGTCGTGCGGGAAGACCGGGTGGCCGCCGACGGCGATCACGATGCGCTCGGCGGTGATCGCGCGGCCGCCGACGTCGAGGCTGTTGGGGCCGGTGAGCGTCGCGCGGGCCTCGTGGACGGCGACGCCGGACTTCTCCAGCATCGAGACGTAGACGGAGTTCAGGCGCGCGATCTCGCGGTCCTTGTTGGCGATGAGCGTGGGCCAGTCGAAGGCGGCGCGGTGCGCGTCCCAGCCGAAGCCGCGGGAGTCCTCGGCGAGCGCGCCGTACTCGGAGGCCTGGACCATGAGCTTCTTGGGCACGCAACCGACGTTGACGCAGGTGCCGCCCCAGAAGCGCTCCTCGGCGATCCCGACGCGGGCGCCGTGGCCGGCGGCGATGCGGGCGCAGCGCACGCCGCCCGAGCCGCCGCCAATCACGAACAGGTCGTAGTCGTAGGCCATGGTGCTCTCCGGAGGTTGGCAGGCGATATGGAGCGTCGTGGGCGGCGCGTCACCGGGGCCGCCGGCGCCCTGCCCGGCCCGCCGGGGCCTGCTCCCTGGTCATGGGGTCCGAGGGCCTGCCTCTGGCGGAGTTCGGGGCCCGGCGCCTGGAGGCGGGGCCTCAACCCTGCGTCCCGCCCGGCTGGCCGTCCGCCGCGGCGTAGGCGACCAGCCGGGTGGCGAGGCTCGCGAGCTCGTCGGGGCAGCTGAGCGCGAGGTAGACGCGGGTGTCGTCCGGCAGGCGGCGGAACACGATGAAGCTGGAGCACCAGCCGGGCGTGGGGAAGAGCACCTTCTGGTGGTGCTTGTGCCAGAAGCCGCGCAGGGGGTCGGCCAGCTCGGCGGCGGGGGCGGTGCGGCTCGGGCGGGGGTTGGTGCCTTCCAGGATGGCGATCTCGTCGAACACCTCGTGCAGGTTGTAGCCGCGGGCGGCGAACAGGCGGGCGACCTCGGCGACGAAGCCGGGCGTGTAGCAGCCGGTGGCGAGGCTGGCGTCGAGGCACCGGTGCACCTCGCCCACCATCCAGGACAGCCTTGCCGTGTCGTGTCTCGTCATGCCGTTCCCGTGCCCTGCAGGGTGGCTCCCGCCATACGATGGCACGCAAGAGGCGGGCCAGACAGACCGTTCGTTCTCCCCTGCCCCGCCCCGGCCGGAGTTCGCGCGGGCGGGCCGGCGCGCGCGGCCGTGCGGCCGGGTGTCGACCGGCCCGCTGCAGGCAGGACACCCGGCCCCCGACCCACGGCCCCGGACCCGCGGGGGCCGGCGTCCGCGGGCCCGCGTTTCCGGGCGACGTCCGGCAGGGAGCCGGGTCCTGTCCCGCGCGCCCCGGATGGCGGGTGACAGCGCCTGCGGTTCCGGGGGAGGCTGGGCGCGGGCGGCAGGGGTTGGGCGGATGGGCGGCGGGACGCAGGACCAGGCGGCCGGAGCGGGCGAACCGTTCTACCGGCCAGTGGGCGACGAGGTGGCGCTGTTCGAGGCGGCGTGGCACGGGCGCCTGCCGGTCATGCTCAAGGGGCCGACCGGCTGCGGCAAGACACGCTTCGTCGAGCACATGGCGTGGCGGCTGGGGCGGCCGCTGGTGACGGCGGCGGCGCACGAGGACATGACGGCGTCCGACCTCACCGGGCGCTGGCTGCTGGGGCCGCAGGGCACGGAGTGGCAGGACGGGCCGCTGACGCGCGCGGCCAGGTCGGGGGCGATCTGCTACCTCGACGAGGTGGTCGAGGCGCGTCAGGACACCGTGGTCGTGCTGCACCCGCTGACCGACACGCGGCGCATGCTGCCACTGGAGAAGTGCGGCGAGGTGGTCGCGGCACACCCCGACTTCCTGCTGGTGGTGTCGTACAACCCGGGGCTGGGCGGGGCGGCGCGCGAGCTGAAGCAGAGCACGCGGCAGAGGTTCGTGGCGGTCGCGTTCGACTACCCGGACGCCGACGCGGAGGCCGCGATCGTGGCGCGCGAGGCGGAGGTCGCGCCGGCGCTGGCCGCAGTGCTGGTCCGGGTCGGCCAGGCGACCCGGCGGATGCGCGACGCGGGGCTGGCGGACGGGGCGTCGACGCGGATGCTGATCCACGCAGCGCGGCTGTGCCGGGGGGGCATCGGGCTGCGCGAGGCGGTGCAGGCCGCGGTCGTGCTGCCGATCACGGACGACGCGGACCTGACGCACGCGTTGGGATGCACGGCGGAGGCGTGCCTGGGGTGAGAGGGCCGGGGCCAGGCAAGGAAGGCCAGGGGCTCTGCCCCTGGACCCCGCCAAAGGCGAGCCTTTGGAAACCTCGACTTGGGGGCGGTGCCACGAATCGATGCAGTCTGCTTGCGGCGGCATCCTGTTGTTCCTTCGGCGGATCGTTTCGTGAATTGATTCTTAAGGGATGGGTTTCCAAAGGCCCCTGGCCTTTGGCGGGTCTGGGCAGAGCCCAGCCTTGCCTGCTTCCGGCCGGCCCCGCGTGAGCACGGCAGAGCTGGGCGCATTGCTGCGGCAGCGGCCCGCGCTGGGGGCTGCGCTGGCGCCGCATCTGGCGCGGGTGGAGGGCGTGGCGGGCGAGGCGGCGTGGAGGGCGGCGCTGCTGGGGCTGGTGCGGGCGAATGCGGGGCCGGCCTGCGTCGTGGCGGCGGCGGGGCTGGCGGCGCGGCTGGATGCGCGGCGTCCTGGGGTGTCGCTGCGCGAGGTCGCGGGGCTGGTGGGGGACGCGGCGGAGGTGTGCCGGCGGGCGGGCGCGGGGGTGGCACTGTCGGGGGTGGAGGCGCTGCCGGGGGTGTGGGCGGCGCTGGGTGGCCAGGGACGGGGCGACGCGGGGGGGCTGGCGGGGTGGTCGCGGGTGGTCGTGGGGCTGGCGGGGGTGGCGCCGGACTGCGTGGGGGCGGTGATCGCGCGGGCAGACGTGCTGCTGCGGCCGGCGGGGGTGGCGGGGGTCGAGGCGTTCGTGGCGACGGGGCTGCGGGCGGCGGGGCGGGATGCGGCGCGGCGGCGGCGGTTCTTCGCGCTGGAGGACGCGGAGGGGCGGGAGGC
>CAXSFE010000104.1:0-13098 GCA_964236585.1 uncultured Acetobacteraceae bacterium
GCAGCGCCCCGGTGCGCTGGGTCGGCCACCGCCGCGTCGACCTGCGCCGCCACCCGAGGCCGGAGTCGGCCCGCCCGGTGCGGGTGCGCGCCCACGCCTTCGGCCCCGGCCTGCCGCGCCGCGACCTGCTGCTCAGCCCCGAGCACGCCCTCCTGCTCGGCGGCGCGCTGGTGCCCGTGCATGTCCTGATCGACGGCGCCGCCGTGACGCAAGAGGCCCCGGAGCGCGTCACCTACGTCCACGTCGAGCTGGACCGCCACGGCGTGATCCTCGCCGAAGGCCTGCCCGCGGAAAGCTACCTCGACACCGGCAACCGCGCCGGCTTCGCCAACGGCGTCGTCACCAGCCTGCACCCCGACTTCACGCCCGGCCCGGACGCGCCGGAATCCTGCGCCCCGATGGCCCTGGCAGGGCCGGAAGTCGAGGCCGCCCGTGCCGTCCTGCGCCGCTGGCTGTGCACGGAGGAAGCAAGCAAGCGAGTTCTTTCTTGAAAGAAAGAACCAAAGAACTTTCTCCCATAACCATCCACGCCAACAATCTTTGGCATGAACCTTATGGGAAAAGTCTTTTTGCTTCTTTTTCTTCAGAAAAAGAAGACGCTTGCTTCCCTGCCTACTCGAACACCGGCTGGTGCAGCCCCGCCGGCGAGAGGGTGAACACCTCGCACCCGTCCTCCGTCACGCCGACCATGTGCTCGAACTGTGCCGACAGCGAGCGGTCGCGCGTCACCGCGGTCCAGCCGTCGTCGAGCACCTTCACCTCCGGCCGCCCCGCGTTGACCATCGGCTCGACGGTGAAGAACATCCCCGGCCGCAGCGCGGGGCCCTCCCCGGCGCGGCCGAAGTGCAGGATGTTGGGCGCCTCGTGGAAGCGCTGCCCGATGCCGTGGCCGCAGAAGTCGCGCACCACGCTGAAGCGGTTGGCCTCCACGTAGGCCTGGATGGCGTGGCCGACGTCGCCCAGCGTGGCGCCCGGGCGCACCGCGCGCACGCCGCGCATCATCGCCTCGTGCGTCACGTCGATCAGGTTGCGCGCCCGGGTGGAGGGCTTGCCGGCGACGTACATGCGGCTGGTGTCGCCGTGCCAGCCGTCGAGGATGCAGGTGACGTCGATGTTGAGCACGTCGCCGTCCACGAGCCTGCGATCGCCGGGAATGCCGTGGCAGACGACGTGGTTGAGCGAGATGCACGACGACTTGGGGTAGCCGCGGTAGTTCAGCGTCGCGGGAATGGCGTTCGCGGCCAGGGTGAACTCGTGGATGAGCAGGTCGAGCTCGCCGGTGGTGACGCCCGGCCGGACGTGCGGGCCGATCATGTCCAGGGTCTCTGCGGCGAGCCGGCCGGCCGCGCGCATGCCCGCGAAATCCTCGGGCGGATGCAGTGTGATGCGCCTCGAGTCGGCCCCGCCGTCCATGTTCGCTCCGTGTCACCGTTCCGACACGGGAGAGGCGCGCCGGCGTGCCTGCGAAAATGCGTGCCCCTGTCGCCCGGCGCAAGGGGCGGGCCACGTCAGCGGGAGTA
Organism: uncultured Acetobacteraceae bacterium; assembly: GCA_964236585.1. Classification (GTDB taxonomy): domain Bacteria; phylum Pseudomonadota; class Alphaproteobacteria; order Acetobacterales; family Acetobacteraceae; genus CAXSEF01. The sequence goes on from CAXSFE010000104.1 coordinate 1,521, forward strand.
TCGGCGCGGACCGTGCGGCATCGACGCCGGCCTCTGCATCGGTGCGGGCGCGGCTGTCAGCGCAGGCAGGGATGACGGCGGGTGCAGGCGGCGGTGCGGGCCGGCGCGTGATCGCGTGCCATCACCGGCAACAGGCGCGGGCGCGCGTAGTCCGCAACCGGCCTGGCCGGCACGCGGCCATGTGCCGGGCCCGGCGCTCGCGGCGGCAGCGCGAAGCCTGCTGTGCGCTCCGCCATGACGTGGCGCGCCCGCAGCCGCTGACCGCCGTGCGCCGCCACGGTGTGGAACGGCACCGGCGCGAACCGCAGCGGCAGCGCGGCGGCGTCGGCGGCGGCGATCAGCGCCGGCACCCGGATGCGCGAGGGCGCACGCGGCATCACCGGCACGTCCATGCGCTCGAAGCCGTCGTCGAGCAGCGAGGCCATGTGGACGTCGCGCTCGCCGTTGGCGCGCATTCCGAGCACCACGCCGATCAGCCGAACGCCGCCGCGCATCGCCGAGGTGACCAGGTTGTGCCCGGACAGCTCGGTGTAGCCGGTCTTGAGGCCGTCGGCGCCCGGGTAGGTGCGCAGCATGGTGTCGTGGTTGAGGATCTCGCGGCCGTGGAAGCTGAAGGACGGCGTGCTGAACAGCGCGTAGTCGTCGGGGAAGTCCTGCACCAGGTGGCGCGCCAGCACGGCGAGGTCACGCGCGGTGCTGACCTGCTCGGGATCGGGCAGGCCGGACGCGTTGCGGAAGGTGGTGCGCGTCATGCCGAGCGCCCTGGCGCGCAGCGTCATCATCTGGGCGAAGCGCTCCTCGTCGCCGCCGAGCAGCTCGCCCATCGCGCAGGCCGCGTCGTTGGCCGACAGCGTGACCATGGCCAGCATCGTCTGCTCGACGGTCAGATACGTCGACGGCACCAGGCCGAGCTTGACCGGCGTCATCGAGGCCGCGTGCCACGACACCGGCACCACCTGGTCGAGCCCGATGCGGTGGTCGCGCAGCGCCTCGAACGCCATGTAGAGCGTCATCAGCTTGGTCAGGCTGGCGGGGTAGCGCGGCTCGTCGGCGTTGACCTGCTCGAGGATGCTGCCGCTGGCCGCGTCGATCACCAGCGAGGCGTAGCGGTCCGACCAAACCTGGGCCGCGGCCGGCCGGCCCGCGAGTGCCAGGGCCAGCAGGGAGCAGAGCACCGCCGACGCCGCCTTCGACAGCGGACGGGTGTGGCGCAGCGCAGTCGCGATGCGGCGAAAACGAGCGACCATCCGCGTCAATCCTCTGATCCCGGCCCGGACCGTATCTGCCGGCGATACGCCGTGTCCAGCGTGTTCGACAATATTTACCTGCATGAACAGAACGTTGACGGCCGAGGTTGTGTCAGGCGGCGGGTTGTCCCGCGCCGCGAGACGCATTGTGCACTGCACAATCCCTGTTGACCTCCGCAATGATCGCGCATACATCCGCGATTGCTGCGGTGCAGCAGGGGGAAGGGTCGCCGGTGGCAGATGCGCCCCACGAGCAAGAACAACCAGACGCCCGCAACGCGGCAACGTCGGCAGGAGATGCAACGATGAGTGGCAAGAAGGCGACGATCGACGGTCTGGCCGTCGTGCAGGACATGGCCCGCGACAGCGTGCGGCAGGTGTCGCAGGGCTTCGAGAGCGTGGCGTCCGGCGCCCGCGAGGCGAGCGCCAACGCCGCGTCGGCGATGGGCGGAGCCCAGGCCCAGGCTCAGTCACAGGGCAAGACAGGCATGGAGCAGGTGATGAAGCACGCAGAGCAGGTTCTCGCCTTCAGCCAGGGCAACGTCGAGGCGATGGTGAAGTCCAGCCAGATCTGGGCGAGTGGCCTGCAGGACCTGTCGCGCCAGATCACGGCGACGGCGCAGGCCTCGTTCCAGGACAACGTGTCGATGCTGCGCTCGCTGACCGCGATCCGCACGCTGCAGGACGCCGTGGCGCTGCAGACCACCGCGGCCCGCACCGCGATGGAGAAGGCGATGGCCGAGTCCACCCGCCTCACCGAGACCTCGATGAAGCTGGCCGAGCAGGCGAACGCCCCGCTCACCGCGCGCGTCGGCGCCGCGATGGAGATGGTCTCCGCCCCGCGCGGCTGACCTCGCGGGCCTGTGTGAAGCGGGGGTCCGGACCGTTGGTCCGGGCCCCTTTCTCGTTGCGGGTCCCTGTGCCCCGGCCGGGAGGCGGGTCTTTTCCCTGCGGCGCGGCTTCCGATATGCTCGCTCCTCGCAGCACGGCGTGAGGGGCTCGCCCGCTGCGGCGACCTGCGGACCTGGTTCGCGCCCTTGGGCCTGGGATGGGCGGACGAATGAGCGACAACGACAAGCGCGGCGGCGACAGCCCGAACACGGGCGTGGTGGTCAAGGCCCGGCCGAAGACCCGCAAGCCGGCCATGTACAAGGTGCTGATGCTCAACGACGACTACACGCCGATGGAGTTCGTCGTGCACGTGCTGGAGCGGTTCTTCCAGAAGACCCGCGAGGAGGCGACCCGCATCATGCTGCACGTCCACCGGCGCGGCGTCGGCGTGTGCGGCGTGTTCACCTACGAGGTCGCCGAGACCAAGGTGACGCAGGTCATGGACCTTGCGCGGCAGAACCAGCACCCGCTGCAGTGCACGATCGAGAAGGAGTGAGCGGCAGGGCCGCGACCCTTCCCTGTGGCCTGGAAGCGGGAACTCGCCACCGGCGGGCGCGTCTCTGGACCGGCCTTGCGGGCTCAGGAGGTCGACGGTTTCTACCGTCTTCGGGCAGGATCCGGCGCTGCGTCCTTCACGTTGCCTCCATGAACGCCGCGTAGGCTGGGTCTCCCTGGTATACGGCCACGTGATGCTCATCTGAGGAATGCACCACTAATTCGCTTCCCGCACACCGCATCCTTCGGCACCATCCTCGTCCAGGATGACCCGGCCATGCGGCGGGCCGAGCGTGAAGGAGCGTATCGCTATGCTGTCACGTAACCTGGAACAGACGCTGCATCGCGCCCTGTCGTTCGCCAGCGACCGGCACCACGAGTACGCCACCCTGGAGCACCTGCTGCTCGGGCTGGCCGATGACACCGACGCCGCCACCGTGCTGCGCGCCTGCGGCGTCGACCTCGACAAGCTGCGCGTCGAGCTGAACGAGTTCCTCGAGAAGGAGCTGTCCGGCCTCGCCACCGACCGCACCGGCGAGCCCAAGCCCACCGCCGGCTTCCAGCGGGTCGTGCAGCGCGCCGCCATCCACGTGCAGTCCTCCGGCCGCGACGAGGTCACCGGTGCCAACGTGCTGGTCGCCCTCTTCAGCGAGCGCGAGAGCCACGCGGTCTACTACCTCCAGCTCCAGGACATGACGCGCCTGGACGCCGTCAACTTCATCAGCCACGGCATCGCCAAGGCGCCCGGGCGCGGCGGCTCCAGCCGCCCGACCGCCAGCGGCTCGCCCCCCGGCGAGGGCGGCGGCGGCGGTGAGTCCGAGCGCGAGGAGAAGGGCGGCCGGCGCGCCCAGGACGCGCTCAGCACCTACTGCGTGAACCTCAACAAGAAGGCGACGTCGGGCAAGATCGACCCGCTGATTGGCCGCGACAGCGAGGTCGAGCGCACCATCCAGATCCTGTGCCGGCGCACCAAGAACAACCCGCTCTACGTGGGCGACCCCGGCGTCGGCAAGACCGCGATCGCCGAGGGCCTGGCCAAGCGCATCGTCGAGGGCGACGTCCCCGAGGTGCTGGCCAAGAGCACGATCTACGCGCTCGACATGGGCGCGCTGCTCGCCGGCACCCGCTACCGCGGCGACTTCGAGGAGCGGCTCAAGGCCGTCGTGACCGAGCTTGAGGCGCAGCCCACCGCGGTGCTGTTCATCGACGAGATCCACACCGTGATCGGCGCGGGCGCCACCAGCGGCGGTGCCATGGACGCGTCGAACCTGCTCAAGCCCGCGCTCGCCCAGGGCACGCTGCGCTGCATCGGCTCGACCACCTACAAGGAGTTCCGCAACTACTTCGAGAAGGACCGCGCGCTGGTGCGCCGGTTCCAGAAGATCGACGTCGCCGAGCCCTCGATCGAGGACACGGTCAAGATCCTGCGCGGGCTGAAGACCAACTACGAGAAGCACCACAAGGTCCGCTACACCGACGAGGCGATCCGCGCCGCCGTCGAGCTGTCGGCCAAGTACATCAACGACCGCAAGCTGCCGGACAAGGCGATCGACGTCATCGACGAGGTCGGCGCCAGCCGCATGCTGCTGCCCGAGGGCAAGCGCCGCAAGACGGTGACGCTCAAGGACGTCGAGGACATCGTCGCCAAGATCGCCCGCATCCCCCCGAAGTCGGTCAGCACCGACGACAAGGAGGTGCTGCGCAACCTGGAGCGCGACCTGAAGTCGATGGTGTTCGGCCAGGACAAGGCGATCGACGCGCTGTCCGCCGCGATCAAGCTGTCGCGCGCCGGCCTGCGCGACGCGGAGAAGCCGATCGGCAACTACCTGTTCAGCGGCCCGACCGGCGTCGGCAAGACAGAGGTTGCCAAGCAGCTCGCCTCCACGCTGGGCATCGAGCTGATCCGCTTCGACATGAGCGAGTACATGGAGCGCCACAGCATCAGCCGGCTGATCGGCGCCCCCCCCGGCTACGTGGGCTTCGACCAGGGCGGCCTGCTGACCGATGGCATCGACCAGCATCCGCACGCGGTGCTGCTGCTCGACGAGATCGAGAAGGCGCACCAGGACCTCTACAACATCCTCCTGCAGGTCATGGACCACGGCAAGCTCACCGACCACAACGGCAAGACGGTAGACTTCCGCAACGTCATCCTGATCATGACGACCAACGCCGGCGCGTCCGACATGGCCAAGGAGGCGATCGGCTTCGGCCGCGACGTGCGCGAGGGCGAGGACGACGAGGCGATCAAGCGCCTGTTCACCCCCGAGTTCCGCAACCGCCTCGACGCGACCATCGGCTTCGCGGGCCTCACGCAGGAGATCGTCGGCCGCGTGGTCGAGAAGTTCGTGATGCAGCTCGAGGCCCAGCTCGCCGACCGCAACGTCACGATCCAGCTTTCGTCCGCCGCCAAGGAGTGGCTGGCCGAGCGCGGCTACGACCGGCTCTACGGCGCGCGGCCGCTTGCCCGCGTGATCCAGGAGTACATCAAGAAGCCGCTCGCCGAGGAGCTGCTGTTCGGCCGCCTGGTCAAGGGCGGCGCAGTCAAGGTCGAGCTGGCCGACGGCAAGCTCGAGTTCAGCTACGTCTCGAACGGCGACGAGCCCGTGGTCGGCACCCCCGACGAGGGCGGCGCCGAGCGCGAGCCGGAGATCGTCGAGTAGCCAGCCCCGCCCGGGGCTGTGCAGGCCAGGGGCCGGTGCCACGTGCGCCGGCCCTTTCCTTTGAGGAGCACGCGATGAAGGCCATGTGGCACGACCAGGTGATCGCCGAGAGCAACGACATCGTCACCGTCGAGGGCAACGCCTACTTCCCGGCCGCCTCGGTGCGCCAGGACCTGCTGCGCCCGAGCACCCACACCAGCAACTGCCCCTGGAAGGGCACGGCGCACTACCACAGCCTCGCGGTGGACGGCGCCTCGAACGAGAACGCGGCGTGGTTCTACCCGGAGCCGAAGGCGGCCGCGGCGGAGATAAAGGGGCGTGTCGCGTTCTGGAAGGGCGTCACCGTCAGCAAGTAAGGTTGAGGCTCTGCCTCAAACTCCGCCAGGGGGAAGGCCCCCTGGACCGCCTTCCCTTAAGTCATGCCGGTACAGGGGCGGCCCCCTCCGGTGGCCGTTCCAACGATCCAAGCGGATCGTCGGAACCTCTGGCCACCTACGCCTTGCGGGTCCAGGGCAGAGCCCTGGCCTCACTCCTTCTCCAGGCTCGCCCTGGCCTGCCGCAGCGTCTCGACCTCCTCATTGTCGGGCTCCGGGAACGCCAGCCCCATCCCCTCCAGCGCCTGCACGATCGTCTCCACCACCACCAGACGCGCGAACCACTTGTGGTCCGCCGGCACGACGTACCAAGGCGCCGCCCTGGTCGAGGTGGCCGAGATCGCCGCCTCGTAGGCGCGCTGGTAGTCGTCCCAATATTGCCGCTCCGTCAGGTCCGCGGCCGACAGCTTCCATTGCTTCTCCGGGTGGTCGAGGCGGCTGAGGAAGCGCCGGAGCTGCTCGGCCTTGGAGATGTGCAGGAACACCTTGACGATCACCACGCCCTGCCGCTCCAGGTAGGACTCGAACGCGGCGATGTCGGCCAGCCTGTCGTCCCAGAACGCGGGGTGCCCGGCTAGGCCGCGCGTGCGCGGGTCCAGCCGGTCGGGGTGCACGCGCCCGACCAGCACGTCCTCGTAGTGGCTGCGGTTGAACAGGCCGATCTCGCCGCGCAACGGCACCGCGGCGTGGACGCGGCGCAGGAAATCCTGCTGCAGCTCCGCGCCGCCGGGCTGCTTGAACGAGGTGACGCGCACGCCCTGCGGGTTCACCCCGGACATGACGTGGCGGATGGTGCCGTCCTTGCCGCCGGCGTCCATCGCCTGCAGCACCACCAGCAGCGAGCGCTCCGCCGCCGCCGCCAGCACGAACTGCAGCGACGCGAGCCGCTTCACCGAGCCCGCGAGCAGCTTCTCCGCCTGGCCCTTGTCGACGCCCGGCGCGACGTCGCCCGGATCGCGCCGGTCGAGCCCCGCCGTGCCGCCGCCCACGCGGTAGCGCCCGGGCAGCCCGGCCAGCACGTCGCGACTCACGTACACCTCCCCGCCGGCCCGGGCACGCCCATCAGACGCCGGTGCGCTTGATGGCGAAGCTGCCGGGCCCCTGGCAGGTCGGCATCATCTCCACGCGGTTGATGTTGACGTGCCGCGGCAGCGCCACGACCCAGCCGACCGCCTCGGCGATGTCCTCGGCCGTGAGCGGCTCGGTGCCCTCGTAGACCTTGGCCGCGCGGGCCGCGTCGCCGTCGAAGCGCACCGTGGAGAACTCCGTGCCGCCGCACAGCCCCGGCTCGATGTCGGTCACCCGCACGAAGGTGCCGACCAGGTCCGCCTTCAGGTTCAGCGTGAACTGCTTCACGAACGCCTTGGTCGCGCCGTACACGTGCCCGCCCGGATACGGGTAGCTGCCGGCGATGCTGCCGAGGTTGACGACGTGCCCGGCGTCGCGCTCGACCATGCCCGGCAGGATCGCCCGCGTCAGATGGATCAGCCCGGTGACGTTGGTCGCGACCATCGTGTCCCAGTCCGCAAGCGAGGCCTTCTGCGCCGGGTCCAGCCCGAGCGCCAGCCCGGCGTTGTTCACCAGCACGTCGACCTCGCGCCACCCCTCCGGCAGGCTGCCCGGCAGCGCGGCGACGGCGGCGGCGTCCGTCACGTCAAGCGGCAGGGCCAGCACGGCCTCGCCCAGCTCCCCGGCGAGCGCCTCCAGACGGTCCGCGCGACGCCCGGCCACGATCACCCGGAAGCCGTCGCGGACGAGCCGGCGCGCGATGGCGGTGCCGAAGCCCGCCGTGGCCCCGGTGACGAGTGCGGTGCGGCTCATGCCACGTCGACCGTGACGTCGATGTTGCCGCGCGTCGCCTTCGAGTAGGGGCAGACCTCCTCGTGGGCGCGGCGCACCATCTGCTCGGCCTGCGCGCGCTCGACGCCGTCCAGCGTCGCCGTCAGCTTGACCGCGAGGAAGAACCCGCCGTCGTTCTTGTCGATGGTGACCGCGGCGGTGACGTGCACGCCCTCCGGCTTGACCTTCTCGGCACCCGCGATCGCGATCAGCGCCTGGCCGAAGCACGCGGAGTAGCCGGCGGCGAACAGCGCCTCGGGGTTGGTGACGCCGTCGCCGCCCGGGCCGCCCAGCTCCTTGGGCAGGCGCAGATCGAGGTCGATCACGCCGTCCGACGTGCGGACGTGGCCGTTGCGGCCGGCGGTGGTGGTGGCGGTCGCGGTGTAGGCCATGGCGGGTCTCCTCCGGTCGGTGTGCGGGGGTGAACGTGGCGGGATCGCGAAAGGATGCCAAGGCAGGAAGCAAGGTTGAGGCTCTGCCTCAAACTCCGCCAAGGGCTGGGCCTTTGGATCGCCTTCTCTTAAGGAGCGGGATCAAAGGGTCCTCGGACCCTTTGCGGGTCTGGGCGGAGCCCAGGCTTGCTTCACTCCGGCAGGCGCAGCCTCACCGACACCGGGCAGTGATCCGACAGCCGCTCCTTCCATCCCTCGCCGCTTTCCCGGTACGTCATCACCCGCAGTGTGTCCGACTGCATCCACCCTGCCGCGGCACCGCCTGCCAGGATGTGGTCGATGAAGTTCTCCCGTCCCCAACACGGGCTGGACTTCCCCTCGGTCGCCCGCGCCAGGGGCGCCGCGGCCTCCAGCGCCCCCAGCACCGCGTCCCCCGGCCCCATCCACCGGTTGAAGTCGCCGAGCACCAGGAACGCCGCCCCCTCCGCCCTTCGCTGCGCGATCCAGCCCGCAAGCGCCGGCACCTGCCGCGCCAGCACCGCGCAGCCCGCCCGCCGGCTGGTCTCCGGGGGGTCCTCGCGGCACCCGGTCTTGAGGTGCACCGCCAGCACCCGCAGCCGCGCCCCCGCGAAGTCGAGCGTCACGTCCAGCCCGTTGCGGAGCGGGTGGCGGGCCTCGGGATACAGGTCCAGCGCCGCAAGGTCGGGGTTGCGCGTCACCGTGATGCCGCGCCGCACCGCGAGGCCCACGCGCTGCACCACCTCCTCGTCGATGAACAGCAGCGCGTAGCGGTCCGGCGCGAAGATCCGCGCGGCGACCGCGGGGCCGTCCACCTCCTGCACGGCCACCACGTCGGCGTCGAGCCGGTCCGCGTAGCCGCGCAGCAGGGCCAGGTCCTCGGGCGTCTTCGGGCGCACGTCGTCGGGCAGCGACGGGTCGCCGGCCGGGCGCAGCGTGGCCCACTCGATGTTCCAGGTCGCCACCTTGAGGTCGTGGGCGGACGCGGCAAAGGCGAGCAGGAAGGCAGCAAGGCTGGACGCTGCCCAGACCCGCCAGGCGGAGGTGGCCAAAGGTTCCGACGATCCGCCTGGATCCTTGGAAGGGCCACCGGAGGGAGCCGCCCCTGGACCGGCCTTACTTAAACTCAGGACTCCAGAGGCTTGCCTTTGGCGGGGTCCAGGGGCAGAGCCCCTGGCCTTCCTCACGAAAAGACCGCCCCGGGCAGCGACGCCACGCCGAGCAGCGTGACCCGCGTGTGGTCCGAGAATGTCATCACCGTGTTGCCGCCACTCGACGCGACGACAGGGGCCGCGGCGTAGCCCTGCGCGGAGATGCGGTCTGTGGCGGTGCGGAAGCCCGAGACGACCAGGCTGCCGCCGGACTGGCCGTCGACCACGCCGATGCGGTCCATGCCCGAGCCCGCGAACAGGGTGGCGTTGCCCGAACCGGCCTGGACGTAGTCGGCACCGGTCCCGCCGAGCACGATCGAGGAACCGGCGCCGGCGAAGATCGCCGCGGCACCGCCGCCGCCGCTGATCGTGGCGGAGCCGATGCCGGCCACGACCGTGCTCGCGCCGCCGCCGGCCGCGATCACGTCCGCGCCGGTGCCGCCGTAGAACAGGTTGCGCCCGGTGGAGCCCGCGCCGGTCAGCGTCTCGCTGCCCCCGGCGGCGACGAGGGTATTGAACCCGTAGGTGGCGCTGAGTGACTGGGCGTTGTCGGTACCGCTGGCGACGAGGAGGTCCTTGTTGCCGCCTGCGAACAGGGTGGACACCCCTGGCGCATAGGCCTCGAAGCCGGGGCCCTGGACGTAGCCGCCGTGCGCGACCGCGACTGCGCTCGACGGATACGCGGACAGGTCGGCGCCCGCGATCAGCACGTTGCTGCCGGCCGTGCCGCCGTACAGCAGGCTGGTGCTGTTGCCGCCGAACACCGTGACGCTGCCGGTGCCGCCCTGCACCGTCATGCTGCCGAAGATGTCCGGGCCTTCATCGGTGAATGCCGGCCCAGGTTGGATCGCACCCACGATCGTGGCGTGGCCCGCGCCGTTGTTGTAGGTCAGCGGCATCTGACCGACGAACACGGTGGTCGCCTGGTCGGTGGCATCAATCTCGGCCCTGTAATTGAATGCCGTGGTGATTGCCGCGATCGTGACGCCCTGGTCCAGCGCCAGCGTGCCGGAGCCGAGGGCGAGCGGCCCGGTGCCGGCCGCGCCCGTGGCAGCAAGCTCGACCCGAGTCTGGAGACCGGCAGAGGAGATGTCGAACACGCTGCCCGCGCCGATCGCGGTGCCGCCCGAGTATGTGTCGCTCGGGTTCGCGAGGACCACATTGCCGGCCAGTTGCAACACGCCCGTGCCCGTGATCTGCCCCGCCAGCGTTCCCGTGGCGACCACGGCAGCGCCTGCCACGAGCGCGATCGGGTTCGCCAGCGTGCCGAGCGTCCCGGTCAGCGTTCCATTGTCGAGGGTGAGCGCACCCTTGCCCAACGTTGCACCGGCCTGCACCTCGAAGCGGGCGCCGCCGGTGATCGTCCCCGACGCGAACGAGAGGGCCGCGGTGCCGAGCAGGTGCGCGTAGACGCCGTCCTCGGTGAAGGTGCCCACCGTGAGGGTGCCTGCGAAATACGGCTCGGACCTGCCAGGGTCCGGCGTGACGGTGAGCGAGGCGGCGGCACCGCCCCCGGTCACGGTGTAGGAGCCGTCCGGGGTCGTATTGCTCGCGAATACTGCGTCGTCCGCCGCCGTGGGCACGCTGTTGCTCCAGTTCGAAGCCGTGTTCCAGTCGCCTGAGCCAGCGATCCAGGTTGTTGTCACCATGGCGTGTTCCTCCCCGTGGTCCCGCGGGACTGTTCCCCATCACCATCTCATCACACGGCACCCGAGACGCCATGGCACGCCTGGATACCCCTGTCCCCACACGGCTTCTTCTCCTGACGGAGGCCGGTCCAGGGGCGCTGCCCCTGGCGGAGTTTGAGGCAGAGCCTCAACCTTGCTTGCCTTTCCTTCGCCGTCCCGACCGTCCCCGTCACAACAGCACGCACTCCGGCTGCACCACCGCCGCGGCCTCTGGCACCGGCAGCGCCCGTGCCCCGCACGCGCTCAGGAACGCCGCGACTCCGTCCAGCACCGCCGGATCGCGCGTGGCGTCCGCCGCATCGCCCCGCGGCACCCAGACCACCGTGTCGTAGCGCGCCCGGGTCAGCAGCACGCGATACGTGTTGACCTGGTTGGCGACCGCCTCTGCGTCGCGCGACTCCTGCCACCGCGTGCCCCGGAACGAGCGCACCCGCCACTCTGCCTGCCCCGCCACCCTGACCAGGTCCGCGTCCCAGCACAGCCCGGCGTGGTCCAGCTCGAGTCCCTGCGCCGAGAACTCGGTGGCCACGACCTCCAGCGCGTCCGACGCCCGCACGTCCGGCCAGCGGTCGAGGAACCAGCGCGCCACCGCCTTGGCGTCCATGTGCGCCAGCTCCACGCCAAGCCCCTCAGCGCGCAGCCGACGCGCCCCGGAGCTGGCGAGCAGCCCGCACCGCCGCGTGCCCCGGCTAGCCGCCCGCAGGTGCGCGCGCATCGCCGCGAGGTCGCGCGTCAGCAGCGGCGCGCCACCCGCCAGCCCCCGCGCCTCGTCCGCCGCGCCGCGCAGCACCGCGTCGACCCAGCGCGCCGACAGCGGCCC
>CAXSFE010000105.1:0-13089 GCA_964236585.1 uncultured Acetobacteraceae bacterium
TCGACGGCGCCGTCAGCGACGACCACGCGGTCAACCAGCAGTTCGAGCAGCGCCCGTTTCTGGTCGAAGTCGGCGCCTGCCAAGCCCGCGCAAACACGGCGGCAGAACGCCTCGGCGTGGTCTGCCAGGGTGGCCTGGATCTGGCCGTGCCGGACTTCTCGACGCTAAGTCACCACGTTGGCAAACTCTTCTGGTCGGCTTCGTCGCACTGGCCGTCCTGCAGCCCCGGGCCTACCCTCGGGCCGCCAGCACCGGGTCAGGCGGAGCAGATCATGCCAACACTAAAACAATGCCGCCGTGGCGATGCCGAAGTGCCGACCGGCAAGCCGGTCGATCGCCACAACCTGCAGGAGCGCCTCGCGACGATCCTGCTGGAAGCATTCGGGTTCGTCTCACCCGGCTGTGTCGCCGACACGGTGCAGATCTGGCTGGAGCGCCTGGACCTATCAGTGCTGACTTCGACGCAGGCGGCTGCGTTGATGGCCGAAGCCTTCATGATGGCGAACACCCTGGCGGTGTTCACCCCCTCGGCTGGTGGCACCCTTGCCGTTGACCGTCTCCTCCGTGCTCGCAGGCCGGTGGACCCGGTAGATGCCGCCGTGATCGCCGTGCTGCGGCAAAGTCAGTTCAGGCTGGTGTCGGTGCTGGATGCCGGCACTGACGGCACGACACGGCTACAGGATCTGGCGTCGGACCAGATCATCCAGCTTCATGGCTTGTCCTGGACGGCTGCTCTTGCAGGGCTGCACCTGGCCGCGTGGCTCGCCCCGCTGCCAGCCGGAGGCTTTGCCTGCGTCGGTGACGTCACGCCCCTCGACGAGGCTGCGTTGGCCGTTGCGACGAGCTCCGTGCGGGTGGGCCGGGCTGGTCTGGTCAACCCAGTCCGCTGCGCCGAGAGCGTATACCGCCAGGTCCTGCGCCACGGCACCTTGCAAGTCCCAGGGCTGAACGTGCCGCTGTCAGGACAGGAGGACGAATACGCAGAGGACGGGGACGAGCTCGACGCCATCGCCCTGGATTGGGCTCGGCCGGACGCGGAACGCGATCCCGATGACGTGCAGTTCGTGCGGGCGCAAACCGGTCTCGACACACTGCTGGCCATGCTGGCCTCGGCGGCAAACACCCGCGAGCACGGCCTGCCGGAGCTTTCGGGCGCCTACGGCACCATTGCACTGATCCAGCTGGAGACGATGCAGCGCCGGGCCGCGGCGGGGTCAGGCTCGCTGCGGATAGGGGCCGTGTCGACGGCGCTGGACGCCGCTATTGCTGCCGGTGACATCTCTCCAGCTGCCCGCGCCATCTTCGATGTCCTGCGACGGCAGCTGGAGGCCGCGTTCGCGGTGGGCCGGGCGCCGGATACGGAGCTCGACAAGCTGATCGGCCGCATCCAGGCGCTGCGCGCCAAGACGGTCGAGCAAGGCTGCACCGAGCATGAGGCGCTGGCTGCGGCCGAGAAGGTCGCCGAACTGCTGGACCGCTACGGGCTGAGCCTGGGCGAGCTGGATCTGCAGCAGCAGTCCTGCGAGGGCGTGGCGGTCGAGACGTCACGCAAGCAGGCCGGACCGCTCGACGACTGCGTGCCGGCGATGGCGGCTTTCTTCGACTGCCGGGTCTGGGGTGAGAAGGCCAGTGGCGGCACGTTGCGCTACGTGTTCTTCGGCCTGCCCGCGGATGTGGCGGCGGCACGCTACCTGTATGAGCTCGTCGAGCAGGCCTTCGCCCGGGAGGCAGCGCTGTTCAAGGCCGGCGAGACCTACACGGAGATGCCGGCCCGGCTGCGCCGCACCGCGACAAACTCGTTCCAGATCGGGCTCGGCCGGGGCATCACCGCCAAGCTGCAGGCGCTGCAGGCGCTGCGGGCAGAGCGGGAGACGGGGCTGCGAGGATCATCCGGACGGGACTTGGTCGTGGTCAAGGCCGGTCTGGTCGAGGCGGAGCTGTCCGGCCTGGGACTGAGCCTGCGGACGCGCAACCGTTCAGTCGGGCGGCGCGTGCTGAGCGAGGCGTTCGATCAAGGACATACCGCCGGGCTGGGCTTCTCCTACACACCGGGCATTGCCGCAGCGCACTGATCTCGCATGTCCTCCTTCAGCTATAGAATGCGGTGTCTGTCCGGCCTCGGGTTAGCCTTCCTATTCAGGCCTGCGCCTCGACCCTGATCGTACCGAACGCGTCGTCCTGTCGCAGCGCGAGTTGCCCCTCTCGCGAGAGTTCGAGGCCGGCGACAAGGGTGCTTGCGACGGCGGCTCTCGCCTTGAGGTCTCGGTCCGGTTCGTGTGCGGGGATCGCGGGCAGGAAATGTCGCAGCTCCGTGCCCTGCGAAGCCTGGTCGAGCAGGGACCTGATGCGAGCGATGGCCTGGGCGACGCTCCACAGGGTGGGCGGCCGGGGCGCGTAGACCGGCTTGTCCGCAGGCTGGATGGCACTTGTGCGCAGGACGACGAGGCAGGCCTGCATGAGCGCCATGTAGGAGACAGTGCGCGGGTCCGGTCCGCGGCCGGGCCTGGCGAACACGTCGTGCCCGAGCTGCGGGCGTGCCTGCAGCCAGGCCGCCGCGGCCCTGACCTGCGCCATGCGGTCCAGCCTGTGCAGCTCGGCGTCTGCGTCGCGGTGTGCCGCCGCCGCGACCTCCGGGCTGGCCGGTGCCAGCAGGCGGGAGCGCAGCAGCACGAGGCGGCTGGCTGTGACCACCCAGTCGGCGCGGCGCTCGATGGCGACCTGGCGCAGCCGGCCGTCGAGCTCGGCGAGGAACTGCTCGATCAGCTCCAGGATCGACAGCCGGCCCAGGTCGAGGCGCTGGCGCCCGGCGAGGTCGAGCAGCAGGTCCATCGGCCCGTCGTAGCCATCCAGGTGCAGCACCGGTGCTGCGGGCGCGCGCAGCGGCGTGTCCCAGTCGTCCCACAGTGCGTCGCCGGTGCCCTGGCCTGCCCCGCTCTCCCCTGCCCCGACCACTTCGGCCTCGGATGCCTCGCCCCCGGACTTGTGCTCAGGCACGGCCGTAGTCCGGCCTGAGGTCGAGCACGAGGCGGGGCCGTCCGCTGCGGATGCGCAGCAGGGCCTGCCACGGGCTCCAGTCGGCGGCGTGGAACTCCACCACCACCCTGGCGGTGCGGGTGCGGCGGCGATCCTCCCCCGTGTCGAGGACCCGGACGTGGCGCAGCGCCTGCAGGGTGCCCCAGTGCGCCTGCAGCCAGCGGTCGCTGGCCGGGTCGTCCGGCCCGAGCCGCAGCACGGTGTCGGGCACCGGCACCAGGCGGTGGAGGTCGAGCGGGCAGACGCTGGCGCGGCGCACCTGGTCCAGCACGCGCTCGTGGTGGGCGCCGACGGCGTGGCGCAGGGCGCGGGCCAGGCCGCGCGCCTCCGCCCCCTGGGTGGCCATGGGCGCCAGCAGCCGCGCCTCCTCGGCGTCAAGGTCGAGGTGCCAGGGGATGGCAGACGCGCCGAGGGCGGCCGCCCGGAACGCGGCCACCTCCTCTGCCGGCCCGCTGACCACCAGCTCATGGCGCAGCCAGTCGGTGTGCGCGGGCGCGAGGCTGACCTCCTCCCAATCCGGGGTCATGCGGTGCGCGCCTGGAAGCTTCTCCTCAGCGCCTGGGGCGACACCCGCTCGCCTGCGGGCCCATTCAGCCCGGCCAGGGCGGCACGGCGGCGCAGGATCTTCCACACGCCGTTGCCGGTGAGCCGGTCCTCAAGGGTGCCGGCGGCGGTGATGCGCGGGAACACCGGGCCATACTCGATGCCGGCACGGCGCAGCCAAGCCTCCATCGCGCGCACCGCGCACAGGGCCACCTCCACGCCGCGGGCAACGACGACCTCGGCACCACCGCCGGCACGAGCCCGCACCGAGAGGTGCAGGGTCATGCCTTGTGCGGTGAAACGCACGTCGTCGTGGTCGAGCGCCACCAGCTCGGAGCGTCGCAGCCCTGCTGCGAAGCTCGCCAGCAACAGGGCACGGTCGCGGCAGGCGGCAAGACCGCGGCCTGCTCCCTCAGGCAGATCGCAGGTCGCAACCAGCCGCCGGATCTCGGCCTCGGCGAAGGTTGCGGCCCGCCTTGGACGAGGGGCGCGGGCCGTCAGGCCGGCCAGGGTGCGGGCGACGAGCGGGTCGCTGCCGAGCCAGGGCTGGCCGGCGCTGCGATGCCGATGGGCCAGGGCGGCCAGGACCCTGCGCAGGCCGCTGGATCCGAGACGGGCGCTGCAGGCGTCGAGGTAGGCGGCCACGATGTGCGGCGCGGCGGGCAGGCACTCCGCATCCTGCGCCCGGCACCAGGCCTGAAAGGCCACCCAGGCGACGGCATAGATCCGCCCGGTCGCGGGCGAAAGCGCCAGCCTGACCGCGCGCGATACTCCAGGTGCAAGAATGGGTTCGGCCAGGCCCGCCTCGGTCATGAAAGGACCCATGGATCGACGAGGGCGAGGCCGTAGCCGTCGAAGTCGGCGGTATTGCGCGTGGCGAGGGTCGCCCCGTGTGCCAGAGCCATTCCGCCGATCAGAGCGTCGAGGACAGCGACGGGCCGGCCGACCTGTTCCCGCATACTCCTGGCGCGGGCGTAGCCGCGCGCGCAGCTGTCGTCGAAGGACAGGACGCGCGAGGAGAAGCCCGCCTTGCAGAACGCTTCGAAGTCGCTCTCGATCTCGTCGCGGCGGCGGCCGTCCGGCAGCCGCGCGATGCCGTGGCGGAGTTCGGCCATGACCAGGCTCGGGACGAACAGCTGGCCGAGCGGTTGGCTCTCGATGAACGCTGCGACGAGCGGGTTGGGATACGGCTTCATGACCTCGGACACCACGTTGGTGTCGAGCAGGATCACGGCTCGCGCTCAGCCCTATCAAGATCAAGCGGAGATCGATCGCGATCGATGGATCGGGCGGGAAGCTTGAGCTCGATGCCGCGATCGAGCCCGAACACCTGCCTCGCAATGCGCATCAGGCTGACCGGTTGCTGTGTGCTGGCGTCGCGAGCGAGCGCGAGGCGCAGGGTCTCCCGAACCTCCTCCTCGAGAGAGCGGCCATGCTGCCGGGCCTGTGCCTTGAGGCGGGCATGCAGCGTGTCATCAAGCTTGCGGATCAGCAGGTTCGCCACGGCGCAGCATCTCCAACAAACCAGGCAATCTTGCTAGCACATGATAGCAGAGAAAGCCAGGCGGGATTTGGGTGCGGCCGCAACCGGATCCGAACGCCAAAAAGTCTCCGAAATAAGGCAAAACCGCATTTGCTTGTAGCAAAGCACGGAAACATTGTTCAAGCTTGCAGTGGCCGCTCGGGAAACCACGCAACCCGTTGTTTAATCATGGTTTCTCTCCGTAGGCGCCCTGCGGCTGCCCTTTCCCTTCCCCTCCGACGCCATTACGTCCGCTAATCGCGCTTTGCAGACGTAACCGTGCGCGGCTACACAGGGCGAATGGATACGAACAGCACGAACCAGCCCGGACAGGGCAGCCAGGACAGCCTGACCGGGGGGGCCAGGCAGGCCGAGGGGACTAGCGCGGGCGCCGCCACGGACACCGGGGCCGGTCCCCCCTCCCCTGCCCCACCGGACAACGCTGGCGCCGCGGACCTGGAGGCCGCCCTCTTCCAGACGGGGACAGACCCCGACGGCGCCACCCTGGTCGCCACCCTGCAGGACCTGCACCAGCGCGCCGCCGGTTACGCCACCCGCGCCCGCGGCCCCGGCACCCTGCGCACCTACCGCTCCGCCTGGCGCGCCTACCAGGGCTGGTGCGCAGAGCTCGGACGCGCCCCGCTCTGCGGTGACCCCGGGCTGCTCGCCATGTATGCCGTGCACTGCGCCGACCGCGGCCTCAGCGTCTCCAGCCTGCGCGTTCACCTCGCCGCCATTTTGGCCGCCCACAGGCTCGCCGGTGTGGCACTCGACGCAGGCGACCCGCGCCTCGCCATGGTCGTCGAGGGCATCGTGCGCAGCAGGGGCACCCGCCCGCGCCGGCAGGCCGCCGCCGCCGTCCCGGAGATGCTGCGCCGCCTGCTCGCCACCCGCCCTGCCCCGCCCTCCCCGCTCGGACTGCGCGACCGCGCCCTGCTGCTGCTGGGCTTCGCCGCAGCCCTGCGACGCTCCGAGCTGGTGGCACTCAACTGCGGCGACGCCACCCCCGTCGCAGGGCGCGGCCTGCGCGTGCTGGTGCGCCGCTCCAAGACCGACCAGCGCGGCGCCGGCCAGGAGGTCGCCATCCGACCCAACCACGCAGAGCCGGCACTGTGCCCCGTGCTCGCCCTTGAGGCCTGGCTCGTGGTGCGCCGCCAAGCCGGCGATCTCGACGGCCTGTCGCCGGACGAGGCCGCGGACGCGCCGCTGTTCGTGGGGATGAGCAAGGCCGGACGCCTGTCGCCCGCCGGGCTAAGCGACCGTGCGGTCTCGCGCCTCGTCGGCCAGGCCGCGCGCGACGCAGGCCTCGAGCGGCCAGAGCGCTTCTCCGGGCACTCGCTGCGCGCGGGCTTTGCCACCGCCGCCGGGGAGGCCGGCGTCGACCTCGCCCACCTCATGCGCCAGACTCGCCATAAGTCAGCAGACGTCGCGCTGGCCTATCTCAGGCCAGCAGACCTCTGGCGCAACAACCCGACACAGGCCGTCTGGGACGCCAGCGCGAGGGACAAGGACGGAGTCGACCCTGCCTTTTGAACGTCATTCCCTGCAGCTGCATGTCATCCAGGCGGATAGCAGCCTGCCCCGCGCCTTGGACACTTACCCGACGGACGGCATCTACTCGCCGCTGCACCAGTCGGCGTCTCAGGCGTGGCATGCGTCGCCGTCAAGTGGTCTGACTAGGCCACATCGGGTGGTTCAGAGGAAACCTTAGTTCAGCATGACGCCGAGCGTTGACCAGCAAAAACGCGCCACGGCGTAACTGGCCAATTTCCGTTGACCCGGTATTCCGGTTATCTGATAACCCGGTTTACCACAATTTGGAACACCGTCATGCCGCATAGCCGGACCCCTGTAATTTCCTTCGCCTCTACCAAAGGCGGAGTGGGAAAAACGACTCTCGCTTTAGCGCTTGCAACAGGTTTGGTTGACCGGATGACCGGAACATCGGAATACCGGATTGCCTGCATTGACGCCGACCCGAACCGAACGCTCGACACCTCGCTGCGCAAGGCAGAGGCGGCTGAGATCATCTCCATGGTGTCGGACGCAGAGACCATGCTGCAGACTCTGCGCGACGCGGAGCAGGCAGCCGACCTTGTGCTGATTGATCTGGAAGGGTCTGCGAACCAGTCCATGCTCTACGCCATGGGTAAGTCGGACTTGGTGATCGTTCCCGCCCAACCCTCGGCGTTCGATGTGCGCGAGGCACGCAAGACCGCCGGCGTGGTTGGGCAGGCTGCCGATCTAGTCGGGCGCCCGATCGAGATGCGTGTGATCCTGACCCGAACTCCTCCGCTCAAGCAGCGTGTCACCGAGCACTCCCGCGCGCAGTTCGCCCAGAGCGGCCTGCCGATGCTTGGCGTCGAGCTGGTGCATCGAGTGGCGTTCCAAAACATGAGCTACAGTGGGAACCCGCCGTTTCGCGCCGAGCCCGGTGGCAATGCTGCCGAGAATGTAGATCGGCTGGCAGACGCCGTCGCCGCGATCGTCGGCCTGACGCTACGTCCCCGAACGGAGGTGCGCCGGTGAGCCGTCGCCCGACTCCGGCAAGCTTGCCAAACCTTGAGGACGACGACGAGGCGTTCCGCCAGAAGATGCACAAGTTAGCAGAAGCCGTTTTACCTAATGACCGGAAATCCGGACAACCGGTAGAACGTAAACCCGGCCGTACGGGTGCAGCACGCGAGATGGAGCGCATCGAGGCCGCCAGGGGTGAGCGCGCCCGCTACGAATACGTGCTGCCGAAGCGTGTTGCCCAAGCGCTGGCAGCGCAGGCGGCGACCGACGGCGTTTCAGCCACGGTGAAGCTGTTGCAGATTCTCCGGTCATCCGGTTTACCGGTTATCCCGGAAGACCTAATTGACTTGCGCAAGTTGCCGAAACGCTGAGAAAACAGGGCTTTGCAAAGCGTTCTGAGTGCGTACAGGTTAGGTCCGCCGGGCTGTTCCGGCGCTCACGCGGAGTCGTGATGACTTAGCCAAATAGCACGAAGGCCGCTCCCTGGCAGGAGCAGCCCTCGTTGGAAATCACTGGATGATGCGGTCGACAAACGCACCATCCAACATCGCGAGCCCGGAATCAAGGCCCCTGGCAGGGTCATGTGATCGGCTTGCCCAGCGAGTGCCTGTGGCCTTCGGTGCGGAGAGGCCGGACCGATGACTGCTGACCTATGGGTACCAGCCGTGTGGACGCAGTTCCGCGCTGGCAATCTGACGCCTCTGTTTCGTGACGTGCTGCTACGCCTGCAAAAGTTCGACCGAAGGCGGGGACTGTGGCCGTCGCATAACACGCTGGCGGATGCGGCCCGGTGCTCCGTGCGCACCGTGCAGGACGCGCTCAAGCAGGGCCGAGCGCTCGGCTTGGTCGGCTGGGTCTCCGGCGCGGGCCGACGCATCTCAAACCGCTACACCCTGCTGCTGCCGAAGGTAGCGGCCGAGGCTGGCGTACGGCTCGGGCGAGTGGAGTCACGCATCATGGCCCAAGCGAAGGTTATGGCTCGCGCACTAGTCGGCAAAATGCGCGGCGGAGAAAAACATCAGGAAGTCAGCAAGATGCCAACAGGGCAAAGGAATGGACTGCAGGCTTGGCCACAACCCCAAGCACCATTGCGCTCCGTGGCCGAGCAGTTGGCTATCTTGGCCTTATGGACCCAGAAAGACGCAGCACAGGCGGGCAAAGACGTAGCATTGACTTGACACTGCCCACTTCGGAGATAAGTCAGGTGTCTTAGACACGTAACAAAAACACAAGCGAAGCTACGCATCCGTGTCCAGGGTGGCCGCGATGACGGCCATCTCCGCCTCATGCTGGCAAGCGATCGCACCGACCAAGCGACCGTCGCGCATCTGGCGGACGATGAAGTCCATGCCGTCCAGGTCGCCGTCAACAATGGTGTCGTCGACCTTCTGTGCGTGTCCGAGCAGTTCGATGCGATGGCCGAAGTGGTAGGTCCAGAAGAATGGCGGCTGGGTCCAGGCCGCCTCGCCGCCGAGCATGGATCGTGCGGCGATGCGCGCTGTCTGCTGCGCCACGCGCCAATGCCCGACGCGGACGCTTGCGTCGTTGAACGGAAAGCGCGCGACATCGCCAGCGGCAAAGATCGCGTCGGCAGCGCGCATGCCGGCGTCGACTGTGATGCCACCATCCTCGTCGAGCGGCAGTGCTGTAGCGAAGTCGGTGGCAGGCCTTACGCCCAGGCCGACAATCACGAGCTCGGCGGCAAGCGTGCGACCGTCATCCAGGGTGGCGCCCGCAGCCTGCGAGATGCCGTTGATGCGGGTAACGTGGCCAGGGACGAAGGTCACGCCACCGGACTTGTGTAGCTGGCGTAGAGCCTGCGCGACCTGGCGTCCGAGCGGCTTCTCGAGCGGAAGCGGGTCAGGGCTGACAACAGTGACCTGCAGGCCGCGCTTGGTCAGCGCCGAAGCCGCCTCCAGGCCGATGAAGCCACCGCCGACAACGACGGCCCGCGCGCCGTTGCGGATCCAGGGAAGGATGCCGCGAGCATCCTCCAGGCTGCGCAGGACATGGACACCGGGCAGGTCGGCACCCGGAACGTCAAGCGTGCGCGGGGTGCCGCCAGGAGCGAGGAGCACGGCGTCGTAGCCAAGCGTGGTGCCGTCCGCGAGGGTGACGCGACGGGCGTCCGGGTCGAGGCCGGTCGCGGTACCCTGCCGCCGCTCGATGCGGTGTTGCTCGTAGAACCCAGGCTTGCGGAGCGGCGCCACCTTTGAGGGTGCCATGCCGCCCTCCAGCACGAACTTGCTCAAGGCAGTGCGATCGTAGGGCGCGTCCGGTTCAGCACCGAGCAGGACAATGAGGCCGTCGAAGCCGAATTCGCGCAGGGCCGCGGCGGCAGCGGTCCCGGCGGCTCCGGCGCCGACGATGAGGAAGGTCCGCGCGTCGTCGCCGGCGGACCGCGGAGCGGGCAAGATCGGCTCGGCGGAGACGAGGACGCGCTCGCCGTCGACGAGGACCGGGTAGCACGGCAGCGCGTCAAGGGCAGGCGGCTCCAGCAGGGCGCCGTCGCCGACAGCGAACATTGCCTTGTGCCAGGGGCAGATGATGCGGCCGGCGCAGACCACGCCCTCGTCGAGAGGAGCACCGGCGTGCGGGCATTTGGCACCGAATGCACGGACCGTGTCGCCATCCCTGACGAGGATCATGTCCGTCCCGTCAAGGCTGACCTTGAGCGGCTTGTCGGGGGCGATGTCGCCCAGGATCGAGACCTGCTGCATCGTCACTCCTCCGGGTTGCTGGTCGAACGAGCGTGCAGAGCCGGGTCGGGTTCCGGAT
The DNA here is from genome assembly GCA_964236585.1 of uncultured Acetobacteraceae bacterium. Lineage (GTDB taxonomy): Bacteria > Pseudomonadota > Alphaproteobacteria > Acetobacterales > Acetobacteraceae > CAXSEF01. The sequence goes on from CAXSFE010000105.1 coordinate 10,394, forward strand.
GTCGTCAGCACGGATTGTCAGCTTACTCCGGCTCTCAGACTGCTGGGCTGACGACCCAGAAGTGGGTCACGCCGCGCCACTTCCTGCTGCGCGCACCAGATCGCGTCGGCATCCATGTCCGTCTGCCGTGCCATCCACTGCAGGTAGTCCAGCGGCACCTCGGGCCAGGCCAGGCCGCGATGCTTGCCGAAGGGCAGGGCAGGCGCTTCGGCTGGCTAGTCCACCGCACCATCTGCTCGACGCTGGCCGAACCCAGCAGCTCGGTCAGCAGGTGCGCGGTGACATAGGCGTCCGGTCCCGCCCGGTGCGGCGGCATGGCCAGCGCCGGGTCGAGCGTCAGGTTGCGCCAGTACGCAGCACCTGGTTGGAGTGCCGCGGCGCCTCCGGCCAGACGTGCAGCGCCACCTTTAAGGTGCAGATCCAGGGCAGGCTGGCGGGCAACGCCGCGTCGAGGAACAGCCGCTCGAAGGCGCAGTTGTGCGCCACCAGCACGTCCGGCCGTTCGCCGCAACGGACCGCCTTCTGCAGCCGCTCGGGCGTGCACACCGGGGTGTCTGGCGTGAAATCCGCCTCGGTGATGTGGTGCACCGCCATGGTCTCGGGCGGGACGGCACCCAGTGGGCGATAGAGCCGCGCCATCGGCCGCTCCACTATCCAGGCGTCCTCCGCCCGAACCACGTCGACGCGGCCGAACTCGTTGATCTCGGCCGGCGGCATCTGGCCCGTAGTCTCGATATCGATCACCCGCAGGCGCATGCCCATCGCGCTCAGTGCACCGAGCGTGACGAGGCCGACAGGGCCGGCACGCCCAGGCTGTCCCCGAGCAGCACCCAGAACCCGGCCTTGCGCGGGTGCTCGCGTCGCAGCCGGTCGATGAACGCCGCGTGGGTCTCCAGCCCGGGCTCGTCCGGCAGGAACGGCGCCAGGGCCGCGCAGGCCGCCACGTCGCGGGCGGCATAGACATACTGGCGCGAGGACGCCCGTTGCAGCACGTCCTCCGCCAGCGCCCGGTGCAGCAGGATCGACGCAGCCGGATGCTTCTCGGCCAGGGTGTCGGCGACTGGGCGCAGCCGCGCGTAGTCCCGGGCATCCAGCTCACCGTGGTGGGTCCGCACCAGGAGGTTGGCCGCGTGCAGGTCGGGCCAGCCCACCAGGAAGCAGAGCGCCCGGTTGCGGTCGGGATGCGCCAGGACCAGGGCGATCGCCCTGCCTTCCGCCTCCACGTCGTCGAAGTCCGGTAGGCTACGCAGGAAGGGTCTCAGGTGGTCCGGGCTCAGCCAGCGGCCGAACGCCTTCCAGCGCAGCGCCTGCGCCTCCTGCCTGCGCCCGAGCGCGTCCAGCGCCGCGATCCGCAGGTCGGTGTGACGGACCTCCTCGCCCTCGTGGCGCGCCGGCGCACGGGCCAGCCAGGCCAGCGCCTCCTCGGGGCGGCGATGGGCGAGCAGGCGCTCGGCGATGTCGGCGGCGAACGCCTCCACCCGTCCACCCGCCTCGGCGGCTGCGATGTAGGCGTCCGCGTCATCCTCCAGGTCCGCCAGCTCGCAGAGGCGGATGCACGGCATGAAGCGGTCCCGCCAGCCGACATGGTCATCCTGGCTTCGCATCCGCGGCAGCCTGGCGAGCCGCTCCTGCAGCAGGCGCCGAAGCTCGCCTCGCCCGCCGGGGCCGAGGGCAGGGCTGGCGGCCGCGAGCAGGCGATCGGTCACGCCGTACTCGTCGGCGTCCAGCATGGCCAGCAGCTCGGCGGCCAGCGCCAGCGGGTTGGCATCCCCGACCAGACCCCACAGCCGGCCGAGTTCGACGCCGGCCTGACGGAACACCTCGCCCAAGGCGCCGCCGCCGTCGTCGCTGCGCTCGAACACGCCAGCTCCCAGGCCGAGCAGCAGCCGCATCTGCGCCACTGCTGCGCGCGGATCGCTGACGGCGAGGGGGCCGGCGATGGTCTCGCGCAGACCGTCCAGCTCGCGGGCAAGGGGACGCACCTTGTCCCAGGCGATGAGCCCCTTCGAGCGCGCGATGGTGCGCAGACGCTTTTCCACCTCGGCCGCCAGCCGGCCGGCGCCATCCGTGCCGGCCAGGGCAAGACGGAGCGAGCGGGCCAGGGCCGTGTCGGTCTGGGCGGCCGCCATCAGGATCCCGGCCAGCCTGCTTGCCCCGAGCGCCTCCAGGCTCTCGATGCTCAGCGCCTTGGAACGCAGCGCGCCCTTCTTGCGGGCGGCAGCAGGGCGGACGGGCAGGGAGGTTAACGCGTCCGGCTCAGGCGAAGTCAGGCGGGAGCGGGACACCCTGGCACGCGGTGGCATCTGTGCGTCTCCGCTATCCGACCCGTCGCGGTCGTTCGCTGTCAGGAACAGACGCTACTCGCCGGACAGGTTCTGTTCCAGGCTTGCCAGGGCAGCCTTTGCTTCCGCGTCGGGCGGCTCAGACTCTTGCACCGCCACGCCTGGCGGCACGGCATCGCCGGGGTTGAGATCGCGGAGCTGCCTGCGAGGGCGAGCGGCGGCAGCGCGGGGCGCCTTGGCCGGTGCGGCACGGCTTGCCTTGGCCAGGGCACCCTCAAGCCGGGTGACCTCGGCCTCTAGCTCCGTCATGCGGATGCCGGTCTGTCTGGCAGCGGCGCGCGTCACCTTGGCCTTGGCCTGACTGTGTTGCACGGACCCGACGACAGGCGTGGAGCACCGATCTGCACCGCCTGT
>CAXSFE010000106.1:0-12439 GCA_964236585.1 uncultured Acetobacteraceae bacterium
CCAGGGGCTCTGCCCCTGGACCCCGCCAGGGCGAGCCGCCCTGGACCGGCGCACATAAGCACAGGCCCGAAGTCGAGGTTTCCAAAGGCTTGGCCTTTGGCGGGGTCCAGGGGCAGAGCCCCTGGCCTTCCTAGCTGTTGTCGGTCGCCAGCCGCATGGACAGCACCCGGTCCGGCGGCGGCGCGACGATGCCGTTGCTGGACGGGTTGCCGCGCTTGATCTTGTCGACGAACTCCATGCCGGAGACGACATTGCCCCAGATGGTGTACTGGCCGTCCAGGCTCGGGGCCGGGGCGAACATGATGTAGAACTGCGAGTTGGCGCTGTTCGGGCTGCTCGAGCGCGCGGCGCCCACGGTGCCGCGCAGGAAGTGCGCCTCGCGGGTGAACTCGGCCTTGACGTCGGGGAGCTGGCTGCCGCCGGTGCCGGTGCCGGTCGGGTCGCCGCCCTGCGCCATGAAGCCCTCGATCACGCGGTGGAACGGCGTGTTGTCGTAGAACTTCTGCGCGCACAGCGTCTTGACCCGCTCGACGTGCAGCGGCGCCAGGTCGGGGCGCAGGCGGATCACCACCACGCCGTCCTTGAGCTTCATGTTGACCATGTTGGACGGGTCGTTCTCTGCGGGCGTCTGGCCCGGGGTCTGGGCGTTGGCGGCGGCGTCGGACATGAGGGCTCCAGCGGCGAGGGTGGCGAGAAGGGTGCGGCGTTGCATCACGGGGCTCCGGGAGGGCTTCGGTAGTGCTGCAGGGTGCGCTCGTGCACCAGGGGCGGCACGAAGGAGGAGATGTCGCCGCCGAGGCGCGCGATCTCCTTGACGAAGCGCGAGGAGATGAACTGGTGCCGTTCGCTGGCCATCAGGAACACCGTCTCCACGCCGCTGTCCAGGCGGGAGTTCATCCCCGCCATCTGGAACTCGTAGTCGAAGTCCGACACCGCGCGCAGCCCGCGCACGATCATCGCCGCCCCGTGCTGGCGGGCGAGATCGATCAGCAGGCACTCGAAGCCGACCACCTCGATCACGGTGCCGGTGCGCTCGGCGAGCGCCGTCATCTCGGCGGCCACCAGCTCGACGCGCTCGTCGAGGCCGAACAGCGGCGACTTGCCGGTGTTGACGGCAACCCCCACCACGAGCCGGTCCACCAGGCGGGCGGCGCGGCCGATGATGTCGAGGTGCCCGTTGGTCACGGGGTCGAAGGTCCCGGGGTAGACGCCCACCCGGCGCGGCGGCGCGGCCAGGACGGGGGCTCCCGGGGCGGGGGCCGCGTCAGACACGGCCGGACGGCCCGTCGGGGATCGCGTCGTCCACGCCGCCGCCCTCGTCGCCCGGGGCCGTGCCGACGGCGGGGCCGTTGCCGGGCCCGGCGCCGTCCGAAGCGTCGTCGCCGCTGCCGCCCGGCTCCATCCCGCCGTCGCGCGAGGGCTGGCCGGGGCCGGAGGCGGCCTCGGGCGAGACGTCGTCCGGGCCGGCGGCGGGCTCGAGCACGGGGAACACGCTGGTGACGTGCTCGCCCTTGTCGCAGCGGAACAGGGTGACGCCCATGGTCTGGCGCGCGGTGATGCGCACCTGGTCGGCCGGCACGCGGATCAGCCGGCCGGCGTCGGTGACCAGCATCACGTCGTCGCCGCGCCGCACCGGCAGCGTGGCGACCACCTCCGTGCCGGTGCGCGCCGAGAGCAGGATGTTGGTGATCCCCTGCCCGCCCCGGCCGGTGACGCGGTAGTCGTACGCGGACGAGCGCTTGCCGAACCCCCCGTTGGTCACGGTGAGCAGGACCTCCTCGGCGTCCTCCATGCGCTGCATCTGCCCGGCATCCAGGCTGACCTCGGCGACCGTGTCGTCGGCGCCGGTCTCGGCCGGCGCCTCCTCGGTCTCCGTGCTGGCCGCGACCTCGCGGGCGGTCTCGCTGCCCGGCTCGGCCTCGGCGGCGACCTCGGCCGCCTCCTCCTCCAGCCCGCCGCTGCGCCGGCGCAGGGCGGCGGCGCGCAGGAAGGCGGCGCGCTCGGCGACGCTCGCGTCCACGTGGGTCAGCACGGACAGGCTGTTCACCTCGTCGCCCTTGCCCAGCCGGATGCCGCGCACGCCGGAGCTGTCGCGCCCCGCGAACACGCGCACGGAGTCGTCGGTGAGCTGGAAGCGCATGCACTTGCCCAGCCGCGTGGACAGCATCACGTCGTCGCCCTCGCGGCAGGTCGCCACGCCGATCAGCCGGTCCCCCTCGTCGAGCTTCATCGCGATCAGGCCGGAAGTGCGGATGCGGCCGAAGTCGGACAGCCGGTTGCGCCGCACGCCGCCGCTGGCCGTCGCGAACAGCAGGTGCAGGCGGTCCCACAGCGCCGCGTCGAGCGGCAGCGGCAGCACGGTGGTGACGCTGTCCGCCCCCAGCTCCGGGAGCAGGTTGACGAGCGCGCGGCCCTTCGCGGTCGGGCTGGCCTCCGGCAGGCGCCAGACCTTCTCGCGGAACGCCTTGCCGCCGGAGGAGAAGAACAGCACCCACTGGTGGGTGTGCGCGTTGAACGAGCGCGTCACCACGTCGTCGCCGCGCGTGCCAGCCGCCGTGCGCCCGCGCCCGCCGCGGTTCTGCGCGCGGTAGGTCTCGAGCGGCGTGCGCTTGATGAAGCCGTCGCGGGTGATGGTGACGACCATCTGCCCCGGCTCGATCAGGCTCTCGTCGTCCTGGTCGGCGGCGGCGTCGACGATCTGCGTCAGCCGCGGGCTGGCGATCAGCGCGCGCACCGTCAGCAGCTCGGCCTCCATCACCTCCATCCGCCGCGGGCGGCTCGCGATGATCTCCAGCAGGTCGGCGATCCTCGTCGCGACCTCGGTCAGCTCCGCCTGGATCTTGTCGCGCTCCAGCCCGGTCAGCCGCTGCAGCCGCAGCTCCAGGATGCCGCGCGCCTGCGCCTCAGTCAGCCGCACGGTGGCGCCGTCCGGGTGGTCGGTGACCAGGTTGCCGCTGTCGTCGATCAGCCGCAGCAGCGGCAGCACGTCGCCCGACGCCCAGTCGCGCCCCATCAGCCCGGCGCGCGCCGAGGCCGCGTCCGGCGCCGCGCGGATCAGGCGGATGACCTCGTCGATGTTGGCGACCGCGATCGCCAGGCCCACGAGCAGGTGCGCCCGCTCGCGCGCCTTCATCAGGTCGAAGCGCGATCGCCTGAGGATCACCTCCTCGCGGAAGGTGACGAAGCACATCAGCGCGTCGCGCAGCCCCATCAGCCGCGGGCGCCCGTTGTCGAGCGCCAGCATGTTGATGCCGAAGCTCGTCTGCAGCGAGGTGAAGCGGTAGAGCTGGTTCAGCACCACCTCCGGCGTCGCCTCCCGCTTGAGCTCGATCACGAGGCGCATGCCGGAGCGGTCGCTCTCGTCGCGGATGTCGCTGATGCCCTCCACGGTCTTGGAGCGCACCAGCTCGGCGATGCGCTCCTGCAGCGTCGCCTTGTTCACCTGGTAGGGCAGCTCGGTGACCACGATCATGAAGCGGTTGCCGCGCATCTCCTCGAAGGCCGCGCGCGCCCGGATGATGATCGAGCCGCGCCCGGTCTCGAAGCCGGAGCGGATGCCCGCACGCCCCAGGATCAGCCCGCCCGTGGGGAAGTCCGGGCCGGGCACCACCGCCATGATCTGCTCGAGCGTGGTGTCCGGCTCGCGGATCAGCATCAGCGTCGCGTCGATGATCTCGGACGGGTTGTGCGGCGGGATGTTGGTGGCCATGCCCACCGCGATGCCGGCCGCCCCGTTGACCAGCAGGTTCGGGAACGCCGCCGGCAGCACGCGCGGCTCGCTCTCGCTCTCGTCGTAGTTCGGCTGGAAGTCGACGGTGTCGCGGTCGATGTCGGCGAGCAGCGTCATCGCCGGCTTCGACAGCCGCGACTCGGTGTAGCGCATCGCCGCCGGCGGGTCGCCGTCGATGGAGCCGAAGTTGCCCTGCCCGTCGATCAGCAGCACCCGCATCGACCAGGGCTGCGCCATGCGCACCATCGCGTCGTAGATCGAGGCGTCGCCGTGCGGGTGGTACTTGCCCATCACGTCGCCGGTGACGCGCGCGGACTTGCGGAACGGCTTGTCCGGCGTGTAGCCGCTCTCGTACATCGCGTACAGGATGCGCCGGTGCACCGGCTTGAGGCCGTCGCGCGCGTCGGGCAGCGCGCGGCTGACGATCACCGACATCGCGTAGTCGAGGTAGGAGCGCTTCATCTCCTCCTCGAGCACCACGGGGAGCATGTCGGCGTGGCCGGTGGGCGTGTCGGTGTCGCTCAATGCGGGGTCCTGTCAGGAAAGTAAGATTGGGCTCTGCCCAAACCCGCCAAAGGCCAGGGGCCTTTGGAAACCCCTCCCTGGAGTCCGCCGCACGGACCGTGCGGCGAACTCCAGGGAGGCCGGTCCAGGGGCGGCTCGCCCCTGGCGGGATCGCCAAGGGCAGAGCCCTTGGCCGGAGCGCGAGGCAGAGCCTCGCCCTCGCCTAGGGCACGACGACGATCTTGCCGGTCTGCTGGTTGCTCTCCATGAACCGGTGCGCGTCGGCGATGTCGTCGAGCGCGAACACCCGCGCGATCACCGGCCGCAGCGCGCCCGACTCCAGGCCTGCGGTGACGAACGCCTTGCCGCGCTCCAGCCACGCCGGGTCGGAGGTGACCTGGAACAGGGTGTAGCCCTGCACGCGCAGCTGCTTCTGCATCGCGGCGACCAGCGGGAACGGCGTGTCCCCGCTGGTCAGGCGCCCGTAGAGGATGATGCTGCCGTGCATCGCCATGCACTGCGCCAGCACCTCGACGCCGGGCCCGGCGACCGGGTCGAACGCCAGCTCGGCGCCCCGGCCACCGGTGATGCGGGCGACCTCGGCGGCGAGGTCCTGGTGGTCGGTGGCCACGACGTGGTCGGCGCCGGCCTCGCGCAGGGCGGCGGCCTTGTCGCCGCTGCGGGTGGTCGCGATGGAGATGGCGCCGAGCTGGCGGGCGATCTGCAGCGCGGCGAGGCCGACGCTGCTCGACGCGGCGGTGACGATCACGGCCTGGCCGGCGCGCAGCCCGCCGACCTCGACCAGGCCGCCCCAGGCGGTCAGGTACTGCATCCAGATCGAGGTCGCCTCCTCGAAGGACAGGCGCCCGGGGTGACGGGCGACGGCGTGCGCCGGCACCAGGGCGTGGTCGCCGTAGACGCCGTGGCGGCTCATGGAGAAGGCGGGGATGGTGCTGGCGTGGTCGCCGGGCGCGAAGCCGGCGACACCCTCGCCCACGGCCTCGACCACGCCGGACGCCTCGTAGCCGATCGTGGTGGGCAGCGGCGTGGGCTCGAGGTAGGCGCCGAGACGGTACATCGCCTCGGCGCGGTTCAGGCCGATGGCGTGCACGCGGAGCAGGACCTCGCCGGGGCCGGGCACGGGGACCTCGCGCGGCTCGACGCGCAGGACCTCGGGGCCGCCGGTCTCATGGAGCCGGACGACGCGCGACATGGCCAAGTGCGACACTGGACTTTTCCCCCGCGCCTAGAACGGGATCTCGTCGTCGAGGTCGCCGCCGCCGTTGTCCCAACCGCCGCCCTGCTGGCCGCCCTGGTTGCCCGAGGGGGCGGGGCTACGCGCGGGCGCGGCCGGGCGGGCGGCAGGGGCAGCGCGGTCACGGTTGTAGCTGCCGCCGGAGGCCTGGCCGCCGCCGGAGTAGCCGCCGTTCCCGCCCTCTTCATCGCCGCCGCGACCGGAGCCGAGCAGGGTGAGATTGCTACGGAACCGATCAAGCACGACCTCAGTGGTGTACTTCTCCTGCCCGGACTGGTCGGTCCATTTGCGGGTCTGAAGCGTACCCTCGACGTAAACCTTGCCGCCTTTTTTCAGGTAACGCTCTGCGACGTCCGCGATGCGCTCGTCGAAGATGACGACGCGGTGCCACTCCGTCTTCTCCTTGCGCTCGCCCGAGGCCTTGTCGTTCCAGGTCTCGCTGGTGGCGACCGTGAGGTTGACGATCTTGCCGCCGGACTGGGTGTTGCGCACCTCGGGGTCCTTGCCGAGGTTGCCCACCAGGATGACCTTGTTGACGCTGCCTGCCATGGAAATCCTCTTGTCGTCGTCGCTGCCAATCGGGGTGATGTACCTATAGACCTGCGGGGACGTGCCGGCCAGTCGCCGTTGCCGGCGCCGCAGCTCTGCCCGGCCGCCACCGATCCTGTTTTGTTCCGGCGCTCGGACAGTTGATCCCTCCGACGGTGCGATGCAAGACGGCTCCTTGCGCTTCGCACCCGTGCCCTGACCTCCGTCCGGACATCAGCGTGGCACCGCCTGCGCCGGCCTCCCGGGAGCGCCGGGGTCCGGGGAGCGGCTCGCTCCCCGGCCTTGCCTTGCCTGGCTGGCGCTGCCGCCCCCGCCCCCCTACACTGCGGAACACCCTGAGAACGACGAGAACGGACCCCCGCATGGCCGGCAACATCCACGTGCGTGGCGCGCGCGAGCACAACCTCAAGAACGTCGAGGTGGTGATCCCGCGCGACCAGCTGACCGTGATCACGGGGCTGTCCGGCTCGGGCAAGTCGTCGCTGGCGTTCGACACGATCTACGCCGAGGGGCAGCGCCGCTACGTGGAGAGCCTATCCGCCTATGCGCGCCAGTTCCTGGAGCTGATGGGCAAGCCGGACGTGGACAGCATCGAGGGCCTCTCGCCCGCGATCTCGATCGAGCAGAAGACGACCAGCCGCAACCCGCGCTCCACCGTCGGCACGGTGACCGAGATCCACGACTACATGCGCCTGCTGTGGGCGCGGGCGGGGACGCCGTACTCGCCGGCGACCGGCCTGCCGATCGAGGCGCAGACCGTGAGCCAGATGGTGGACCGGGTGATGGCGATGCCCGACGGCACGCGGCTGCTGCTGCTGGCGCCCGTGGTGCGCGACCGGAAGGGCGAGTACCGCAAGGAGCTGGCCGAGCTGCAGCGCCGCGGCTTCACCCGCGCCAAGGTGGACGGCACGCTCTACGACATCGGCGAGGTGCCGATGCTCAACCGCAAGCTCAAGCACACGCTGGAGGCGGTGGTGGACCGCGTCGTGGTGCGCGCGGGCACCGAGGGGCGGCTTGCGGACAGCTTCGAGACCGGCCTCGCCCTGGCCGACGGCGTGATGTACGCCGAGAACGCCGACACGCCGAAGCCCGCGCCCGAGGCACCCGCGAAGGTTGCCGAGCCGAAGGCCGGGCCGCGCACGAAGGCGGCGGCGCTGGCGGCGGCGGAGGCGAAGCTCGCCGCCGACGACGCGGCGCCGGCTGCGGGCAAGGGCCCGCTTGCAGTGGCCGACGCCGCGACGCCGACCCACGCGGCCCAGCTCGCCCCCGGCCAGGCGCCGGGCCCGGGCGAGCGCACCGTGTTCTCCTCGCGCTTCGCCTGCCCGGTCAGCGGCTTCACCATCGAGGAGATCGAGCCGCGGCTGTTCTCCTTCAACAGCCCGCACGGCGCCTGCCCCGCCTGCGACGGCCTGGGCATCGAGCAGGTGTTCGACCCAGCGCTCGTGGTCCCCGACGAGCGCCGCAGCCTCGCCGACGGCGCCATCGCGCCCTGGACCGGCGGGCAGAGCCAGTACTACGACCAGACCCTGTCCAGCCTCGCGCGCCACCACCGCGTCAGCACGCGCACGCCGTGGGAGGACCTGCCGCAGGCCGTGCGCGACGCCGTCCTGCACGGCACCGGCGACGCGAAGGTCGAGTTCACCTACAAGGACGGCCTCCGCGCCTACAGCGTCACCAAGACGTTCGAGGGCGTGCTGGGCAACCTGGCGCGGCGCTGGGCGGAGACGGACTCCGCCTGGGCGCGCGAGGAGATGAGCCGCTACCAGGCCGAGGTGCCCTGCAAGGTGTGCGACGGCGCCCGCCTCAAGCCCGAGTCGCTCGCCGTGCGCATCGCCGACCTCACCATCGCCGCCGCCTCCGAGCTGTCGATCCGCCGCGCCCTGGAGTGGTTCCGCGGCGTGGAGGCCCAGCTCACCCCGCAGCGCGCCGCCATCGCCGGCCGCATCCTGCGCGAGATCGTCGAGCGCCTGCAGTTCCTCGTCGACGTCGGCCTGGACTACCTCTCGCTCGCCCGTGGCTCCACCACCCTGTCCGGCGGCGAGAGCCAGCGCATCCGCCTCGCCAGCCAGATCGGCTCCGGCCTGACCGGCGTGCTCTACGTGCTCGACGAGCCCTCCATCGGCCTGCACCAGCGCGACAACGAGCGCCTGCTGGGCACGCTGCGCCGCCTCAAGGCGCTGGGCAACACCGTGCTCGTGGTCGAGCACGACGAGGACGCGATCCGCGCCGCCGACTACCTGATCGACATGGGCCCCGCGGCCGGCATCCACGGCGGCCACGTCATCGCCCGCGGCACCCCCGCCGAGGTCGAGGCCAACCCCGACTCCATTACCGGCGCCTACCTCTCCGGCCGCGTGCGCATCGAGATCCCCGCGCGCCGCCCCACCGACCCCAAGCGGGTGATCCGCGTCGTCGGCGCCACCGGCAACAACCTGCGCGACGTGTCCGCCGACTTCCCGCTCGGCACCTTCACCTGCGTCACCGGCGTCTCCGGCGGGGGCAAGTCCACCCTCGTCGTCGACACGCTCTACAAGGCCGCGTCGCGCCGGCTGATGGGCTCCGGCGAGGTCCCCGCCCCGCACGCGCGCATCGACGGCCTCGACCAGCTCGACAAGATCATCGACATCGACCAGAGCCCGATCGGCCGCACGCCCCGCTCCAACCCCGCGACCTACACCGACCTGTTCGCGCCCATCCGCGACTGGTTCGCCGAGCTCCCGGAAAGCAAGGCGCGCGGCTACAAGTCCGGGCGCTTCTCCTTCAACGTCAAGGGCGGCCGCTGCGAGGCCTGCCAGGGCGACGGCGTCATCAAGATCGAGATGCACTTCCTCCCCGACGTCTTCGTCACCTGCGACACCTGCAAGGGCGCCCGCTACAACCGCGAGACCCTGGAGGTGAAGTTCCGCGGCAAGTCGGTGGCAGAAGTCCTCGCCATGACCGTCGACGAGGCCGTGCCCTACTTCTCCGCCCAGACCCGCATCCACGACCGCCTGCGCATCCTCCAGCAGGTCGGCCTCGGCTACATCGCCCTCGGCCAGTCGTCGAACACCCTCTCCGGCGGCGAGGCGCAGCGCATCAAGCTCTCCAAGGAACTGGCCAAGCGCGCAACCGGCCGCACCCTCTACATCCTCGACGAGCCCACCACCGGACTGCACTTCGAGGACGTGCGCAAGCTGCTGGAGGTGCTCCACGCCCTCGTCGCCCAGGGCAACACCGTCGTCGTCATCGAGCACAACCTCGAGGTCATCAAGACGGCGGACTGGCTGCTCGACCTCGGCCCGGAAGGCGGCGAAGGCGGCGGGCGGGTCGTCGCCGAGGGGACGCCGGAGGCGGTCGCGGCCTGCGCAGAGAGCCACACCGGGCGGTTCCTGCGGCCGCTGCTGCCGGCGGTCGGGGCCGGGAAGGTGCGGAAGCGGGCGTAGCAAGGCCAGGGCTCTGCCCTGGACCCGCCAGGGCGAGCCGCCCTGGACCGGCGCTCATTGAAGCCCGGAACCCGGATCGCACTGCCCGTCGCGTACGGCTGGAGCCGACGCACGCCGCCCGGGCGCCGCTCCATCCCGCGCAAGCCCTACCGGCTCGCCCGCGAGCCCAGCCGGCTTCCCGCAGCCGAGAGACCCATCACCTCGACCGGCAGCCCCGCTCCGCCACCCTGGCGCACAGCCGCTCGTCGGCGTGACGAACGCATGGCCGCCGGACTGCGCCAGCGCCAGAAACAGGCAGTCATACGCCGGATGCCCCAGGAACACGGCCAGCCTCGTCGCCCCCCCCCCCGAGCATCCGCCGCATCGGCATCAGCTCGACATCGCAACGCTCCAGCAGCCGGGCCGCAAGCAGTGCCTCGACCTCGTCCAGCTCGCGGCGCCTCACCTTCTTCCACAGGATGTTGGCGCACTCCGCCACCAGCAGGTCCGGAGCGCACAGGCGGTGACGCCGCACCGCCACCGCCACCGCCGTGCCCGGCTCCTCGACGACCCACTTGATGGCCACGCTGGCGTCCACCACCAGCGTCCTCACCGCTCGTCGCGTCCCTCACGTTGCAGCACCTCGGCAGGGGTATGCCGACGCCCGGCCGTGAGACGGCGCAGCTCGGCCGACAACACCGCAAAATCCGTCTCGGCCTCGCCTTCGAGGACGTGACGCAGGATGTCGCGCACCTCCGCCTCAGCCGACTGCCCATGCCGCGCCGCGCGCCGCTTCAATCGCGCGATCAGCTCGTCATCGACGTTGCGGATGCTCAGGCTGCCGGCCACGTGCGCGCTCCCCATCCATCAGGCGGTGCTAGCATTGCTGTCACGGGGTAAGAAGCAGTTGAGGATGCGTTTCTGGCAGGACCAGCGGCGGAAAGGGTGTGCAGACCGCCGTCGAAGCGACAGAAAGCAAGGCCAGGGCTCTCTTGATTGGCTGCTCCGAAGCGGACATACGTGCGGGTATATAGTTGACCTGGTTTTGTGGAACACGATGTTCCGCCTTCAGACAGGTAGCAGAAACAGGTGCACATCTTACTCCGGCTGAACGAACGCATCATTCACGGATCAGGATAGGAGCCAGGTCAGTGCTGCAAGATTGAGGAGCGCCGTTGCGGCAGGGCCAAAAGTCTTAAGGCGATCCTGGATCATAAATCCAATCACGGCGTCGCACACTTGGACGACAATCATACAGCAGGCCACACATTCCAGCCACGCTGGCGCCCCAACCGAAAACGCGGCGACGCTCGCGATGAACAAGGCGAGGCTCCGGGCAGCGGTGTAGAGCCCGAGGGATTGCGCTTCGCCCGACCCGGAGCGACAGGCCGTGATGGAGAAGCCAAGGCTTACGACGGCGCTGATTGCGGTCACTGTCGCGCAGATTAGGAACCGTAAGGTCATGATGAGGTCCGTGAAGTCTGGTATGAATGTCGGACGACATTTATGTAAAAGTCCAACTCTGGTCTGATTACACTCATCAATGACCCAGCATTCCGCCCAGGATGTCGCTTGTCTGCTTTATCACGGTTTGCTGTCCGCCGTTCCAAGACGATCCGGACATCGGCTATTTCTGTTCGTTTCTTAGAAGCAGCCAGTCCGCTTCCCACCAAAAACCGACCATGGCTTGAAGCAGCATCACGTCGACGCGTCAGTGTGCGGATATCATCTGCTTCCCGCACCCCCGCACCCCCATCCTACCCCCTCACTTCACCCCCACCGCCCCGTCCTCCTCCAAAAACCCCTCAACCTCATGCACGAACTGCATCCGGTTCTTCTCCAGCATCACCGTATGCGTCCCCTCCCCCAGCTGCACCCACCGCTTGTACGGCGCCCGCGTCAACGCCGCGAAATACCCCGCCGCCTGGTACGTCGGCAGGTCCGCATCCCACTCCGCGTCGATGATCAGCGTCGGCACCGTGATCGCCGACGGCTGGTACAGTGGCCGCCCCGCCATCCAGTACGCCCGGCTGTCCGCCACGATCCCGTTCGGCGCCCGCAGCACCGGCGGGCTCTGCGCCGCCCCCACCGGATCGGTCGCGAACGTCGCATCCGCCCACTGGTCGAACCACCCCGCCGGGATCAGCGCCTCGCGCGCCCCCTCCGGCACCCCCTTGAGCCAGCGCGCCCGCGCATCCGCCCGCGTCACGCTGCGATACGCCCCCAGCGGCGGCGCGTCCGCCGGCGGCGCCTCGCGCATCAGCCACATCGGCGCGTACAGCACGAGCCGGTTGACCACGTCGTCGTGCTCGGACGTGTAGAGCCCCATGATCGAGGTCCCCCACGACCAACCCATCAGGTCGAGCTTCGCCACCCCCCGCCTCTGCCGGATGAACTCCACCACCGAGCCCACGTCGCGCGCCGCCGTCGCGGTGTCCACGATCGGCCCATGCGCCTCCGCCGGCGCGTCCATCTCCGCCGGCCGAGTGGAGCGCCCGTAGCCCCGCACGTCGAGCAGCCACACGTCGAAGCCCCGCTCGGCCAGCAGGTCCATCATCGACGCGCCCCCCACCGGCAGGTCGAACGCCGTCTCCGCCGGATAGGTCGCCCCGTGCACGTAGAGCAGCGTGCGGTCCGGCGAGAAGTGGTCGAGCCCCGCCGGATGCTTGTTGCGCACGTACAGCGCAATGCCTGGATCGCCCGACGGCACCATGAACTCCGCCATCTCGGCCGCCGCCGCGCGCCCGCACGCCACCCCGGCCAGCACCGAGGCCGCCAGCGCCAGGCCCGCGCCACGCCGCATCCAGCTCCGCGCCATCCCGTCCTCCCCCGCGTGCCGCGCGGCCCGTGCCGCCCGAGGCTCCGCCACCGTGACCCCCCTGCCAGCCCCGCGCAACGCCACCCGGCCGGCGCCCGGCCCTTCACTCCGGATTCAGGATCGCCGTGTCTAATGCTGCCTGCACGAGGGCTTTTCGGAACAGGCAGGTCATGGGCATTCCG
>CAXSFE010000107.1:0-12168 GCA_964236585.1 uncultured Acetobacteraceae bacterium
AGGGATCAAAGGGTCCTCGGACCCTTTGCGGGTCTGGGCAGAGCCCAGCCTTGCTGACTTGCCGCTCCCGGTGACTGCCGACCACGTCGCGATCGTGGGCGCCGGCGCCGCCGGCCTGGCGGCCGCCGCCGCGCTGCGGGCCGCCGGCATTGCCGTGACCCTGATCGAGGCCGGGTCCCGCTGCGGCGGCCGCGCCCGCACCGAGCGCCCCGCGGCCCTTGGCGGCGCCGCCTTCGACCACGGCGCGTCCTGGCTGCACGACGCCGGGCGCAACCCGCTGGCCGACCTCGCCCGCGCCCGGGGCCACGCGCTGCTCGACGCCCCGGAGATGCACACCGCGCGCCTGTTCGTCGACGCCCGCCCCGCCACCGCGGCCGAGCGCGCCGCCTACGCCGACGCGGAGTCGCGCTGGACCGCCGCCGTCCTCGACCGGATGGCCCGGCTCGCGCCGGAGGCCGACACGAGCCTTGCCGATGCCGCCGACGCTCTTGGCGACGATCCCTGGCGCGCGACGCTGGAGACTTGGGAGGGCGCGGTGATCGCCGCCGCCGACGCGGACGTGCTGTCCGTGCGCGACTGGCACCGCAACGCGCTGGGCGGCACCAACCTGCGCGCCGCCGGCGGCCTGGGCGACCTGCTGCTCGCGACCCACGCCGCCGAGGTGGCCGCAGCCCGCCTGCACACGCCGGCGACCCGCATCGACTGGAGCGGCCCCGGCGTCCGCGTCGACACGCCGCGCGGCACGCTGCGGGCCGACGCGTGTATCGTCACCGTCTCCACCGGCGTGCTCCGGGCCGGCGCGATCCGCTTCCATCCCGAGCTGCCGCCCGCGACGCAGGACGCGCTGCACGGCCTGCCGATGGGTTTGCTGAGCAAGGTCGCGCTGCGCGCGGCCGGCGCGGACAGGCTGGGCCTGCCCGACAGCTGCACCGTGGAGCGCCGCTTCCGCGCCGGCGAGGGCGGCCTGGTGGCGCAGGTCTGGCCCGACGGGGCGGACCACGTGGTCGGCTTCTTCGGCGGCCGCGCCGCGTGGGACCTGGCCGGCGCCCTGCCCGGCGTCGCCGCCGACTGGGCGCGCGGTCAGCTTCGCCTCGCCCTCGGGGCGGGGGCCGGCCGCGCCTTCGCGGCGGACGCGGTCGAGACGGCCTGGGGCAGCGACCCGCTGTTCCTCGGCGCCTACGCCTATGCTCTGCCCGGGCAGCATGCGCGGCGCGAGTCGCTGGGGCGGCCGCTGGCCGGGGGGCGCCTGGTGTTCGCCGGCGAGGCGGTGCGCGACGACGGACTCGCCGGCACGGTGGGGGGCGCGATCCTGAGCGGGCGGCGGGCTGCGGAGGAGGTCAGGATGCAAGGTTGAGGCTCTGCCTCAAACTCCGCCAAAGGCAAGCCTTTGGAATCCTCTACTTAAGTCAAGGGATCAAAGGGTCCTTGGACCCTTTGCGGGTCTGGGCAGAGCCCAGCCGTGCTTCCTTGACCGCCCTGGGGTTCCCGCCGCCCGGCCATCCGGTGTAAGGGGGTCTCCCATGACACGGTACGTCTTCATCACCGGTGGCGTGGTCTCCTCGCTCGGCAAGGGCCTTGCCTCGGCCGCCCTGGCCGCCCTCCTGCAGGCCCGCGGCTACAGCGTCCGCCTGCGCAAGCTCGACCCCTACCTCAACGTCGACCCCGGCACGATGAGCCCGTACCAGCACGGCGAGGTGTTCGTCACCGACGACGGCGCGGAGACCGACCTCGACCTCGGCCACTACGAGCGCTTCACCGGCGTGCACGCCACGAAGTCGGACAACGCGACCACGGGGCGCATCTACTCCGAGGTGATCGCCCGCGAGCGGCGCGGCGACTACCTCGGCGCCACGGTGCAGGTGATCCCGCACATCACCGACGCCATCAAGGAGGCGATCACCCGCGACACCGCGGACCTCGACTTCGCGCTGATCGAGATCGGCGGCACCGTCGGCGACATCGAGAGCCTGCCGTTCCTCGAGGCGATCCGCCAGCTGCACAACGACCTCGGCCCGGAGCGGACGATGTTCGTCCACCTGACGCTGGTGCCGTGGATCCCGACGGCGGGCGAGCTGAAGACCAAGCCGACGCAGCACTCGGTCAAGGAGCTGCTCAGCCTGGGCATCCAGCCGCAGATGCTGCTGTGCCGCTGCGACCGCGCGATCCCCGACAACGAGCGGCGCAAGATCGCCAACTTCTGCAATGTGCGGCCGGAGGCGGTGATCGCGGCGCTCGACGTCGACACGATCTACGCCGTGCCGATCGCCTACAGCGCGCAGGGCATGGACCGCGAGGTGCTGCGCCACTTCGGGCTCGCCCACGACGCGGCGCCCGACCTGTCGCGCTGGCAGCGCATCGTCGAGGTCGTGCGCCACCCCGAGGGCGAGGTGCGCATCGCGGTGGTCGGCAAGTACACGAACCTGCTCGACAGCTACAAGTCGCTCGCCGAGGCGCTGGCCCACGGCGGCATCGCCAACCGGGTGCGCGTGCGCCTCGACTGGGTCGACGCGGAGGTGTTCGAGCAGCCGGGTGCCGTGGGCCGGCTGGAGGACGTGCACGGCATCCTGGTGCCCGGAGGCTTTGGCGAGCGCGGGACGGAGGGCAAGATCGCCGCGGTCCGCTTCGCGCGCGAGCGGCGGGTGCCGTTCCTCGGCATCTGCTTCGGCATGCAGATGGCCGTGATCGAGGCCGCCCGCCACCAGGCCGGGATGCCGGACGCCTCGTCCACCGAGTTCGGCCCCAGCGACACCCCCGTCGTCGGCCTGCTCACCGAGTGGGCCCGCGGCGACGAGGTCGAGCGCCGCGCCGCGAGCGGGGAGCTCGGCGGCACCATGCGCGTCGGCGCCTATCCCGCGACGCTGGCGCCGGGCTCGCTGGCAGCGTCGCTGTATGGCGCCACCGCGATCGAGGAGCGCCACCGGCACCGCTACGAGGTCAACGTCCACTACCGCGACGCGCTGGAGGCCACCGGCCTGCGCTTCTCCGGCCTCTCGCCCGACGGCGTGCTGCCCGAGATCGTCGAGCGCGCCGACCACCCCTGGTTCATCGGCGTGCAGTATCACCCCGAGCTGAAGAGCAAGCCGTTCGACCCGCACCCGCTGTTCGCAGGGTTCATCAAGGCGGCGGTCCGGCAGGCGCGGCTGGTGTGACAAGCAAGGCCGGGCTCTGCCCGGACCCGCCAAAGGGCCGAGCCCTTTGGAAACCCTGACTTAAGGAGCGGATTTCAAAGGCTTGCCTTTGGCGGAGTTTGAGGCAGAGCCTCAACCTTGCTTGCCTAACCGGCCATCCAGGAGGTCTGCGGCACGCAGTCCCGTCTTTCCGGGCGCCCGGTATTCCCGGATCTCGCGCGCCCCCAGCATCGCCACCGCGCTGGCGACCAGGACCAGCGCGCCGCCGCCCAGCGCCGGCCGCACGCCGACGAGCTGCGCCGCCGGGCCGCACAGCGCGAAGCCGACCGGCGTCAGCCCCTGCGCGGCGAGGCCGATCACCGAGCTGACCCGCGACAGCAGTGCGTCGGGCACGCTGTCCTGGACTGCGGTGCCGATGAGGATGTTCACCGCCGCCAGCCCCAGGCCCATCGCCACGCTGCCGGCCACGACCGCGGCACCCGGGGCGCCGAGCGCCAGCAGCGCCAGCGGCAGCGCCGTCAGCACCACCGCGGCCTCCACCACGACGAGCGGCCGGCCCGGGCTCCAGCGCAGCATCATCAGCCCGCCGCCCGCGCCGCCCGCGCCGCACGCCGAGACCACCAGCCCCCAGGTTCCCAGGCCGCCTCCAAGACCGCCGGGCTCCGCCGCGAACACGGCCGCGCCGAGAAGGAAGAAGGACGGGAACGCCAGCAGGTTCAGCAGGCCGAACTGTACCGTCATCAGCCCGAGCCAGCGGTGCCGCCCGAACTCGCCCCAGCCCTCGCGCAGGTCGGCCAGGAGGGACGCGCGCGCGGCGGCGGGACGCACGCGGCCCGTCGCCGGCATCAGCGACAGCAGCCCCGCGCTGAGCGCGTAGGACGCCGCGTCCAGGCCCACCGCCAGCGCGGCGCCGCCCAGCGCCATCACCAGCCCGCCGAGCGCCGGCCCGACCACCGTGATCAGCGAGGCCGCCAGGCTGATCAGGCTGTTGGCCTCCCTGACGTGCGCCGGCCCGGCCGCCTGCGGGATCAGCCCGCCCTCCGCCGGCCCGTAGAAGGCGGTGCCCGCGCCGCAGAGCCCGGCGAGCGCCATCAGCGCGGCCAGCGGCGGATGCCCGCGCAGCAGCAGCAGCGACAGCGCGCCCTGGCAGGCGAACCGCAGCAGGTCGGCGCACACCATGACCGCACGCCTTGGCAGGCGGTCCCCGGCGACGCCGCCCGCCACCAGCAGGATCACCGCGGGCGCGGCCCCCGCGGCCATCACCAGGCCGACCGCGGACGCGGAGTAGCCCCGCGCGAGCAGGGCGAAGCTCAGCACGATCGCGCTCATCGCCGTGCCCAGCGTGGAGACGCTCGTCGCCAGGAACAGCAGCGCGAAGGCGGGCCGGCGCAGCACGGCGAGCCGCACCGGGGCTGGCAGCAGGGCGGGTGGAGCGGGGTCCGGCATTGCGCTAGCCTGGCACGATGCCCCAGCGCCGTCCCGGCCCTTCGTCCGCTCCGGCCCGTCCCGCTCCTGGCCGTGCCGCCTCTGGCTGCCCAGCCCTGGGCCGCCCAGCCCTGGGCAGCCTTGCCCCGCCCCGCCTGAAGAGGACCGCCATGGCCTCCCTGCTGTCCGGCCTGCTGCTGACCGCCTGCTCCGTCGTCGGCGTGCGCTCGGGCACCGAGCAGCCCCGCTACGAGGTCATGGCCCACCTGTCCGACGGCGTGGAGGTCCGCCGCTACGCCCCGCGCGTCGCGGCCGAGACCACGGTGGACGGCACGGAGTTCTCCGCCCGCAGCACCGGCTTCCGGCGCGTCGCCGGCTACATCTTCGGGGCCAACACCCGCAGCGCCCGCATCGCCATGACCGCCCCGGTCGCCGTGGCTTCCGCCCGCGGCGGCGAGACGATCGCCATGACCGCGCCGGTCGCGCAGCAGCAGGACGCCGACGGGCGCTGGACCATCCGCTTCTTCCTGCCTGCCAGCCTCGCCGAGGCCGACGCGCCCGTCCCGACCGACGCCCGCGTCCGCGTCGTGGCCGTCCCCGCAGAGACGGTGGGCGTGCTGCGCTACACCGGCTCGATCTCGCCCGGCGCCGTGGCGCAGGCGCGCGCCCGCCTCGCCGCCGCGCTGACGGGCAGCGCCTGGGCGCCGCAGGGCGAGGCGGTGTCGTGGTTCTACGACCCGCCCTGGACGCTGCCGCCGCTGCGCCGCAACGAGGCCGCGGTGCCCGTCGCCGCAGCGCGCCCCTGAGCCGGCCTGCATCCCCGCCCGCCTGTATCCCCGCCCGCCCGGAGCCGCCCATGGAGTCGCCCATGACCGCCACGCCCGCCCACGCCGTCACCGTCGGCCCCGCGTCCGCCCCGGTGACCTTCGGCAACGACCGGCCCTTCGTGCTGATCTCCGGCCCCTGCCAGATCGAGAGCGAGGCCCACGCCACCGAGGTCGCTTCCGCCCTGCAGGAGATGACCCGCGCGCTGGGCATCCCGCTGGTGTTCAAGAGCAGCTACGACAAGGCCAACCGCACCAGCGGCGGTGCTGCCCGCGGCGTCGGCCTTGCGGCGGGCCTGGAGATCCTGGCCCGCATCCGCGAGCGCCTGGGCGTGCCCGTGCTGACCGACGTCCACGAGGCCGCCCATTGCGCGCCCGCGGCGCAGGCCGTCGACATCCTGCAGATCCCCGCCTTCCTGTGCCGCCAGACCGACCTGCTCGCCGCCGCCGGCGAGACCGGCGCCGCCGTCAACGTCAAGAAGGGCCAGTTCCTGGCGCCGTGGGACATGGCGAACGTCGCCGCCAAGATCGCGGCCACCGGCAACACCCGCATCCTGCTCACCGAGCGCGGCGCCAGCTTCGGCTACAACACGCTGGTCAGCGACATGCGCGCACTCCCCATCCTGGCGCGCACCGGCTGCCCGGTCGTGTTCGACGCCACCCACTCGGTCCAGCAGCCGGGCGGCCTTGGCGGCGCCTCCGGCGGGCAGCGCGAGTTCGCCCCCGTCCTCGCCCGCGCCGCCCTGGCCGTCGGCGTCGCCGCCCTGTTCGTCGAGGCCCACCCCGACCCCGACCACGCGCCCAGCGACGGGCCCACCATGATCGCGCTCCACGACATGCCGGCGCTGCTGCGCAGGCTCGCGCTGTTCGATGCGGTTGCAAAAGGATAGCAGGCAGGGCCGGGGTTCTGCCCCTTGCTTGAGGACGGGGATCCGCCAGGGGCAGCGCCCCTGGACCGGCGCCGACGGGAGTTCGTCGATCGGACGTCCACCTGGGACAACGGACCGCAGTCGCCAGGAGACAGCCCTGCGCGGGCCGCGTGGCCGTGACGACCGATCCAGGGGCTGTTCCGGTCTTTCCGGCTTCGCCCCCATGTACCACGACGAGCAGGAAGCGTGTTCTTTCTTGAAAGAAAGAACCAAAGAACTTTGCTAAATGGAGGCTGGGACCAGCGGCGCGTCGGTGGCTTACGGGCAAAGTCTTTTTGCTTCTTTTTCTTCAGAAAAAGAAGACGATTGCTTTTCCGCGGGGACGGCAAAGTGCTGCCAGGTCAGAAACAGCCTCTAGCAGGGGTCGTTCGCACCTGCCTGGACAGAAACGATGCCATGATGGCGGCGGGTCCAGAGCAGTTCGTGACCCGCAACCAGCAGCTTGATGATTGGCCTCTTCTCGGCCGGGCTGACCATCGACTTCAGCACGAACGTCTCTGCCAGGCGCAGGATGCTCGATGCGACCTCGAAATCATGCTGGTCGCAGACCCGCTGCGACAGCAGGATCAGGAGCTTCGCCAGCCTTTTCCTTTGGAAGGAATTGGTCACCACGGTCATATGTGGCACCGCTCGAGCAGGCGGTGCGTGCGATCCACTCCGAACACCTGCCTCACTCCGCGTTGAAGACGGGCGGGTTCGTCAGCGACTCGTCACTGAAGATGTAGCTGAGGCTTACACGATGTACTTGGGATATCCTGAACAGCAGGGTTGCCGGTATCTTCCTGGCTCCTGATTCATAGGCGTTCAGCAGGTCAGGGTGCATGTCGAGCTGGGAGGCAAATGTCTCGGCTGAGACACCCCTTGCCTCGCGAATGCCGGTGATCCTTCTACTAAGAAAAAGGTCGATCCTGCCTGCCTCGCTGACTTGACCGTTGATCTCCTGAGATCCGTCCATCTGAACGACTTCCTTCCAGGTCTTGAGGTCCCAGTACCACGCCAGGCGAGAAGCCCGCGAAATCAAATTGACAATTACCTCGTGACTTGGAAAAAACGGCTTAACTGCGTCAGCTTCGCGGAATCAATGCGTTTGCCGATCGGATGGTTGGGCACCGGCCGTGCTCCGTCGTCGCACGGCTGCACCAGGGGCGACCGCAACCGGGCGTTGCCGGGCGGTCTTGCCGCGGTCGATCGGCCGCACTTGCCCGGGGGTCGCTGCCGGCAGGCGCCCGGGGGCGCCCCGCCACCCTTGATCCGTGCCACGATCCCTCCCGGCAGGCAGGGCAGGGCCCGGCCTTGCTTCCTCCACCCGCCCGGGAGTTCGCCGATGCGCCGCCCCCTGACCGTGCTCTGCCTGGCCGCCGCCCTCGCGGCCCCCGCCCACGCCCAGGACGCCCCCGACGCGCGCGAGATCCAGCACGTCATCAGCGCGCAGATCGACGCCTTCGCCCAGGGCGACGCCGAGGCCGCCTTCAGTTTCGCAGCACCCCCGATCCGCCAGAAGTTCGGCACCGCCGCCCGCTTCCTCGCCGCCGTGCGCCAGGCCTACCCCGCCCTCGTCCATCCCCGCTCCGTCACCTTCTCAGGCCTCCAGCAGGGCGACGCCACGCTCGTCCAGAAGGTCGAGGTCGTCGGTCCGGACGGGCACGGCGCCCTGGCCTCCTACGACATGGAGCACGAGCCGGACGGGCGCTGGCTCATCGCCGGCTGCACGCTGGGGCGCAGCGAGCGGCTGGAGCTCTGACCGCCGGAAGCAGGCAAGGTTGAGGCTCTGCCTCAAACTCCGCCAGGGCGAGCCGCCCTGGACCGGCTTCCCTTGAGTCATGCCGGTCCAGGGGCGGCTCGCCCCTGGGCGGGTCCGGGCAGAGCCCGGTCTTGCTTGCCTCCGCTTCCCCGCCACCCCTCCGCGATGTTACGCCTGTGACCCCGACGACCCGGAGCACCCCGCCATGTCCGCCATCAGCGACATCATCGCCCGAGAGATCCTCGACAGCCGCGGCAACCCGACGGTCGAGGTCGACGTGCTGCTCGAGTCCGGCGCCGTCGGCCGCGCCGCCGTCCCGTCCGGCGCGTCGACCGGCGCCCACGAGGCCCACGAGCGACGCGACGGCGACAGGTCGCGCTACGGCGGCAAGGGCGTGCTGGAGGCCTGCTCCGCCATCGAGGGCGAGATCCTTGACGCGCTCAACGGCATGGAGGCCACCGAGCAGCTCACGCTCGACCAGATCCTGATCGACCTCGACGGCACGCCCAACAAGGCCCGCCTCGGCGCCAACGCCATCCTCGCCGTCTCTCTGGGCGTGGCCAAGGCCGCCGCCGCCGACGCAGGGACGCCGCTGTACCGCTACGTCGGCGGCGCCTTCGCCCGCGTGCTGCCGGTGCCGATGATGAACATCGTCAACGGCGGCCAGCACGCCGACAACCCGATCGACATCCAGGAATTCATGATCCAGCCGGTCTCCGCCGGCACGATCGCCGACGCGGTGCGCATGGGCG
Source organism: uncultured Acetobacteraceae bacterium (assembly GCA_964236585.1). Taxonomy (GTDB): domain Bacteria; phylum Pseudomonadota; class Alphaproteobacteria; order Acetobacterales; family Acetobacteraceae; genus CAXSEF01. Next base: position 8,800 of record CAXSFE010000107.1, read on the forward strand.
CCGAGGTGTTCGCCCAGTTGAAGAAGGGCTTGTCGGAGGCCGGCCACAACACCAACGTCGGCGACGAGGGCGGCTTCGCCCCAGGCCTGCGCTCCGCCGAGGAGGCGCTGAGCTTCATCTCGCGCGCCGTGGAGAAGGCCGGCTACCGGCCGGGCGAGGACATGACCTTCGCGCTCGACTGCGCCGCCACCGAGTTCTACCGCGACGGCCGCTACGAGCTGGCTGGCGAGGGCAAGTCGCTCGATGCCGGCGGCATGGTCGACTACCTCGCGGCACTGGCCGATCGTTTCCCGATCGTCTCGATCGAGGACGGCTTGGCCGAGGACGACTGGGACGGCTGGAAGCACCTGACCGATGTGCTGGGCGAGAGGCTGACGCTGGTGGGAGACGACCTGTTCGTGACCAACCCGGAGCGGCTGTCGCGCGGCATCGAGGACGGCATCGCCAACGCCATCCTGGTCAAGGTCAACCAGATCGGCACGCTGTCCGAGACCCTGGAGGCCGTCGAGATGGCGCACCGCGCCGGATATGCCGCGGTGATGAGCCACCGCTCCGGCGAGACCGAGGACAGCACGATCGCCGACCTGGCCGTGGCCACCAACTGCGGCCAGATCAAGACCGGCAGCCTGTCGCGCTCCGACCGCACCGCAAAATACAACCAGCTGATCCGCATCGAGGGCGAGCTTGGCCCGGCCGCGCGCTACGCCGGGCGCACCATCCTGCGCGGCTGAGGCAGGCCGAGGGGCTCTACCCCCGATGCAGGGCTGAGCCTTCGGGAGCGTCGACTAGGCCGGCGGCGCCCTCGTTCTTCCCTGTGTGTGCCGGTCCAGGGCGGCTCGCCCTGGCGGGTCCAGGGCAGAGCCCTGGCCTTGCCGTCCGCGCACACGCCCGCATTCCCCTGCATCGCGCAGGCGTGATACCGTCGCCCCGACCCCGCAGGATGGCATGCGGAACAGGGGAGGGTGCAATGCAGCTTGGCCGCGCGCTGAGGCGTCGGGCGAAGGAAGCGGTGCCGCCGCTGCTGTTCCTGTCGCTGGTCGGGTACTTCGGCTGGCAGGTGACGCGGGGCGACCACGGCCTGCGGGCCCATGCCCTGCGCGAGCAGCAGCTCGCCACGGTGCAGGGCGAGCTGGTGCAGGCGGTCGCCGAGCAGGAGGCCTGGGAGCACCGGGTGGCTGCGCTGCGCACCGCGCGCCTGGACCCCGACCTGCTCGACGAGCGCGCGCGCGCGATGCTGAACCGCGCCGCGCCCACCGAGATCGTCGTGCCCTACGAGCAGGGCCACAAGCTTTTCTGACATCCCAGACCCGACCCTGCGGGGCCCTTGCCGATATTTAGTTGCTCTGCCGCAGTCCAGGACGAGCCTTTGGGCTTATGCATGGGCCGGCGTGCGTCCCACTTCGTTCGCGACGTTCCTCCCGGCAGCCGGGCATCCTTCCGCTGCGGCGCAGCACGTTGATTTCACCGGTTTCCGCCGCTTGTCGCGGGCCAACCCCAGGCGCTACCTGTCGGGGGACGGAGATCACGCCCTGGGGATGACGCCGATGTCGATGGAAAGCCCGCACACGCCGCCCCGCGCCGAGGACACCCACCCGGCCGAGCCCGCACCCGCCGCCGCGGACGCCGCTCCGGCGAGCCCCGCCGTCGGCAACACGGCGATGGACCGCGACGGCCTGCGCCAGGCGTACCGCGACATGCTGCTGATCCGCCGCTTCGAGGAGCGCGCGGGGCAGCTGTACGGCATGGGCCTGATCGGCGGCTTCTGCCACCTCTACATCGGCCAGGAGGCGGTTGTCGTCGGCGTGCAGTCGGCACTCAAGCCGGGCGACCAGGTGATCACCTCATATCGCGACCACGGGCACATGTTGGCGACCGGCATGGAGGCGCGCGGCGTGATGGCCGAGCTGACCGGGCGCTCCGGCGGCTATTCGCGCGGCAAGGGCGGCTCGATGCACATGTTCTCGCGCGAGAAGAATTTCTTCGGCGGCCATGGCATCGTCGGCGCCCAGGTGGCGCTGGGCACCGGGCTGGCGTTCAGCAACTGGTACCGCCGGGACGACCATGTCAGCATCGCCTACATGGGCGACGGCGCGTCGAGCCAGGGCCAGGTGTTCGAGAGCTTCAACCTCGCCGCCCTGATGAAGCTGCCGTGCATCTACGTGATCGAGAACAACCGCTACGGCATGGGCACCGACGTCGCGCGCGCCTCTGCGTCCCACGACCTGTCGCAGAACGCGGCGCCGTGGGGCATCCCCGGCCGCCAGGTCGACGGCATGGACGTGCTCGCGGTCCGCGCCGCGGCCGACGCCGCGGTCGCGCACTGCCGGAGCGGGCAGGGGCCATACCTGCTGGAGATGCAGACCTACCGCTACCGGGGCCACTCGATGTCAGACCCCGCGAAGTACCGCACCCGCGACGAGGTGCAGCGCATGCGCACCGAGCACGACTGCATCGAGTCCGCCCGCCGCCACCTGCTCGACTGGGGCGAGGAGGAGCCCGCGCTGAAGTCCATCGAGGACGAGGTCAAGCGCATCGTCGCCGAGGCCGCCGAGTTCGCCCAGGCGAGCCCGGAGCCGGACCCCGCCGAGCTGTGGACCGACATCCTGATCGATGCGGACGGCACCCGCCCTGCCGGCGCGCCCACCGGCGGCTCCGGACTCGCCCAGGGGAACGCGCCGTGAGCGTGCAGATCCTGATGCCGGCGCTCAGCCCCACGATGACCGAGGGCAAGCTGTCGCGCTGGCTGGTCAAGGTCGGCGACGACGTGTCCGCCGGCGACGTCGTGGCCGAGATCGAGACCGACAAGGCGACCATGGAGGTCGAGGCCGTCGACGAGGGCAGGCTGGCCGCGATCCTGGTCGAGGAGGGCACAGACGGGGTTGCGGTCAACACGCCGATCGCCACCCTGGCCGGCGATGGCGAGGGCGCCGTGTCCGCCGCCACGCCCGGGAAGGCCGCTGCCGCCCTGCCGAGGGTCGCCGCGGAGGGCGAGGGCGAGAAGGAGATCGCCGACCGTGGCGCCGCCGCACGCGCCGCCGACACCGTGGCGACCCCCGCCCCGGAGAGGGACTGGGGCGCCACCAGCTCGATCACGATCCGCCAGGCGCTGCGCGACGCCATGGCCGCGGAGCTGCGCGCCGACCCCACCGTGTTCCTGCTCGGCGAGGAGGTCGCGCAGTACCAGGGCGCCTACAAGATCAGCCAGGGCCTGCTTGAGGAGTTCGGCGAGCGGCGCATCATCGACACGCCGATCACCGAGCACGGCTTCACCGGCATGGCCGTGGGCGCGGCGATGAACGGCCTGCGCCCGATCGTGGAGTTCATGACGTTCAACTTCGCCATGCAGGCGATCGACCACATCATCAACTC
>CAXSFE010000108.1:0-12106 GCA_964236585.1 uncultured Acetobacteraceae bacterium
GAGGCGGCGGTGGCGGCGGCGCGCCTGGCGGGGCGGGCGGGCGGGGTGCTGCCGGGCTCGGGGTGGCCGGTGGACGTGCCGGGCGACATCGGCGACGGCGCGGCCGCACCGTCGGGGGTGGAGCGCGGCGTGGTGCTGGGTTTCGCGCGGCAGGAGAGCAGCTTCGACCCGGAGGCGGTGAGCCCGAGCGGCGCGCGCGGCCTGATGCAGCTGATGCCGGCCACCGCGCAGGAGGTCGCGCACCGGCTCGGCGTGTCCGCGAGCACGGCGGCGCTGACGGCCGACCCGGACCTGAACGTGCGGCTGGGATCGGCCTACCTGGCGGGACTGCTGGGGCGGACGGGCGGCGTGCTGCCCTATGCGGCGGCGGCCTACAACGCGGGGCCGACCCGGCTGCGGGAGTGGCTGGCGGCGGGCGACCCTGCGACGGATGGGGGAGACATGATCGACTGGATCGAGATGATCCCCGCGAGCGAGACGCGCAACTACGTCCAGCGGGTGATCGAGAACGTCGTGGACTACCGGGCGCGGCTGGGTGTCGTGGCGCCGCACCCGCTGGCTCGGTGGCTGGGGTGAGGCAGCCAGGAAGGAAGGCCAGGGGCGCTGCCCCTGGACCCCGCCAAGGGAAGCCCCTTGGATGGCCTTTCTTAAGTCAAGGGATCAAAGGGTCCTCGGACCCTTTGCGGGTCTGGGCAGAGCCCAGCCTTGCCTGCTGTCTCGTGGCCCCGCGGTGAGGAGCCGGGCCGCGTGGCTGGTGGCGAGCGTCGGCGGCGTGGGCACGCTGCGCCCCGCCCCGGGGAGCTGGGGGTCGCTGGCGGCGGCGCTGGCGGGCGCGGGGCTGGTCGGGCGTCCCGGGTGGCTTGCGGCGGGGGTCGTGGCGGCCTCGGCGGCGGGGGTGTGGGCGATCCCGCGGGCGGGCGGCGGGCACGATCCGGGGTGGGTGGTGATCGACGAGGTCGCCGGGCAGTGGCTGGCGATGCTGGGGCTGGCGGGGGCCGGGCTCTCGGGGTGGCGGCTGGCGGCGTGGGTGGCGGGGGCGTTCGTGGCGTTCCGGGCGCTTGACGTGGCCAAGCCCGGGCCGGTGGGGTGGGCGGACCGGCACGAGGGGCCGGGCTGGGTGGTGGCGGACGACCTGGTGGCCGGGGGGATGGCGGCGGGCGTGGTGCTGGCGGCGCGGGTGGTCGCGGAGTGGATGGCCGGTGCGTAGGATGGCGGCCGTTCGCGCGGGCCCCGGGCACAAGCGTCGTTCTTCCTGGAAGGAACAAGAAGTGACCTTTCGCGTGCAGGTCCAGGGGCGCCGCCCCTGGCGCGTCCCCGCTTCCAGGCCGCGGGGCAGAGCCCTGGCCTTCCTGTCTTGACCCTGCAGACCCGCGAGGAGCGCGCCGAGGCCGGCCGGGCGCTGCGGCGTGCCGCGCCGAGGAGCGCGCACGGGGCCTGGGTGGTGCCGGCGTCGCGGCCCGACCCGGTGGCGCTGGTGCTGGCGCAGGAGGCGGGGCGGATCGCGGAGCTGCTGCCGCGGCGGCATGGGCTGATGGCGGCCTCGCCGCTGGCGTTCCTGCGCGGGGCGGCCTCGGTCATGGCGTCCGACCTCGCGGCGACGCCGTCGGCCGGGCCGAGGGTGCAGGCGTGCGGCGACTGCCACCTGATGAACTTCGGGGCGTTCAGCTCGCCCGAGGGCGAGCCGGTGTTCGACATCAACGACTTCGACGAGACGCTGCCAGCGCCGTTCGAGTGGGACGTCAAGCGGCTGGCGGCGAGCCTGGTGCTGGCCGGGCGCGAGGAAGGAGTCGGCGAGACCGGGTCCGGGGCGATCGCGCGGGCGGCGGTGCGGGCCTACGCGGAGGAGCTGGAAGGCCTGGCGGCGCTGGACCCTCTGGCGTGCCGCGCGCGCAGGATCGACCTTGCGGCGGCGATCGCCGCCGTGCGCGGGCACGGGGCGCGGCGGGACGCGGAGGCGCGGCTGCACCACGCGGTCGAGGCGGGGGCGACGCAGTACGGGCTGATCGAGCGCGACGGCGCGGGTTGGCGGCTGCGCGGCGACGTGGCCACGATGTTCCGCCTGCCGCGCCACGACGGGGCGGTGCACGCGGCGTTCGAGGCCTACCGCCGCACGCTGCAGGAGGACCGGCGGGTGCTGCTGGGGCGGTTCCGGCTGGCGGACTGGGCGTTCAAGGTGGTCGGCGTGGGCAGCGTGGGCACGTTCTGCGCGGTCGGGCTGTTCCTGTCCGGCGACGGCGAGCCGCTGCTGCTGCAGATCAAGCAGGCGACGGCGAGCGTGCTGGCGCCGTTCGCGGGGGCCTCGGAGTATGCGGCGCAGGGCGAGCGGGTGGTGACGGGGCAGCGGATGATGCAGGCGGCGAGCGACGTGTTCCTGGGCTGGGCGCGGATGCCGGCGGCGGGCAAGGCGGCGGGGCCGGAGCACGTCTACGTCCGGCGGCTCAAGGACGCGCGGCTGGCCGCGGTGGGCGCGCGGATCGCGGCGCGCTCGCTCGCGTCGTACGCGGAGCTGTGCGGGCGGACGCTGGCGCGCGCCCACGCCCGCTCCGGCGACGCGGCGATGCTGTCCGGCTACTGCGGCGGCGCGGGGTTCTCCCGCGCGGTGGCCGGCTTCGCGGCAGCCTACGCGGACCAGGCGACGCAGGACTGGCGGGCGTTCACCGACGCGATCGCCGCCGGCCGGGTGTCGCACGAGCCGCCCGCGACGCCGGCCGACACGGGGAGCGTGCGATGATCGACGCGGCGACGCTGGAGGAGGCGGAGGCGCTGCTGGCGCTGCTCAGGGCCCGCGGGCAGCGGGTGGCGACGGCGGAGAGCTGCACCGGCGGCCTGATCGCGGCCGCGCTGACGGCGGTGGCGGGCTCATCGGACGTGGTGGACCGCGGGTTCGTCACATACTCGAACGCGGCGAAGACGGAGCTGCTCGGCGTGGACCCGGCGCTGATCGTGGCGCAGGGCGCGGTCAGCGAGGCGGTGGCGCGGGCGATGGCGGAGGGCGCGGTCGCGCGCTCGCCGGCCGAGCTGGCGGTCGCGGTGACCGGGGTCGCGGGGCCGGGCGGCGGCACGGCGGCCAAGCCGGTGGGGCTCGTGTGGTTCGGGCTGGCGCGGCGCGGGGGCACGAGCCTCGCGGAGTCGCGGGTGTTTCCCGGCGACCGGGCGGCGGTGCGGCTGGCGACGGTGCGCCACGCGCTCGCGCTGCTGGCGGCAGGGTAGAGCGGCCGGACCCGCTGGCGGCCAGGCAAGGCCGCGCACCAGGTCGGAGGCGCGGGCGGGTCGCCGATCCCGGGCGGCCGGGCCTGTCGACCCGCAGGCAAGCAAGGCTGGGCTCCGCCCAGACCCGCCAGGGGCGAGCCGCCCCTGGACCGGCCTGACTCAGGGAAGGCGATCCAGGGGCGCGGTTCCTGGCCCTGCCTGCCCGGGCGGACCCGTGCGTCAGCCAGTCCAGAGGTTCGTGCGAGGCCGCCGGGCAACCGCGCCAAAGCCGTCAGGGGTCCGGGAGCCGTGGAAGTCCCATGGCTCAGGATCTCGCCTTCGGAGGTGAGCCCCTGCCGATGCCTGAGGCGAAGCCTCGACCGTGCTTTTCCCACCGGCCACGCACCTGAGCTGCAGCAGCCGATCGTTAACGGCTGGGCCTGACCAGACCCGTCGGAACCCCAGAGTCGGTTAACCCGGGGCCGGCTGAAGCCACTCCAGATCTTGCCGATTTCTCCGGAAATTGAGAATATCTGCGGACATCGCAAAAAAGCGCGCGAACGAGACAATCTGAGGTTGCATCCGTTAACGATTCCCGTTAACAGTCTCATTAACGACGCACACCGCGCCGGCCGGCACCCGGCGAAGACGCATCAAGGATCACGACCATGGCCACAGTCACCGTCACCGGCGCCAACAACCACATCCTCACCGTCCAGCTGAACGGCGTGACCAACTTCACGGTCGCGCAGCAGTTCGCGGCGATCATCAACGACGCGGCGGCCAACACCACGCTCGCCGCCTACAACACCGGCGCGGGCGTCACCGTCCCGGCGCTCGGGTCCGCCACCCTGGGCGAGGCCGTGGTGCTGAGCGCCCAGCCGAGCGTGCAGATGCCCGACGGCTGGGTCTTCCTCACCGACGTCGCGGGCAGCGCGACCACGGTTACCGGCGCCAACAGCGGCTTCAACGGCGTGCTGTCCGGCACCCAGGGCATGACGCTCAACGCCGGCGCGGCGAACGGCCTGTTCGTGGCCGGCGGCGGCGCCAACACCTTCAACGGCGTGACCGCGGCGGGCGCGAACGGCGGCACCGGCAGCTACTTCGTGGCGACCGGGGACGGCGCCGACACCATCAGCACCGGTATCGGCAACGACGTCGTCGACGCGGGCGCCGGCGCCAACGTGATCAACCTGGGCAGCGGCAGCACCGTCGTGCTGTCCGAGAGCGCCGACCGGATCAACGCCGGCCCGGGCGCCGGGCTGGTGTTCCTGGAGGGCAGCCACGCGACGGTCGCGGGCAGCACCGGGGCGCTGTCGGTGGCCGCCTTCGGCGCCTACGAGCAGGTCGGCCTCGGCGCCGGCGGCGGCACGATCTTCGGCGGCACGCAGGGCGTCTACAGCCTGGCGGGCACTGCCGCGGTGATCGGCTCGGACGGCTCGAACACCATCGATGTCAACCAGGCGGCCGCCACCGTGTTCGCCGGCACCGGCAACAACATGGTGTTCGGCCCCACCGGCAGCGGCTCGCTGACCTTCATCGGCGGCGCCGGCTCCTCCACCGTTGCCGGCGGCTCGGCCCCGGTGACGCTGTTCGGCGCCGACGGCGGCACGATGACGCTCACAGGCACCGGCGCGAACCTCGTCGGCGTGGGCACCGGCGCCAAGGTCGACGCCAGCATGACCACGGGCAGCAACGTCTTCTTCGGCGGCAGCGCGGCCAGCACGATCCTGGGCGGCACGGGCACGGACGTGTTCGTGCTCGGCGCCGGCGCGACCTCGCTCACCGGCGGCGCGGGAGCGGCCAACGTGTTCAACTTCGTCGCCTCTGCCACCGGCGGCGCCACCGACGTCATCGGCGACTTCAAGTCGTCCGACAAGCTGGGCCTCTCCGGCTACAAGGCGGACACGGCCGCGGACGTGCTCAAGTCGGCGACGGTGTCGGGCGGGTCGACCACCGTGACCCTGTCCGACCAGACGAAGATCGTGTTCCAGAACTACACGAACCTGAACGCCGGCAACTTCTCCTGAGCGTGACGGCGGCGGGCCCGGTGACAGCCGGGCCCGCCGTGCGGAGAGGAAGGCCAGGGCTCTGCCCTGGACCCGCCAGGGGCAGCGCCCCTGGACCGGCATTCGATTGGGTCTGCGGATGCGGGCGGCCGGGAGGTTCCCGGGGGCGGGGCTTCGGGCGGCCCGCTACTTCGCGGCCTTCTCCCGCTCGGCCTTGCGCTCGGCGCGGCGTTCAGCACGCCAGGCGCGGATCTCATCCAAGGTGATGTAGCCGCGGTGGTGGCTGTCGATCTCGGCAAAATGGCTGGCCACGCCGCGCATGTGGGCGGCCTGCGCCTGGGGCTCGGTCAGGTGGCCGTCGTGCGACGTGTTGGCGTCCTCGAAACGCTGCTCTGGGGTTTTGCGGCCCGCGTGGCCTGACTCGCCCCGCTCGAAGGTTGTGCTCGAGCCGGGCCGGGGCATGCGGGTGGGCGCCATCTCGGACTGGGCAGGCGTGGCGGTGCCTATGGGCGAAGACTGGGCGGTCGCCAGCACGGGAGCGAACAGCACGGCCGAGACGAGCATGGCGACAAGGACCCGCGAGCCAGCGCCCGGCGTGAACGTAGTACACATGGCGCCCGGCCTGTCGCGCCGCATCGGGTTCGTCGAGGCGATGGCGGCGCGTCTTGGCGTCTTGGGCATCAACGTTCCTCGTCGCTGCGAACCGGGACAGTGGCCTTGCAGCGTGGCCCGCCCAGCCACATCTGTCACCCGAAGATTGCAGTCATACTATATAATTCACGGCATGGTTGCTGAAGTGGCAGACTGATCAACCAATTTTCTGGATAAGATCCTTTCCTCCACCAACGCCCTGCCTCCGACCCCCGGCGGCATCGTACCCAATTGCGCCGGTCCAGGGGCGCTGCCCCTGGCGGGTCCAGGGCAGAGCCTTGGCCTTCCTCCCTGCCGCAGATCCAGCCCGGCTCAGCCGGCGCGTGCGCTCGCCGCAGCGCCGACGGCGCGGTGGAACGCGGTCTCTGCCAGCGCCACCCCGGCGCGGTCGACGTCGAGGTGGGTGCAGGCGCGACCCCGATGGCGGCCCATCACCGAGATCGCGACGCCCTGCTCGACGAGCGCGTCGGCCAGCGCCGCGGCCTCCATCCCGGTGCCGCTGGTGTCGAAGTAGACGAGGTTGGTCTCGGGCAGATCGACCTCGATGCCCTCGACGCCGGCGAGGCCGCGGGCGAGCAGCCGGGCGTTCTCGTGGTCCTCGGCGAGGCGCTCGACGTTGTGGTCGAGCGCGTAGAGGCAGCCGGCCGCGCACATCCCGCCCTGGCGGAGCGCGCCGCCGAGGCGCTGCTTCCAGCGCCACACGTCGTCGATGAAGGCCTGGCTGCCGGCGAGGACTGCGCCGAGCGGGGCGCCGAGGCCCTTGGTGAAGTCGAGCCAGACGCTGTCCCAGCCGGCGGACATGGCGGCGGCCGAGGTGCCGGAGGCGACCACGGCGTTCATCATGCGCGCCCCGTCCATGTGGGTGGACAGGCCCTGGGCGTGGGCGCTGGCGGCGATGGCGTCGAGCACCTCGACCGGCCAGACCGTGCCGCCGGCGAAGTTCGCGGTCTGCTCGACCGCGACCAGGCGCTGCGGCGGCTCGTAGCGCGAGCGGTCGCGGAAGCCCGCCTCCAGGGTGGCGACGTCGAACTGGCCGCGCGGGCCGCGCAGGCCGGTGATCTGCGCGCCGGACAGGGCGGCCACGCCGCCGCCCTCGCTGGTGAGGATGTGGGCGCTCTCGTGGGCGAGGATCTCGTCGCCCGGGCGGCACCAAGTCAGCATCGCGGCCTGGTTGCACATGGTCCCGGTCGGCATGAACACCGCCGCCTCCTTGCCGAGCAGCGCGGCGGTGCGCTCGCACAGCGCGAGGATGGTGGGGTCGGCGCCGTGCTGCTCGTCGCCGACCGGGGCGTCGAGCATGGCCTCGCGCATGGCGCGCGACGGGCGGGTCTGGGTGTCGGAGAACAGGTTCACCCGGATGCGGGCGTCGTCGAAGCGGGCTGGGGTGTAGGCCATGCGGTTCCACACGATGCAGGATGGCAGGCGGTATAGCGCGCCGGGCGGGGTGGCGCAGGCCCCAATCGCGACACCGGCGAACAGGGGTGCGCGAGCGGTGGGGCCGGGATCGGCCTGCGCCAAGGCAAGGCCAGGGCTCTGCCCTGGACCCGCTGGGGGCGAGCGCCCCCAGACCCGCGCACATTTGGCACAGGCCCGATCCCCGGTTTCCAAAGGCTCCGCCTTTGGCGGGGTCCAGGGGCAGGGCCCCTGGCCTTTCCTCAGGCCGGCGCCGCCGCCGCGGCCGCAGGCAGGCCGTAGACGTCGCGGGCGCGCTTGAGGAAGGCGTTGACCATGCGCTGCACCGCTTGGTTGAACACCACGCCGATCGCGGACTGCAGCAGGCGCGAGCGGAACTCGAAGTCGACGAAGAAGTCGACGCGGCAGCCGTGCGGGTGGGCGGTGAAGGTCCACTGGTTGTTGAGGTAGCGGAACGGGCCGTGCTCGTAGTGCACGCGGACCTCGCGCGGGCGGTCCAGCTCGACGCGGCTGGTGAAGCTCTCGCGGAACGGGCCGAAGCCGATGGTCAGGTCGGCGACCACCTCGGTGGCGGTCTGGGTCCGGACCTTGGCGCCGGCGCACCAGGGCAGGAACTCGGGGTAGCGGCCGACGTCGGCGACCAGGTCGAACAGCTGCTCCGGCGTGAAGGGGACGAGCTTGTGCTCGGCGTGGGTGGGCATGGGACTCGGACCTCGGCGGAAGGGGACAGGACGGGCGGGGCGTTCAGGACGCGGGCGAGGCGAGGCGGGCGGCGCGCAGCTCGGCGAAGTCGGCGTCGGCATGGTAGCTGCTGCGGGTTAACGGAGTGGCACTGACCATCAGGAAGCCCTTGGCGCGGGCCATAGCGGCGTAGTCGGCGAACTCGTCGGGGGTGACAAAGCATTCGACGCCAGCGTGCTTCGGCGTGGGCTGCAGGTATTGGCCCAGGGTCACGAAGTCCACCCCGGCCACGCGCAGGTCATCCATGACCTGGCCGATCTCCGCGCGGGTCTCGCCCAGGCCGACCATCAGGCCGGACTTGGTGAACATCGAGGGATCGAGGCGGCGGACCTCGTCGAGCAGGCGCAGCGACTGGAAGTAGCGCGCCCCCGGGCGGATCGTCGGGTAGAGCCGCGGCACCGTCTCGAGGTTGTGGTTGAACACGTCCGGGCGCGCCTCGACCACGGTGGCGCCGCCGTCGGGGCGGCGGAGGAAGTCGGGCGTCAGCACCTCGATCGTGGTCGAGGGCGCCGCCGCGCGCACGGCCCGGATCACCGCCGCGATGTGGCCGGCGCCGCCGTCCGGCAGGTCGTCGCGGTCGACGGAGGTGATGACGACATGGCGCAGGCCGAGTTTTGCAACTGCCTCGCCGACACGGCGGGGCTCGTCGGCGTCGAGCGGGGCGGGCTGGCCGGTGCGGACGTTGCAGAAGGCACAGGCGCGGGTGCAGACCTCGCCCATCACCATCATGGTGGCGTGGCGCTGCGACCAGCACTCGCCGATGTTGGGGCAGGCGGCCTCCTCGCACACGGTGACGAGGCTGTGCTCGCGCATCAGCGCGCGCGTCTCGTGGTAGACCGGGTGCTGCGGCGCGCGGACACGGATCCAGGCCGGCCGCGGCGGCGCGGGGTTGTCCGGGCGGTGCAGCTTCTCCGGGTGGCGGGGCGCGTCGCGGTGGTCGATGAGCAGGCGGGTGGGCATCGGTCCTGGCGCCTCCGGGCTGACCGTATCTGGGCCGAGGCGAGGGGATCGGCAAGCGCGCGTTCGCGTCGCGGCAACGTTCCGCCAGTCGCGCGATGCCAGCGGCCTGGATGCGCGGGCGGCAAGGCAGGCAAGGTTGAGGCTCTGCCTCAAACTCCGCCAGGGAGAGCCCCCTGGACCGGCTTCCCCTAAGTGAGGCCGGTCCAGGGGCGGCTCGCCCCTGGCGGGTCTGGGCGTAGCTGTCCAAAGGTTCCGATGGCCCGCATGGGCCATTGGAATGGGCAGCGGAGGGAGAGCCCGGCCTTGCTTTCTCCGGCCTCAGAAGTGGATCGCCCGCCCCCAGGCGTCGAGCACCGCCTCGTGCATGGTCTCGCTGACGGTGGGATGCGGGAACACCGTGTGCATCAGCTCCACCTCCGTGCTCTCCAGCGTGCGCGCGATGGCGTACCCCTGGATCATCTCGGTAACCTCCGCGCCGATCATGTGCGCGCCCAGCAGCTCGCCGCTGGCCTTGTCGAACACGACCTTCACCATCCCCTCCGGCTCGCCCATGGCGATGGCCTTGCCGTTGCCGATGAACGGGAAGCGCCCGACGCGGACCTCCCTGCCCTCCCCCTTCGCGCGCGCCTCGGTCCAGCCGACGGAGGCGACCTGCGGGCGGCAGTAGGTGCAGCCCGGGATGTTGCTCCAGTCGATCGGGTGCACGTCCGGCACGCCCGCGATCGCCTCCACGCAGACGACGCCCTCGTGGCTGGCCTTGTGGGCGAGCCAGGGCGCGCCGGCGATGTCGCCGATCGCGTAGACGCCGGGCTCGCCGGTGCGGCAGAACGCGTCGATGAGGACGTGGGTGCGCTCGACGACGACGCCGGTGCCCTCCAGGCCGAGGTCCTCCACGTTGCCCACGATGCCGACGGCGGAGATCACGCGGTCGAAGGTCTGCTCCTCCGTCCCGCCAGCGTGCTCGATCGAGACGGTGACGTCGTCCTCCCCCTTGCGCACGGCGCCAAGCTTCGCCCCGGTGAGGATACGCATGCCCTGTTTCTCGAACGCCTTGCGGGCAAACGCGGAGATCTCCTCGTCCTCCGCGGCGAGGATGCGCCCGGCAATCTCCACCACGGTCACCTCGGCGCCCATGTTGCGGTAGAAGCTCGCGAACTCGATTCCGATGGCGCCGCTGCCGACCACGAGCAGGCGGCCGGGCATCACGTCCGGCACCATGGCCTCGCGGTACGACCAGACCAGCCTGCCGTCCGCCTCCAGCCCGGGGAGCTGTCGGGCGCGGGCGCCGGTGGCGAGGACGACGTGCGGCGCCGTGAGCGTGGCCGCGTCCCTGCCCTCGACCTGGACCGTGCCCTTGCCCGCGAGGCGGCCGCTGCCGGTGAAGACGGGCACCTTGTTCTTCTTCAGCAGGTGGCCGACGCCGGAGGCGAGCTGCTTCGAGATGGCGCGCGAGCGCTTCACCACGGCAGGCAGGTCGAAGCGGATGTTGTCCGCGGAGAAGCCATACTCCCCGAGATGGTGCAGCAGGTGGTTGATCTCCGACGAGCGCAGCAGCGCCTTGGTCGGGATGCACCCCCAGTTCAGGCAGATGCCGCCGAGGTGCTCGCGCTCAACGACGGCCGCCTTCATCCCGAGCTGGGCGGCGCGGATCGCGGCGACGTAGCCGCCGGGACCGCCGCCGAGGACGATCAGGTCGAAGCTCTGCTCGGGCATCCGGAGACTCCTGGAAGGAAGGAAGGCCAGGGGCTCTGCCCCTGGACCCCGCCAAGGGAAGCCCCTTGGATGGCCTTACTTAAGTAATGGGATCAAAGGGTCCTCGGACCCTTTGCGGGTCTGGGCAGAGCCCAGCCTTGCTTCCTGCGACCTTCGCCAGCCCGTCGCCGACCAGCCGCATGGTGGTCCACCCCGCCCGCGGCTCGGCACCCAGCGCGCGGTAGAAGTCCAGCGCCGGCTCGTTCCAGTCGAGCACCGACCACTCCATGCGCCCGCAGCGCTCCGCGACGGCGCGCGCGGCCAGGCGCTGGAAGAAGCCGCGGCCGACGCCCTTCCCGCGGTGCTCGGGGCGGACGAACACGTCCTCCACATACAGGCTGGGCCGCCCGGTGAACGTGCTGAAGCTGAAGAAGAACACGGCCATGCCCGCGACGGCGCCGCCCTGCTCGGCGAGGAGGGCGTGGGCGCGCGGCGTGGGGCCGAACAGGCTCTCGTGCAGGTCCGCGTGGGTGGCGACGGCCTCGCGGGACAGACGCTCGTAGGCGGCCAGCTCGGCAATCAGGGCGAGCAGTGCGGGAACGTCGTCCGGCGTGGCGTCGCGGTAGATGGCCTCGTTGCGGGAAGCGGGGGTCACAGCATCAGGCTCAGCGGGTCCTCGACGATGCGCTTGAACGCGGCGACCCACTGCGCGGCCAGCGCGCCGTCGATGCAGCGGTGGTCGACGGACAGGGTGACGGTCATCACGGTGGCGATGGCCAGCGCGCCGTCGCGCACGACCGCGCGCTTCTCGCCGGCGCCGACGGCCAGGATGCCGCCCTGCGGCGGGTTGATGATGGCGGCGAAGTCGCGCACGCCGAACATGCCCATGTTGGAGATCGAGAAGGTGCCGCCCTGGAACTCGGCGGGCTTGAGCTTGCCGGCGCGGGCGCGCCCGACCAGGTCCCTCGCCTCGTTCGAGATCGCGGCCAGACCCTTGCGGTCGGCGTTGCGGATGATCGGCGTGATCAGCCCGTCGGGGATGGAGACGGCGACCGAGATGTCGACGTCGTCGAACTGCAGGATCGCCTCGTCGGTGTAGCTGGCGTTGACGCCGGGGACCTCGCGCAGGGTGGCGGCGCTGGCCTTGATCAGCAGGTCGTTGACGGAGAGCTTGAACTTGCCCGGTCCGTCCGCCGGCGACTTCGCGTTGAGCTGCGCGCGCAGGGCGAGGAGCGCGTCCAGCTCGACGTCGATCGAGCAGTAGAAGTGCGGGGTGAACTGCTTGGACTCGGACAGGCGGCGGGCGATCGTGCGGCGGATGTTGGAGTTGGGCAGGCGCTGGTGCGGCGCGGTGATCGCGACGTCGGCCGGGCGGGACGGCGGGGTGGGCGCGGGCACGGTCGCGGGCGGCGCGCCGGTCAACGCGGCGGGGCCGGGCACGGACATCGCCG
>CAXSFE010000109.1:0-12008 GCA_964236585.1 uncultured Acetobacteraceae bacterium
CAGCACCGTCCCCGCCCCCACCAGCACCGCCGGGTGGCGCCGCCCCGCCGTGCGCCAGGGGACCCGCCGGCAGCGACCCGCCTTCGGCCGCCAGAGCGTCGCCCGTCAGCAGCCCGGGCCGCCGCGCATGGGCAGAGAGCAGGCGGGGCACCACCTGGCTCTCCACCGCGCGCAGGATCGCAGCGACCCGCCGCCGCCGCACCGCGGCCTCGTCAAGCACCCGTCCCCCCTCGAACTGGCCACCCTCGAGATGGCCAATCGACTCCGCAAGCCGCTCCGACATCGCTCTCGACGCCTCTTCCATGTCCCGGCCCGCCAGGCGGGCATGTGCTGCCGCGGCCACGGCGCCGTCCGGCGCACTGCCCTGGCCCGTCGTCGCGAAACCCGCCGCGGAGCAGCCCTGCTGCGTCATGCCGACCTTCCCACGCCCCGCCTCCACGCTCACCCACGCAGGCGCAGGGCGGTCCCGGAGCCATCTGAGACGATCCGGCGCCGGAGTGTCAATTCCGTTTTACGTCAATCTCGCTTGACAGTCCGCGTGCCCCAGACCTAGCGTCCGATCACCCCGGACGCGCCCCGCGGCGCCTGATCGCGGCGCCGCCGGCCCGCCGGACGGGGCACCCCGGGGCCGCGTTGGCAGGGGCAGGGGTGTGCGGGGCAGGGGTCTTCGGACCCGGCGAAATCACTCGGGGGCGGCAGGAGCGGCCATGATCGACAGCGTCAGCAACTTCCTCAACGGCTACGTCAGCTTCCAGTGGACGCCGACCACCGGCCACCTCGTCGCCCGCCGCGAGCCGGCGGCCCCACGCCCGCTCTACACCCCCGAGCAGCGCCTGCGCCGCGACGCCACCCCCTGGACCCTGGTGCAGGGCCTGCTGGCGCCGCTGCAGTTCCTCGTCTTTCTGGTCAGCCTCGGCCTCGTGCTCCGCACGCTCTCCACCGGCGCCGGCTACGAGGCCGCCACCGTCTCGATCCTGGTCAAGACCGCGATGCTCTACACGATCATGGTCACCGGCTCGGTGTGGGAGAAGGAGGTGTTCGGCCGCTACCTGTTCGCCCCCGCCTTCCTGTGGGAGGACCTGGTCAGCTTCCTCGTGCTGGCGCTGCACACCGCCTACGTCGCCGCCCTGCTGACCGGAGCCCTCAGCCCCGGCTCGCTGCTGCTGCTGGCGCTGGCCGCCTACGCCTCCTACCTGGTCAACGCCGCGCAGTTCGTCCTCAAGATGCGCAGCGCGCGGCGCGAGCTGCCCGTCCCCGCCGCCTTCCGGGCCGCGCGGTGAGCGAGGCCGCCACCCTCGACGCCCCCGGCCTCGATGCCCCGGGCCTCGACGCTTCCGCCTGCGCCCCCGCCGCCCGCCCCGTCCTGCGCGAGCGCGGCCAGCGCGAGGTGTTCTGCGGCCTGACCGGCATCGTCTGGCTGCACCGCCGCATCCAGGACGCGTTCTTCCTCGTCGTCGGCTCCCGCACCTGCGCCCACCTGCTGCAGTCCGCCGCCGGCGTGATGATCTTCGCCGAGCCCCGCTTCGCCACCGCGATCATCGAGGAGCGCGACCTCGCCGGCCGCGCCGACATGGACGACGAGCTCGACCGCGTCGTCGACCGCCTCCTGCAGCGCCGCCCCGACATCCGCATGCTGTTCCTGGTCGGCTCCTGCCCGTCCGAGGTCATCAAGCTCGACCTGTCGCGCGCGAGCGCCCGCCTGTCCCGCCGCTTCCTGCCCGCCTGCCGCGTGCTGAGCTACTCCGGCTCCGGCATCGAGACGACCTTCACCCAGGGCGAGGACGCCTGCCTCGCCTCCCTCATCCCCGAGCTGCCCCACACGGACGACGCCTCCATCCTCGTCGCCGGCGCGCTCCCCGACGTCGTCGAGTCGCAACTCTCGGCACTCTTCCGCGACGCCGGCATCGGCCCCGTCCGCTTCCTGCCGCCGCGCCACGCGAACGCGCTGCCCGCTGTCGGCCCGAACACGGTGCTGCTGCTCGCCCAGCCCTTCCTCGCCGAGACCGCCCGCCTGCTGGAGGAGCGCGGCGCCCGCCGTGTGCCCGCCCCGTTCCCGATCGGCGTCGAGGGCACCCGCGCCTGGCTCCTCGCCGCCGCCCTCGCCTGGGGCGCCGATCCCGCGCGCATGGAGGCCGCCATGGCCCCCGCGATCGCCCGCGCCGAACAGGCGCTCGCCCGCCACCGCGCGACCCTCGCCGGCCTGTCCGTGTTCTTCTTCCCCGACAGCCAGCTGGAGATCCCGCTCGCCCGCTTCCTCTCGCGCGAGCTGGGCATGCGCCTGGTCGAGGTCGGCGCCCCCACCATCCACCGCGAGCACATGGCCCCCGAACTCGACCTGCTCGCCCCCGACACGATGCTCAGCGAGGGCCAGGACGTCGACCGCCAGCTCGACCGCTGCCGCGCCGCCCGCCCCGACCTCGTGGTCTGCGGCCTCGGCCTCGCCAACCCCCTGGAGGCCGAAGGCATCGCCACCAAGTGGTCGATCGAGCTGCTGTTCTCCCCGATCCACGGCTTCGAGCAGGCCGCCGACCTCGCCGCCCTGTTCACCCGCCCGCTCGCCCGCCGCGCGCTGCTGGAGGCCTGAGCCCGTGCAGCTCACCCTGTGGACCTACGAGGGCCCCGCCCACGTCGGCGCCATGCGCATCGCCGCTGCCATGCGCGGCGTCCACTACGTCCTGCACGCACCCCAGGGCGACACCTACGCCGACCTGCTGTTCACCATGATCGAGCGCAGCCCCACGCGCCCCCCCGTCACCTACACCACGTTCCAGGCCCGCGACCTCGGCGGCGACACCGCCGAGCTGTTCCGCGCCTCCGCCCGCGACGCCGTCGCCCGCTTCCAGCCCGAGCTCCTCCTGGTCGGCGCGTCCTGCACCGGCGAGCTGATCCAGGACGACCCCTCCGGCCTGTCGCGCGGCCTCGGCGTCGAAACCATCGCGCTCGAACTCCCCTCCTACCAGCGCAAGGAGAACTGGGCCGCCTCCGAAACCTTCTACCAGGTCGTGCGCCGCTGCGCCGCCGGCCCCCGCACCGCCGAGGCCCGCGCCGCCGCCTCCCCGGACGCCGCGCCCACCTGCAACCTGCTCGGCGCCACCGCGCTGGGCTTCCGCCACCGCGACGACGTGCGCGAGATCACCGCGCTGCTGGAGCGCATCGGCGTCGCCGTCAACGTCTGCGCCCCCCTCGGCGCCAGCCCCTCCGACCTCGCCCGCCTGGGCTGCGCCGACTTCAACGTCGTGCTCTACCCCGAGACCGCCAACGTCGCCGCCCGCTGGCTGGAGCGCGAGTTCGCCCAGCCCCACACCCGCACGACCCCCATCGGCGTCGGCGCCACCCGCGAGTTCGTCGCCGAGGTCGCACGCCTCGCCGGCCTCGACCCCGCGCAGGCCGCCGCCGCCGCCGAGCGCCACTCCAACCTCCCCTGGTACTCGCGCTCCGTGGACGCCACGTACCTCACCGGCAAGCGCGTCTTCGTCTTCGGCGACGCCACCCACGCCATCGCCGCCGCCCGTGTCGCCGCGAAGGAGCTCGGCTTCGAGGTGGTCGGCCTGGGCACCTACGGCCGCGAGTTCGCCCGCGAGCTGCGCGAGGCCGCCGCCCACCACGGCGTCACCCCGCTGGTCTGCGACGACTACCTCGACGTCGAGGCCGCCATCGCTGCCGCCAGCCCCGACCTGGTGCTCGGCACCCAGATGGAGCGCCACATCGCCAAGCGCCTGGGCATCCCCTGCGCCGTGATCTCGTCCCCCGTGCACGTCCAGGACTTCCCCGCGCGCCACTCCCCGCAGATGGGCTTTGAGGGCGCCAACGTCCTGTTCGACACCTGGGTCCACCCGCTGATGATGGGCCTGGAGGAGCACCTGCTCGCGATGTTCCGCGAGGACCCCGAGTTCGGCGAGGGCGCCCCCGCGTCCCACCTCGGCCATGCCCTGCGCGGCCGCGAAGCAGGCAAGGTTGAGGCTCTGCCTCAAACTCCGCCAAAGGCCGAGCCTTTGGAAACCATCCCTGAAGTAAGGCCGGTCCAGGGACGGCTCGCCCCTGGCGGGTCCGGGCAGAGCCCGGCCTTGCTTGCCGACGAACCCACGCCCCCCGCCTGGCACGCCGACGCCGAGCGCGAACTGCGCCGCGTCCCCGTCTTCGTCCGCGGCAAGGCTCGCCGCAACACCGAGGCCTTCGCCCGCGAGCGCGGCCTCGCGACGATCTCCGTCGCCACCCTCTACGACGCAAAGGCGCACCATGCCCGCTGACGTCACCGCCCAGCCGCCCGTGCCCGTCCGTGTGGTCGTCGTGACCATGGACAGCATCCTCGCCCGCACCGCCGAGTCCGCCGAGGCGGTGCTGCGCCGTGACCTTCCCGGCCTGGAGCTGCGCGTGCACGCCGCCGACGAGTGGGGCCACGACCCGGACGTCCTCCAGGCCTGTCTCGACGACATCGCGCAGGGCGACATCGTCGTCGCCACCATGCTGTTCCTCGACGAGCACATCCGCGCCGTCCTACCCGCGCTGACCGCGCGCCGCGAGCACTGCGACGCCATCCTCGGCTGCCTGTCCGCCACCGAGGTCGTCAAGCTCACCCGCCTCGGCCGTTTCAGCATGGCCGGCGAGGCCACCGGCGCCATGGCGATGCTCAAGCGCCTGCGCGGCACCCGCAAGCCGGGCGCCCCATCCAGCGGCCGCGACCAGATGAAGATGCTGCGCCGCCTGCCCAAGCTGCTGCGCTTCATCCCCGGCGCCGCCCAGGACGCGCGGGTCTACTTCCTGGCCCTGCAGTACTGGCTGGCGGGCTCCGAGGCCAACCTGGTCGGCCTGGTCCGCATGATGGTCGACCGCTACGCCACCGGCCCCCGCCTCGCGCTCGCCGGCACCGTGCGCGCCGAGGCCCCGATCCACTACCCCGACACCGGCCTCTACCACCCCGCCGTCCCCGGCGGCATCGCGTCGCGCACCGCCGACCTGCCCAGCGCCGCGCGGGCAGGCCAGGGCGGCACCGTCGGCCTGCTGCTGATGCGTTCCTACGTCCTTGCCGGGAACGCCGCCCATTACGACGGCGTGATCGCCGCGATCGAGGCGCGCGGCCTGCGCGTCATCCCCGCCTTTGCCGCCGGCCTCGACTCCCGCCCGGCCATGGAGGAGTTCTTCTTCGCCGACGGCGCTCCCGCGATCGACGCGCTGGTCTCCCTGACCGGCTTTTCCCTCGTCGGCGGCCCCGCCTACAACGACGCCCGCGCGTCCGAGGAAATCCTCGCCCGCCTCGACGTCCCCTACGTCGCCGCCCACCCCGTCGAGTTCCAGACCCTGGAGCAATGGGAGGCCGACCCGCGCGGCCTGATGCCGGTCGAGGCCGCCATGATGGTCGCGATCCCAGAGCTCGACGGCGCGATCTGGCCGATGACCTTCGGCGGCCGCTCCACCTCCGGCGCCTCGCACGCCCGCCAGATGGTCTCCCACCCCGAGCGCGCCGCCACCCTGGCCGCCCGCGTGCACCGCCTGGTCGCCCTGCGCCGCACCGAGCGCGCCGAGCGCCGCGTCGCCGTCGTGCTGTTCAACTTCCCCCCCAACGGCGGCAGCACCGGCACCGCCGCCTACCTCTCGGTCTTCGAGTCCCTGCACCGCACGATGATCGCGCTCTCCGCCGGCGGCTACCGCGTCGACGTGCCGCAGAGCGTGGACGCCCTGCGCGCCCGCGTCCTGCAGGGCAACGCCGCAAGCCACGGCACCGACGCCAACGTGGCCGCCCGCATCCCCGCCGCCGACCACGTCCGGCGCGAGCCCCACCTCGCCGAGATCGAGCGCCAGTGGGGCCCCGCCCCCGGCCGCCAGAACAGCGACGGCGCCTCGATCCAGGTCCTTGGCGAGCAGTTCGGAAACATCTTCGTCGGCATCCAGCCCGCCTTCGGCTACGAGGGCGACCCGATGCGCCTGCTCTTCGAGCACGGGTTCGCGCCCACCCACGCCTTCTCCGCCTTCTACCGCTGGCTGCGCGAGGATTTCTCCGCCCACGCGATCCTGCACTTCGGCACCCACGGCGCGCTGGAGTTCATGCCCGGCAAGCACGCCGGCATGAGCGCCGCCTGCTGGCCCGACCGCCTGATCGGCGACATGCCCAACATCTACCTCTACGCCTGCAACAACCCCTCCGAGGGCGCGCTCGCAAAACGCCGCATCGGCGCCACCCTCGTCAGCCACCTGACCCCCGCGCTCAGCGCCGCCGGCCTCTACCGCGGCCTGCTCGACCTGAAATCCTCGATCGACCGCTGGCGCAGCCTTGAGCCGGATTGCGACCCGCAGCAGCGCGCCGCCCTCGCCCTCCTGGTCCAGGCCCAGGCCGCCTGCGTCGAGCTGGCCCAGCCCGAGCCCGCCTGGGCGCTCGCCGACGCAGAGGCCACCATCGGCCGCCTCCAGGCCTCGCTGCTGGAGCTGGAGTACACCCTGATCCCGCACGGCCTGCACGTCGTCGGCCTCGCCCCGGACGCGCAGGCCCGCGCCGAGATGCTCGACGCCGCCGGCATCACCGACCCCGAGCGCCGCGCCACCCTCGACGCGCTCCTCGCCACCGACCACGAGACCCCAGCGATTTTGCACGCGCTCGACGGCGGCTACACCCGCCCAGCCCCGGGCGGCGACCTGATCCGCACCCCGGAGATCATGCCGACCGGCCGCAACCTGCACGGCCTCGACCCCTTCCGCATCCCCTCCGCCTTTGCCGTGCAGGACGGCGCCCGCCAGGCCGACCGCCTTCTCGCCCGCCACGCCGCCGACAACCACGGCCTGCCCGAGACCGTCGCGATGGTCCTGTGGGGCACCGACAACCTCAAGACCGAGGGCGGTCCGATTGCCCAGGTCCTGTGGCTGCTCGGCGCCGAGCCCCGCCACGACAGCTACGGCCGCCTCGCCGGCGCCCAGCTCGTCCCGCTCGACCGCCTCGGCCGCCCGCGCATTGACGTCGTAGTCACGCTTTCCGGCATCTTCCGCGACCTGCTGCCGATGCAGACCCGCCTGCTCGCCGAGGCCGCCCTCCTCGCAGCCAGCGCCGACGAGCCGGTGGAAATGAACCACGTCCGCCGCCACGCCCTGGCCTACATCGAGGCCCACGGCGGCGACATGGAGACTGCGGCGCTCCGCGTGTTCGGCAACGCCGAGGACGCGTACGGCGCCAACGTCAACCAGCTCATCGACGCCGGCGGCTGGAACGACGAGGACGAGCTCGCCGACGCCTTCGTCCGCCGCAAGGGCTTCGCCTACGGCGTCACCGGCCACGCCGTCCGCCACGACAGCGTGCTCTCCCACGTCCTGCGCTCCGTCGACGTCGCCTACCAGAACCTCGACTCCGTTGAGCTGGGCGTGACCACCGTCGACCACTACTTCGACACGCTCGGCGGCATCGCCCGCGCCGCGCGGCGCGAGCGCAACGGCGCAGCCTCCAGCATCTACATCGGCGACCAGACCCGCGGCGACGGCCTGGTCCGCACGCTGGCCGAGCAGGTCACCCTGGAAACCCGCACCCGCGCCTTGAACCCGAAGTGGTACGAGGCCCTGCTCGCCCACGGCTACGAGGGCGTGCGCCAGATCGAGGCCCAGGTCACCAACACCCTCGGGTGGTCCGCGACCACCGGCCAGGTCGCCCCCTGGATCTACGAGCAGCTCAGCGAGACCTTCATGCTGGAGCCGCAGATGCGCGAGCGCCTCGCCACGCTGAACCCGCAGGCCTCCGCCAAGATCGCCAACCGTCTGCTGGAAGCCTCCGAGCGCCGCTACTGGACCCCCGACCCCTCCGTGCTGGAGCGCCTGCGCCGCGCCGGCGAGGAGATCGAGGACCGCCTGGAGGGCATTGTGTCCGCGCCGGCAATGGGAGTGGCCGCATGACCATCGAAGTCAAACCTGCCGACGCGGTCCCCGCCCGCCTGCGCGCCGCTGCCGGCTGCGGCACCTGCTCCAGCGCCGAGGGCCTCCCGCCCGGCGCCGCCCCGCGCGGCGCCGACGGCGACGGCAGCGTCCAGGTCCGCATGGACGCCCCGCGACGTTCCGGGAACGCAAAGGTGTTCGCCGTCTACGGCAAGGGCGGCATCGGCAAGAGCACGACCTCCTCCAATCTCTCCCTCGCCTTCGCCCGCCAGGGCCACCGCGTCCTGCAGATCGGCTGCGACCCCAAGCACGACAGCACCTTCACCCTCACCAAGCGCCTGATCCCCACCGTGATCGACGTGCTGGAGGGCGTGGACTTCCACCCCGAGGAGCTGCGCCCCGAGGACTTCGTCGTGCAGGGCACCGGCGGCGTGATGTGCATCGAGGCTGGCGGCCCCCCCGCCGGCACCGGCTGCGGCGGCTACGTCGTCGGGCAAACCGTGAAGCTGCTGCGCGAGCACCACCTGCTGGAAGACACCGACGTCGTGATCTTCGACGTGCTCGGCGACGTGGTGTGCGGCGGCTTCGCGGCCCCCCTGCAGCACGCCGACCAGGCACTCATCGTCGCCGCCAACGACTTCGACTCCATCTTCGCGATGAACCGCATCGTCGCCGCCATCGAGGCCAAGGCGCGCAACTACGACGTCCGCCTCGGCGGCGTGATCGTCAACCGCTCCGCCGCCACCGACCAGATCGACCGCTACAACGCCGCCACCGGCCTCTCCACCCTGGCGCACTTCCCCGACCTCGACGCCATCCGCCGCTCGCGCCTGAAGAAGTCCACCGTGTTCGAGATGGACCTGACCCCCGAGATCGAGTCCGTCCAGAACGAATACCTCCGCCTCGCCGCCACGCTCATGGCCGGCACCCCCAACCTGGAGAGCCGCGCGCTGAAGGACCGCGACATCTTCGACCTCCTGGGCTTTGAGTGATGGCCACCCTCGCGCACACGGACGCCTACGAGCGCCGCCGCGGCCAGCTCGAGACCTACTTCGACCGCACCGCCGCCGCCAACTGGGCGCGCATGACCTCCGACGCCCCCCTCGGCCGCATCCGCGCCACCGTCCGCGCCGGCCGCGACCGCATGCGCGCCACCCTCCTGTCCTGGCTCCCCGACGACCTGCACGGCCGTCGTATCCTCGACGCCGGCTGCGGCACCGGCGCGCTCGCCGTCGAGCTGGCCCGCCGCGGCGCCGACGTGGTCGCCGTCGACCTCGCCGCCACCCTCCTCGACCTCGCCCGCGACCGCCTCCCCGCCAACCTGCCCGGCCGCGTCGAGTTCCTCGCCGGCGACATGCTCCACGCCGCCCCTGGCCGCTTCGACCACGTCGTCGCCATGGACTCCCTGATCCACTACGCCGCCCCCGAGATGGTCGCCGCCCTGCGCACCCTCGCCGCCCGCACCGAGCGCTCCGTGCTCGCCACCTTTGCCCCCCGCACCCCCGCGCTCAGCGCCATGCACGCCGCCGGCCGCCTGTTCCCCCGCGCCGACCGCGCCCCCGCCATCGAGCCGATCTCCCCCCGCGGCCTGTTCCGCCGCCTCGACGCCGAGCCCGCGCTCTCCGGCTGGCACCGCGGCCGCACCGAGCGCGTCGCCGGCGGGTTCTACACGTCGCAGGCGCTCGAACTCCTGCAGGGTGCGGCGTGATGCAAAGGCAAGCCTGGGCTCTGCCCAGACCCGCCAGGGGCGAGCCGCCCCTGGACCGGCATGACTTAGGAAAGCCAGTCCAGGGGGGCTCCCCCTGGCGGAGTTTGAGGCAGAGCCTCAACCTTGCTTCCTCCCCGGTGCCCCGGTGAGCTACGGCGAGGCCGTCACCCGCGGCTGGAACCGCGTCGGCCTGCAGTACCTGCCGATGGCCGACGCCGTCTCCGCCGAGCTTCCGCTCGCCCGCCTGCTGCGCCTGTCGCTGTTCCAGGTCTCCGTCGGCATGTCCGTGGCGCTGGTCGTCGGCACGCTCAACCGCGTGATGATCGTGGAACTCGGCGTCTCCGCCCGCCTGGTCGCGATCATGGTGGCACTCCCCCTGGTGTTCGCCCCCGCCCGCGCCCTGATCGGCTTCCGCTCCGACACCCACGTCTCCGTGCTCGGCTGGCGCCGCGTGCCCTACCTGTGGATCGGCACGATGCTGCAGTTCGGCGGCCTGGCGATCATGCCCTTCGCCCTGCTGCTGCTGTCCGGCGACGGCGGCGGCCACGCGCCCGCCTGGGCCGGCCCGTTCGCCGCCGGCTTCGCCTTCCTGCTCACCGGCGCCGGCCTGCACACCACCCAGACCGTCGGCCTGGCGCTCGCCACCGACATCGCCCCGGAGCGCTCGCGCCCGCAGGTCGTGACCGTGCTGTGCATGATGCTGCTCGTCGGCGTGCTCGCCAGCTCCGTGATCTTCGGCCTGCTGCTCGCCCGCTTCAGCGAGATGCGCCTGATCCAGGTGATCCAGGGCGCCGCCGTCGCCACCGTCCTGCTCAACGGCGCGGCGCTGTGGAAGCAGGAGCCCCGCGCCGCCTCCGTGCCCGCCGACCCGGCCGCCGCCGCGCCCACCTTCGCCGACGCTTGGCGCTCGCTCGGCCGCACCGCCCAGGCCCGCCGCCGCCTCTGGGCCGTCGGCCTCGGCACCGTGGCGTTCAGCCTGCAGGACGTGCTGTTGGAACCCTACGGCGGCCAGGTGCTGGCCCTGCCCGTCGCCGCCACCACCGCGCTCACCGCCCTGCTCGCCGCCGGCGGCCTGTGCGGCTTCGGCCTCGCCTTCCGCTGCCTCGGCCGCGGCATGGACCGCTACCGCGTCGCGGCCATCGGCGCCCTCGTCGGCCTCGCCGCCTTCGCCGCCGTGACCTTCGCCGCCCCCATGCAGTCCGCCGGCCTGTTCGCGCTGGGCACCGCGCTGATCGGCGGCGGCGGCGCGCTGTTCGCCGTCGGCACCCTGTCCGGCGCCGTGGACGCCGCCGGCGGCGCCTCGGCGGGCCTGGCGCTCGGCACCTGGGGCGCGGTGCAGGCGTTCGCCGCCGGCACCGCGATCGCGCTCGGCGGCCTGCTGCGCGACGCCGTCGCCACCCTCTCGGCGCAGGGCGCGCTGGGCGACACGCTCACCGGCCCCGCCGTCGGCTACCAGGCCGTCTACGCCCTGGAGATCGCGCTGCTGTTCGCCACGCTGGTGGTGATCGGCCCGCTGGTCCGTTTCGCTTCACCCCACTCCGCCGCGGCCCAGGGCCTCGCCGGACCGATCCTTCGCCACTAGGGAGCACGTCGCATGCACGGGAGCAGCTTCACCGGATACATCGACGTGGCCCAGGTGGCGCTCTACGCCTTCTGGGTCTTCTTCGCCGGCCTGATCGTCTACCTCCACCGCGAGGACAAGCGCGAGGGCTACCCGCTGGTGTCCGAGATCGTCGGCCACACCGACGAGGTCGTCTGCGAGGGCCTGCCGCCCACGCCCGCGCCCAAGCTGTTCCGCCTGTTCCACGGCGACCTGATCCAGGCGCCGGGCTCGCTGTTCCCGCCGCGCCTGCCCAGCGGCGCCCGCCCCGCCGCCACCTTCCCCGGCGCGCCCCTGGAGCCCACCGGCAACCCGATGGTCGACGGCATCGGCCCCGCCTCCTACGCCTGGCGCAAGGACGAGCCCGACCTCACCATCGACGGCGCCATCAAGATCGTGCCGCTGCGCGACGCCGTCGCCTACAGGGTCCACCGCAACTCCCCCGACCCGCGCGGCATGTCCGTGATCGGCGCCGACGGCGAGACCGCTGGCCTGTGCGCCGACCTCTGGATCGACGAGATCGAGGAGGCCGTGCGCTACCTCGAGATCGAGCTGAGCCTCCCCGGCTTCGAGGGCCAGCGCGTCCTGCTGCCCCAGCCGTTCATGCGCATCCGCCCCCGCACCCGCACGATCGTCGTGCGCTCCGTCCTGGCCGCCCAGTTCGCCGAGGTGCCGCGCCTGCGCAGCCCCGAGCAGGTGACCCGCTTCGAGGAGGAAAGGCTCGTGGCCTACTTCGGCGGCGGCGCCATGTACGCGACCCGCCCCCGCCCGGCCGCCGCGCTGTGAGCGCCCGCATCCCCGCGCCCGGCATCTCGGCGCCAAGCCTGGCCGGCGCCCGCCTGCGCGTCGTCCGCGAGC
>CAXSFE010000110.1:0-11712 GCA_964236585.1 uncultured Acetobacteraceae bacterium
CGGCGCGGTGCGGCGGCGCGCCGCCGACGGCGCGGGCGCCGGCGGCGCCACCGGCTTGCGGCCGTACAGCTCCAGGCGGTGCGACACCAGGTCGAAGCCGAGGCGCGCCGCGATGCTGGCCATCAGCCGGTCGTGCTCCTTGTCCTCGAACTCGATGACACGCCCGGTGTCCACGTCGATCAGGTGGTAGTGCCGGCCGTGCTCGGTCGGCTCGTAGCGCGCGCGGCCGCCGCCGAAGTCGCGCCGCGCGAGGATGCCGTTCTCCTCCAGCAGCCGCACCGTGCGGTACACCGTTGCGATGGAGATCCGGCCATCCAGCGCCGCCGCCCGGCGGTAGAGCTCCTCGACGTCGGGGTGGTCCTCGGCATCCGACAGGACGCGGGCGATCACGCGGCGCTGCCCCGTCATCTTAAGGCCCTTGTCGACGCACAGGCGCTCGATGCGCGATTCCATCGGGATTCCAAGCAGTCGGTGACGCGGTCCGCCGGGCAGCTCGCGGGACGCTGCCCGGCGCAGCCCTTGCCCCGCAACCGGTCCCGTCCCGTGCGCGGGGTATCGCCCGGCTTCAACGGGGTAGCCGATCCTGCGCCGTGTTGTCGACTCAGGCACCGCGGGCCGGGCCGGAAGCCCGGCACGGCGGCCACGGCGGGTCGCGGCCACCGGGACCGCCTCCTTGCCGACGCCCCTCGCCGCCCGGTATGTCTCCCCGGCCGGCGCGAACGATGCATCAGGGGGGACCGGGCTGATGGAAACGCGCGCGGACACGACCTGCACGATCCGCAGCATGGCGGCTGTTCCTGCGGCGTCCCCGGTCAGCGGCCGACCCTCGTCGCAGGTCGCTCCTGCCGCGGCGGGAGCCGGCCCTGACGGTCCGCGACGCGACCCTCGCAACCGGACCCGGAGACACTGATGGCGCAGGAGCCTGCACCGGACCTGTCTGTCGACATCACGCGCGACGCATGCCCGATGACCTTCGTGCGCACCCGGCTCGCGCTCGACCGCCTGGCGCCGGGACAGGTGCTCCAGGTCATGCTTCGGGGCGAAGAGCCGCAGCGCAACGTCCCGCGCACCGCAACCGCGCAGGGCCACGAGGTGCTGGCGCAGAGCACCGACGCGGCAGGGGTCGTGACCCTGCTGCTGCGCAAGGGACGGCAGGCAGGGCCGGAGGCTCCACCCCCGGACCCTGCCAAAGGCCCGGCTTCGAGACCCCTGACCTAGGGGCGAGTCTCCGGAGGCCTCACACGAGCGGCGCGACTGGCTGACGCGTGCGGCTGCCAGGCAAGCAACGTTGAGGCTCTACCTCAAACTCCGCCAAGGGCTGGGCCCTTGGATTGCCGTCTCTTAAGAAAGGCCGGTCCAGGGGCGGCTCGCCCCTGGCGGGTCTGGGCAGAGCCCAGCCTTGCCTTGCCCGCCCACTCGCATCACCAGCGCGTCCCCCCCGTCCGGGTAGTAGCCCCGCCGCAGCCCGACCTCGCGGAAACCCGCCCGCCCATACGCCACCCGCGCCGCGACATTGCCCGGCGCCACCTCGAGCAGCACCGTGGCCGCGCCCCGCCGCGCCGCTTCCGCGAGGCCCGCCGCCAGCAGCGCGCCGCCGACCCCCCTGCCTTGCACAGCCGGCAGCACAGCCAGGGTGAGCACCTCCGCCTCGTCCCCGGCCACGCGCAGCATTGCCATCCCCCCCGCCTCCGCCAGCAGCGCGAAGCACCCCGGCGTGGCCAGCAGGGCCGCGATCGCGCCGGCGTCCCAGCGCTCGCCCGCCGGGAACGCCGCGCCGTGGATCACGCCCAGGACGCCGGCATGGGCCGCATCGACGGCAACGACATCCACGGGACCGCCTGACGAGGGGTCGGCCTGCACCCTGGGTCACGCAGGCAGCGGGCGCAGGCCGCCGCGCGGCAGGCTGGCCTCGGCGGCATCGACATACAGCGGCAGCGCCGCGCAAGGCGGCAGCGTGCCCTCAACCCGACGCTGCGCCGCCGCCGCCAGGGCCGACGTGTCTGGCCCGAGGCACGCACCCGTGCGCACGTCGTCGCCCCGCATCGCCAGCCGCAGCGCGACCTCGGCCGCCGCGGCGCCGACCACCAGAACTGCATTCCCGGCCGCCGGCAGCGCGTCGAGCGCCACCGAGCACACCGCGCCGTCGCGCTCCAGGAACACCCGCCCGGCCCGCGCCGGCGTCGCCACCCAAAGCGCCCGCCCCCCCGGCATCCATCCCCCGGCCGCGCCCGCCAGCGCCTCGCCGCCGGTCACGCCGACCAGCTCCGCCCCGCTCGCCAGCGCCAGCCCGTGCGCCAGCGACAGCGCGGCGCGCAGCCCGGTGAAGCTGCCCGGCCCGACGCCGGCCACGATGCGGTCGAGCCCCCGGCCGTGCGCGGCAAGCAGCGCCGCGACCAGCCCCGGCAGCAGCGACGCCTGCCCGTGCCGCGCCTCCAGCTCCCGCTCCACGCGCACGGCGTCCCCGTGCAGCAGCGCCACCCGGCACAGCGGCAGGGCGCAGTCGATCACCAGGACGCGCGGCGGCAGGACCGACCCGGCCCCGGACGTCACGGGGACCTCACAGCAGGACGCAGGCCTCGTCGAACTCCAGGCGGGGCGCGCGGTCGTGCTCGGCGGTCGCGTCGGCATGGCCGAGGCAGACCAGGAAGTTGGTGCGCCAGCCGCGCCCGGCCATGAACGCGGCGTCCACCCGGTCGCGGTCGAAGCCCGACATCGGCCCCGCGTCCAGGCCCACGGCCCGCGCCGCCAGGATCAGGTAGCCGCCCTGCAGGGTGGAGTTGCGCGTCGCCGTCTCGTCCGCGAGCAGGGCGTTGCCGGCGAACCAGGCCCGCGCGTCCCCGCCCTGCGGGTAGAGCCGCGGCAGCTGCTCGTAGAACTCCGGGTCGTGCGCCACCACCGCCACGACCGGCGCCGACATCGCCTTGTCGACGTTGCCCGCCGACAGCGCCGGGCGCAGCCGCTCCTTGGCGTCCGTGGTCCGCAGGAACAGCACGCGCGCCGGACAAGAGTTCGCCGACGTCGGCCCGAAGCGCATCAGGTCGTAGAGCGCGCGCAACACGTCATCGCCCACCGGCTCCGCGGTCCAGCGATACCGGCTGCGCGCGGTGCGGAACAGCGTGTCGAGCGCCTCCGCGCCCAGCGCCGGCACCGGCTACAGCTCGACCTGCTCCACCGACGTCACCTCGGGCACGTAGTGGCGCAGCATGTTCTCGATGCCGTGCTTCAGCGTGGCGCGCGAGGACGGGCAGCCGGAGCACGCGCCCTGCATGTGCAGCAGCACCACGCCCTTGCTGTAGCCGTGGAACACGATGTCGCCGCCGTCGCCCGCCACCGCCGGGCGCACCCGCGTGTCCAGCAGCTCCTTGATCTGCTCGACGATCTCGCGGTCCGCCGGGTCGATCTCCGTCGTCGTCGCCGCGACCTGCTCGCCCTCGATGGTCGCACGCCCGGACACGAAGTGCTCCATCACCGAGCCCAGCACCTGCGGCTTGAGCGACGGCCAGTCGGTCGCGTCGCTCTTGGTC
Source organism: uncultured Acetobacteraceae bacterium (assembly GCA_964236585.1). GTDB lineage: Bacteria > Pseudomonadota > Alphaproteobacteria > Acetobacterales > Acetobacteraceae > CAXSEF01. Next base: position 3,525 of record CAXSFE010000110.1, read on the forward strand.
ACGGTGATGAAGTCCGCACCCAGGAACACGCGCGCCACCCCGGGCAGCTCGAACAGCGCGGTCGCCAGCGGGCTGGGCACGGCCGCCTCGGCGCTGGCGAAGTCGGCGGTGCGCGCACCCATGACCTCGCAGCCGGGCAGGAACTTCAGCGTGGCGGGGTTCGGGGTGTCTTCGGTCTCGATGAACATGGACGTGCTCCGGAGCGGACCATGGCGGTCCTGATGCCCCGGATATCTGGACAAGGACGCGGGCGGGGGCAAGGTCCGCAGCAAGAAAGGCCAGGGGCTCTGCCCCTGGACCCCGCCAGGGCGAGCCGCCCTGGACCGGCACACACAAGCACAGGTCCAAGTCGGGGTTTCCAAAGGCTCGGCCTTTGGCGGGGTCCCGCTTCCAAGCATGGGGGCAGAGCCCCTGGCCTTCCTTACTCCTGCAGCGCCGCCTCCACGGCCGCCGCGACCGCGAGCAGCCTCCGGTCCCCCATCGTCTCGCCCACCAGCATCAGCCCCGCCGGCGCGTCGCCCGCGCGGTGGCACGGCACGCTGATCGCGCACCGGTCGAGGAAGTTGGCCAGCGCGGTGTTGCGCAGCACGAGCTGGTTCACCCGGACGTACTCCGCCGGATCGTCCAGCGACCGGATCGACGGCGCCGCGATCGGCACCGTCGGCAGCATCACCGCGTCGAACGGTGCGCTCAGCCCGTCCATCGCCGCGCGCAGCCGGGCGCGCACAGCCAGCGCGTCGATGTAGTCCGCCGCCCCGAAGCCCTCGCCGCGCTGCAGCCTGGCGCGCACCTGCGGGTCGAACGAGTCGCCCGAGTCGCGGAGCCGGGCGCGGTGCACCGCGTAGGCCTCCGCCGTCACCATCACGGCGTTGGCCTGCGACCTGGCGATGTCGGCGAACACCGGAACCTCGAGCGCCGTGACCCGCGCGCCGGCCGCCTCCAGCCGGCGCAGCGCCCGATCCCAGGACGCGGCGGTTTGCGCATCCAGCCCCTCCAGCACCGCGCCCTGCGTCACCCCCAGCCGCAGCCCGGAGACGGCGAGTCCCGCGTCCGCAGGCGGCGCCTCCCCGGCCAGCAGGGCGTCGACCGTGGCGCAGCACGCGACGCTGCGGCCCAGCGGCCCGATCGAGTCCAGCGACGGCGCCAGCGGGAACGCGCCGGCCAGCGGCACCCGGCGCGCGGTCGGCTTGAACCCCACCACGCCGCAGAACGCCGCCGGGATGCGGCACGAGCCGCCGGTGTCGGTGCCCAGCGCCGCGAACGCCATGCCGTCCGCCACCGACACCGCCGCGCCGGAGGAGCTGCCGCCGGGAATGCGCCCGGTCGCCCGGTCCCACGGGCTCGACGGCGTGCCGGAATGCGGGTTCAGCCCCAGCCCGGAGAACGCGAACTCCGTCATCCCCGTGCGCCCGACGGCGACCAGGCCCGCCGCCAGCATGCGCCGCACCGACTCCGCATGGCGCACGGCGGGCGCGTCGCCGGCCAGCACGCGGGAGCCCGCCGTGGTCACCTCCCCCGCGACGTCGAACAGGTCCTTGAGGCTGAACGGCACCCCCGCCCATGGGCTGGCGGCGCGGCCGGACTGGCGCACGAGGTCCGCGGCGTCCGCGGCCGCGCGGGCCTGCCCGGCATACACCGCGACGAAGGCGCGTGCGCCTTCCCCCGCCGGGTCGGCGATGCGCGCCAGGCACGCCTCCACCAGCGCGCGGGATGTGGTCCGGCCCGCGTCCAGGTCGCGGGCCGCGGCGTCAATCGTGTCCATGTGCCGAGCCTTGCAAGACCAGCCCTGCCCGGCAAGGCAGCAGGCAAGGTTGGGCTCTGCCCAAACCCGCAAAGGGCCGTGAGGCCCTTTGATCCCTTGACTTCAAGAGGGCGATCCAAGAGCCCAGCCCTTGGCGGAGTTTGAGGCAGAGCCTCAACCTTGCTTCCTTCGCCCTGTGCCCAGCCGGCCAGGCGGCCGTCTTCCGCGCAAGGCCAGCGTGGCGCAGGATGACGCGATGTCGCGCCGCCTTATCGTCACCCCGGAGCTGATGCTGCGTGCCTACGGCGCCGGCCTGTTCCCGATGGCCGAGTCGCGCGACGACCCGACGCTGCACTGGTTCGACCCGGAGGAGCGCGGCATCCTGCCGCTTGAGGCGTTCCATTGCCCGCGCCGCCTGATGCGCACCGTCCGCGCCGGCCCATACGAGGTCACCACGGACCGCGAGTTCTCCCTAGTGATCCAGGGCTGCGCCGCCGTGGCGCCCGGCCGCGAGGGCACCTGGATCAACGGCGACATCGAGTCCCTGTTCACCGAGCTGCACCGCCGCGGCCACGCCCACTCCGTCGAGTGCCGCCTGGACGGCGCGCTGGTCGGCGGCCTCTACGGCGTCTCGCTCGGCGGGGCGTTCTTCGGCGAGAGCATGTTCAGCGTGGCGCGCGACGCCTCCAAGGTGGCGCTGGTCCATCTGGTCGCGCGGCTGCGGCTCGGCGGCTACCGCCTGCTCGACACGCAGTTCGTCACCTCGCACCTGTCGCAGTTCGGCGCCCGCGAGGTGCCGCGCGCCGAGTACCACGCCCGCCTCGACGCCGCGACCCGGCTGCCGGCCCGCTGGCCCGAGCCGGCGGCGGACGCCCTCGCGGCGGAGTTCTCGGTCTTCGCGGCGGGGTAGGCAGGTCAGCAAGGCTGGGCTCTGCCCAGGCCCGCAAAGGACCAGAGGCCCTTTGATCCCGTGACTTAAGTCAGGCCGGTCCAGGGGCGGCTCGCCCCTGGCGGAGTTTGAGGCAGAGCCTCAACCTTCCTTGCCCACCATCCGCACCAGCTCCCGCCGCACCCCCGCCGTGTCCTCCACCGGCAGCGCGAACGCCACCCGCCGCACGTCGTCCTCCAGCGCGAGGTCGAACCCGTCCGGATCGACCGCCGTCATCTGCCACGCCCCTGCGGCCCAGCCGGCACGCCCGGCAATCGCCGCCAGCGCGTCCGAGTGGTCGGCGTTGCAGTGCGCCATGATCCCCGGCCCCGCCGCCTCCAGCGCCGCCGCCGCCGCCGGCGCCGAGACCAGGTCCTCGCGCGTCAGCCGGAACGCCCGCGCGAAGCCGCCGATGAAGTTCGCCCCCGACGGCTCGATCCGCCACAGCACGAAGTCCGCCAGCCCGGCGTAGAACGCGGCATACGGGTGCCGCGCAAGCCACCGCGCCCGCGAGGCCGGGTCCGGGTCGGGCGCCGCCGTGCCGCTCACCGACACGCGCGGCCCGGCCTGCGGGTTCGGGTCGTCCGTGCCGCCGCAGATCAGCAGGGCGCAGCGCCCGTCGGCGCGGAGCTGGCGCGTGTGCTCCGACAGCCCGGACAGCAGCACCAGCAGCGCCCCGTCCACCGCGGTCGCCGGCGTCACCAGGGCCGCGAACGGCTGCCCGCCCGCCTGCGTCGCCAGCGTGGCGGCACTGCCCGCGCGCACGATGCGCCGCGCCTCCCACCAGGCCGGCTCGCCGGGGGCGCGGAAATCGGGTTCGTCTGCCATCGCATCCTCGCCTGCTGTGCTACAGCCGAGGATCGGATGTGGCCGCGAAAACGCAAGCCTGTCCGGCAGCCGGAGTCGCGGAAGGCCAGGGCTCCGCCCTGGACCCGCCAGGGGCGAGCCGCCCCTGGACCGGCGCCTTTGTCGAGGCCTGCGTGCCGGGCCGACCGGCAGGGGAACCGGGACGAACGGAGGGTTTCCAAAGGCTCGGCCTTTGGCGGAGTTTGAGGCAGAGCCTCAACCTTGCTTGCCGGCCATCGAGCCGGACATCACCCGGCGATATCAGCGCGACGCCGCCCACCCATTTGGGCCACAATCCCCGCGCACGCTGCCGCACGCCCGCGCCCCCATCCGGACATGCCTCCATGAAGCACACCATCGCCCTGGTCGACGACGATCGGAACATCCTGACCTCGGTGTCCATGACCCTGGAGCAGGAAGGCTTCGCCGTGCGCATCTACACCGACGGCGAGAGCGCGCTGCAGGGCATCACCGCCAAGCCGGTCGACCTCGCCGTGCTCGACATCAAGATGCCCCGCATGGACGGCATGGAACTGCTGCAGCGACTGCGCCAGCGCTCCGCCCTCCCGGTGATCTTCCTCACCTCCAAGGACGAGGAGGTCGACCAGCTCATGGGCCTGCGCCTCGGCGCCGACGACTACATCACCAAGCCGTTCAGCCAGCGCCTGCTGATCGAGCGCATCCGCGCCCTGCTGCGCCGCAACGACGCCTCGCGGGCCGAGGGCTCCGGCGCCGCACCCGGCGGCGTGATGGTGCGCGGCTCGCTGACCCTGGACGAGACCAAGCACAAGTGCCTGTGGGAAGGGGCCGACGTCGCCCTCACGGTCACCGAGTTCCTGCTGGTCAAGGCGCTCGCCGCACGGCCGGGCATGGTCAAGTCGCGCGACCAGCTGATCGACGCGGCCTACGGCGAGAACATCTACGTCGACGACCGCACCATCGACAGCCACATCAAGCGCGTGCGCAAGAAGTTCAGGCAGGCCGGCGAGAGCTTCGACCACATCGAGACGCTCTACGGGATCGGCTACCGCTACAAGGAAGGCTAGACGGCGCCGTGTGGTGCCAGCCTCCGTCAAAGGAGGAAAGAATCTTCTTTTTCTGAAGAAAAAGAAGCAAAAAGACTTTGCCACCAAGAAATAGAACCCCGCCGGTTGCCCAGACCCTATCGGGCAAAGTTCTTTGGTTCTTTCTTTCAAGAAAGAACACGCTTCCTTCCCTGCGCCGACGGAGGCCCACCGTGCCCGACAGCCTCCCGCCCCGCGCCCTCCCGGCCACCCTGGCCCCGCCGCCGAGCCTGCGCCTGCGCTGGGTCTCGCCGATGCTGCGCCGCATCCTCCTCGTCAACGCCCTGCCGCTGGCGCTGCTGGTCGCCGGCCTGCTCTACCTCGACCAGTACCAGAACGGCCTGCTGGAGGCCGAGGTCCTGGCCCTGCGCGAGCAGGCGAAGATCTACGCCGGCGCCCTCGGCGAGAGCGCGGTCAGGACCAGCGACCCGACCAACCCCGTGCTGCTCCCCGACCTGGCCCAGCCGCTGCTGCGCCGCCTGACCGACCCCACCCCCAACGCGCAGGCCATCCTCTACGCCGCCGACGGCCAGGTGATCGCCGACAGCCGGGTGCGTGCCGGCGCCGGCGGCAGCGTGACCACCGAGCCGCTGCCGCCCGCCCAGGACCGCGGCGTGTTCCTCGGCCTGGTGGAACACGTGTACGATACCGTACTGAACCTGCTGCCGCACGACCAGGACAGCGCGGTGCAGATCAGCCCCGACGCCGCCGGCCCGGACTGGCAGCCCGACGCCCGCGAGGTGCGCATCAGCTCCCCGTCGGACAGCCGCGAGCTGCCCCCCTACATCCGCCGCCAGGGCCACCGCCTGCTGGTCACCGTCGCCGAGCCGGTCGAGCGCAGCCACCACACCGTGGGCATCGTCGTGCTGACCCGCGCCGCGCGCGAGGTGGACAACGCCCTGTTCACCATCCGCATGTCGATCCTGAGCCTGACCGTCATCGCGCTCGTGCTGACGGTCGCGCTGTCCTGGTACCTCTCGCGCACCATCGCCCGCCCGCTGCTGCGCCTGGCCCGCGCCGCCCACGACATGCGCGAGGGCAGGGGGCGCGCCGGCACCGTGTCGCGCCGCCTCCTCGGCCGGCGCGACGAGATCGGCGAGCTGGCGCTGGCGCTGTCGGAGAGCGCCACCGCGCTGTGGGCCCGCATGGACGCGATCGAGCGCTTCGCCGCCGACGTCGCCCACGAGATCAAGAACCCGCTGACCTCGATCCGCTCCGCCATCGAGACGCTGCGCCGCATCGAGGACCAGGGCCAGCAGCGCCGCCTGCTCGCGATCATCAGCGAGGACGTGATCCGCCTCGACCGCCTGATCAGCGACATCTCCGACGCCAGCCGAGTCGACGCCGAGCTGTCGCGCACCATGACCGAGCCGGTGGACGTGGCCCGCATGCTGGCGCTCCTCGCCGAGATCCACGAGGCGACCCACGACCCCAGCGACGGCCACCCGCGTATGGTGCTCGACGCGCCGGCCGACGGACTGTCGGTGATGGCGGTGGAGGACCGCCTGGTGCAGGTGCTGCGCAACCTGATCGGCAACGCGCTGAGCTTCTCGCCGCCCTCTGGCACGATCACGCTGCGCGCGGCCGAGGCGGGCGCCTCCGTGGAGATCGCGGTGGAGGACGACGGCCCCGGCATCCCGGAGGCGCGGCTGGAGCACGTGTTCGACCGCTTCTACACCGAGCGCCCGGCGGGCGAGCAGTTCGGCAAGCACTCCGGGCTCGGGCTGTCGATCAGCCGACAGATCATCGACGCCCTGAAGGGGCAGATCGCGGCGGAGAACCGGCGCGGGCCGGACGGGACGGTGGTGGGCGCCCGGTTCGTCGTGCAGCTGCCGAAGGCGTAGCCGCGCGCAGGCGGGCGTGGACGGCCGGAGGCGCAGACAGGAAAGCAAGGTTGAGGCTCTGCCTCAAACTCCGCCAAAGGCTCGCCTTTGGAAACCTGGACTTTTGCCTCAGGCCAGGTTCGTCGACCTGTCGCCAGGCAAGGCTGCCGGTGCCATCCCAGCGACCCACGCAGGTCGCCGGAACCTTCGGCAGCCACGTCCATAAACCCCCCCAGAGGCGAGCCCCCCTGGACCGGCTTCCTCAAGGATTGGATTCCAAAGGCTTGCCTTTGGCGGAGTTTGAGGCAGGGCCTCAACCTTTCTTCCCTGGCGGCTGCGTGTGTCACCGATCGCGTCATTCGTATCGGGGAGGCTCCACGGCCCTCGGCGAGGCTGGCCGGCGGAGGGAACCGCCCGGACCCGCCCTCAGCTGGTCGCCTCCACCGACCACGTCGCCGACAGCACCCTCGGCGAGGCCGCCAGCGCCGCAACCACGGCGTCCAGCTCCGCGTCCTCGGCCGTCATGGGCACGAGCACGGCGGCCAGCTCGACCTGGTCGTCGCCATCCGACAGGGTCTCGAACTCGCGCACCGGGTAGCTCGCCCGGTCCAGCTCCGCGTCGAGCAGGTCGCGCACCTCGGACACGTCGCGCGGCAGGCAGGTGGCGTGCACGCTGTAGCGCGCCTCGGTGACGTCCGGGTCGATCGGCCGGCGGTTCACCCAGTTCACCAGCGGGCGCAGCAGCGTGTTGCCGGCCAGCACGAAGCCCGCAAGCGTCGCGGCCTCCGCGGCCATGCCGCTGCCCGACAGCGTGCCGACGGCGGCCGAGCACCACAGCGTCGCCGCCGTGTTCAGCCCGCGGATGTTGGTGCCGTCCTTGAGGATCACGCCGGCGCCGAGGAAGCCGATGCCGGACACCACGTAGGAGATGATGCGCGTGGCGCCGTCCGGCCCGAGCAGGCGCAGGCCGAGGTCCGAGAACGCGGCCGCGCCGACGGCCACGAGGACGTTGGTGCGCAGCCCGGCCGTCCGCTGCCGCCACTGCCGCTCCAGGCCGATCAGGGTGCCGAGCACGAACGAGGCCGCGTAGGCGAGCACGGTGCGGGCGTAGGCGCTGGCCGCGAGGCGGGCCCAGGCCTCGGACAACTGGTCCATGCAGTCCCGGCCTCCTGGTCGCCCCCGGCCGATGCATAGCCCGGGCCGGGCAGGAGGGCGAGGCGCCGCGCGGGCCGTGCGGCAGGGCGGCCTTGCTCCCGGACCGGTGTTTACGCAGGGTGCGGCGCTCAGCAACCGGAAAGCCACTGCCTTGAAAGACGACGACGCCCGCGAGATCGCCAAGGAGCGCGAGGAGACGCGCCAGGCGCAGGCCGTAATGGCTTCCGCCACCTTCGACGCGCGCACCGTATCGATGGTGACGCTCGCGGTGCTTGCCGTGTTCTACACCCTGTACGCCGCGGCGGAGATCGTGCTGCCGGTGACGCTGGCGATCGTGCTGAACCTGCTGCTCTCGCCCGCGATGCGCTTCCTCACCGGCCGGCTGCGCGTCCCGCGCCTGCTCGCGGCGCTGCTGCTGATCATCGTGCTGTTCGGCGTGATCGCCGTGCTGATGTTCGCGATCTCGTTCCCGGCGTCGGAGTGGATCAAGCGCGCCCCCGAGGCCTGGCCGGAGATCCAGAAGAAGGTGTCGTTCCTGGCGGGGCCGATCGACAGCGTGCGCCACGCCATGACGCAGCTCAAGCAGTTCACCGAGCAGAGCGGCGGTGCGGGCGCCGGCGCGGGCGGCGGG
>CAXSFE010000111.1:0-11692 GCA_964236585.1 uncultured Acetobacteraceae bacterium
CTCTGCCCAGACCCGCAAAGGGTCCGAGGACCCTTTGATCCCTTGACTTAAGGAGAGGATTCCAAAGGCTTGCCTTTGGCGGGGTCCAGGGGCAGAGCCCCTGGCCTTCCTTCACTTCGTGGGCACCTGCGGCGCCTGCGAGGCCGGCGCTGCCTCGGGCCGGGGCGTGGGCTCGGACACCGGCGAGGCGGACGGGTCGACGGTGCGGTCCGCCGGCGTGGTGGCCACGCCGAGCGGGGCGGCCTGCCGCGGCGCCCCCGGCGCGTCGAGCAGGTCGTGGCCGACGCCGCCGGTGCCGCGGTTCAGCAGCGCGAGCCCGAGCGAGAGCAGCAGGAAGATCGTCGCCAGGATCGAGGTGGTGCGCGTCAGCAGGTTGGCGGTGCCGCGCCCGCTCATGAACGAGCCCATGCCCTGCGACGAGCCGATGCCCAGCCCGCCGCCCTCGGAGCGCTGGATCAGCACCACGCCGATCAGCGCCAAGGTCACGAACAGGTGGACGATCAGCAGCACGGTGATCATGGCAGGCTTCCCGGGGAGCGAAGCGCGCGTTCTACCGGGCGCGAGGGCCGGATGCAAAGCCCGGGAACCACGCGGCCAGCAAGCGCCGGCGGCACCGGTTCCGAAGCCCGCACGGTCCGCCCGGGACATCCATCCCGGGCGACCGGCTTCGCGGAAGCCTCAGACCGGTCGCGGGTCCGGCCGCGGCACGGCCCTGCCCGGCAGCCTCACGGCTCGCCCGCGTGGCGCGTTGCCGCGGCAGGGCCGCTCCAGCCGGCCTGGCGTTCGCCGAGTCCGGTGTCGCTGAGGCGGATGATCTCGTCGTTCGAGCTCTCCAGCATGGGCAGGGTGCGCACCAGCGTCCGCCGCCCGCCGTCCGTCGAGACCTGGCCCCACTGCATGCCGGTGGGGTCATACAGGTCCGGGCGGCCGTACTTACGCAGCAGGGCCAGGTGGAACAGCCGCTTGGACCGGTCGTTGCGCGGCTCCTGTGACACCACGGCCTCGGCGACGATGCTGCGGTGCGGATGCGCGGGCAGGTCCTCGACGTAGCGCAGCACCACACCGGTCGGGCCGGCCAGCACGGAAGCGGCGAGGCAGGAGCGCGGCCCGTCCGGGCTCCTGCCCTGCTCGTCGGCGCAGGAGATGCGCGTGTCGCGCCAGGCGGCCTCGGCGGGCAGCGTCAGGCGCAGGGCATCGCGCGCCTGGGCGTCGTCCATGTAGAGGCGCACGCCGAACACGTCGGCCTCCGCCATGTCGCGGGCGACGGTGGCGGCGGGAGCCCGGTGCGCCGGGTCGGCCGCCGCAGGCCGCGTGCCCGGCTGGACAAGGAGGGAGAGGCACAGCACGGAAAGCAGGCGGATTGCACGCATGACGCGAGTATACCGCAGTATGCACAGGCGACACCACCGCCATGGCCGCCGGACGGCCATGGTCCGGACGGCCGGGTGGCCCCACGGCTGTGGCCGCCGAAGGGCCCTACTGCGCCAGCGGCGGAGCCAGGGGACGCGCGGTGTCCTGGCCGGCGCGGGCGCGACGCAGCGACAGGTCGTTGAGGTTCTCGATGTTGGCGTTCTGCGGGATGCCGGCGTGGCTGGCCGGGGCGGCCCGGCGGCTTGCGGCGGGATGGTGCCGCGCGACGCCATGGTGGCGGGTGCGGGCCAGCGCCGGCGTGGCGCCGGCGGCAAGCACCGCGCAGGACGCGGCGGCCAGGGCGAGGCGTCGGATCAGGATGGTCGGCATCGGGCAACTCCATGGGGGGCGCCGAAGTAACCGCTCAGCTGGTAATCCGTTCCGATGCACGATCATGCTCTTTCGTGGAACGAGGCCTGCAACCGGAAGACGGCAGGGCGGCGCGAGCACCGGCAACCGGCGGGACCCGCGCAGGTCGCCCGTCCCGTGGGGCTGCACGCCTTGCCGCAACCGATCCACTGGGCCGTCGCGGCGGACGCGAACAGCCCCGCCCCGGACACAGCCAGGCCGTTCGGCGCATCAGCAGCACCTCACCAGATCCGCGGCCCCCTCGGGCGGCGGCACGCACAACCCCAGGAAACGAATGCACACGCGTCCTGGCCTGCGGACCCTGGCGGGAGCGTGCGAGGGCCCGGCGCCAAGGTTCAGCGCTGCTTGTTCATGACTCCGAAGCGGCGCCGATGCGTGTGATTGCAACCTGCAGTGTCGGATGCTCCGCGCCATCCCTTATCGAAACCACAGTGGCTCGGAACCGTTGCTACCTTAAGTAGAATCTGGAGGTTCCATGCCCGCTCGCCTCGCCGGCCTCGCCGCGCTTGCCTTCGTCTCGACAGCCCGCCTGGCGCAGGCCCAGGGCGATCCCTACGCCACGGCCCACGCCGCCGCGGCCAACCAGCTGGGCGTGATGGAATACTGCCAGGGCCGCGGCGACGTGGGCCCGGACGCAGTGGCGGCCCAGCGCGGCGCGATCGCCCGCCTGCCCGCCTCGACGACGCCCAACGACGCCGCCGAGGCGCTTGGCAAGCAGGGCACCCTCTCCGCGCCGAACGGAACCAGGACGACGCTGGACAGCCTGGCCAGCGCACACGGCTCGACGGTGTCGGCGCTCTGCAAGCAGATGGGCAGCGCAGCGGTCCAGTCGGCCGCCATGGTCCCGCAGACCGGCATGGCCCCCGGTGGAGTCGCCATGCCGGCCCTGCCAAACGGCATGGCGATGCCGGCCATGCCCGCCATACCGGGCGGCATGACGATGCCGAGCGCAACGCCAAACGTGCCGCGGTAGCCTGGACGCGGCTCGGGTGCCGACGCATGCGTTCCTGCCACAGGTCATCTCCTAGGAAAGCCGTCACCTGGCCTCACGCTCATCAGCTGAAGTCACGTCAGTGGCTGGGCTTGTTGACGCATAGGCAAGCAAGGCTGGGCTCTCCCTCCGCTGGCCGTTCCAACGGCCCAAGCGGGCCGTCGGAACCTTTGGCCAGCTACGCCCAAACCCGCCAGGGGCGAGCCGCCCCTGGACCGGCCTCCCTTAAGGAGGGCGATCCAGGGGCCCAGCCCTTGGCGGGGTCCAGGGGCAGAACCCCTGGCCTTGCCTGCTTCGGACGGCACCCCGTCTCAGCCGATCTTGTCACGCTGCCGCCGGCGCAGCCTGGCCCTGCACGCCAGCCTCTCCCCCGCCAGCCGCCAGCGCCTGCGCCGCCGGCAGGTCGGGCTTGCCGGACCCCAGCAGCGGCAGGCGCGCCACCACGCGCAGCTCAGCCGGCAGCAGGAGCTCGGAGGCGCCGGCGGTCCGCAGATGCGCGTGGAACTCGGCCCGGGTGGCGCCGGCCTTCTCGGTCAGCAGCACGATGCGCTCGCCCTTGCGCGGGTCGGGCAGCGCCACCGCAACCGACAGGGCCTCGGGCCAGAGGCCGGTGGCGAGATCCTCGACGGCCGCGAGCGACACCATCTCGCCGCCCGGCTTGGCGATGCGCGACGCGCGGCCGACGATGGAGAGATGGCCGTCGCCGCCGACCGACACGACGTCGCCGGTGTCGTGCCAGCCGCCCTGCGGCGGCTGCAGCCGGCCGGGCTGGTCCGCCAGCAGATACCCGGCCATGACGTTGGGCCCCGACACCGACAGCCGCCCCGCATCCGGCAGGCCGTCCACGGCCGCAAGACGCAGGACCATGCCGGGCAGCAGCCGGCCGACCGTGCCGGAGCGGTTGGACACCGGGGTGTTCAGCGCCAGCACCGGGGCGCACTCGGTCGCCCCATAGCCCTCCAGGATGCGCAGCCCGAACCGCTCCATCCACAGCGCACGCACCGCGGGCTGCACCCGCTCCGCGCCCGCCACCACCAGGCGCAGCGACCGGAACGCGGTCGGCTGCGCGCGGCGGGCGTAGCCGCGCAGGAAGGTGTTGGTGCCGAACAGGGCCGTGGCGGACCACCCGTAGGCGACCTGCGGAATCACCGCGTAGTGCAGCGGCGAGGGATACAGGAACGCGGGGATGCCGGAGGTCAGCGGCAGCAGGAAGCCGCCGGTCAGCCCGAAGGCGTGGAACATCGGCAGGGTGTTGAGCACGCGGTCGGCGCGCCCGAAGCCGATCCGCCCGCCCACCTGCGCCACGTTGGCGAGCAGGTTGCGGTGCGTGAGCACCACGCCCTTCGGCGTGCCCGAGGAGCCGGAGGTGAACATCACCACCGCGCGGTCGCCCGGATCGCGGGCGACGCGCGGGCGGGTCGTCGCCAGGCTGGCCCGCAGCAGCGCCCGCAGCCTGCGGGCCCCGGTCACGCCGGCGCGCACGTCCTCGAGGAACACCACACGCACCTGCCCCTCGAGCCCGGCCAGCACCGGGGCGAGCCGAGCCTTGTCGACGAACGCGCGCGAGGTGACGACCACCCCGACCTCGGCGGCGGCGACGGCGGCGCGCAGGCTCGCGAGCCCCGCGGTGGCGTTGAGCAGGGCGGGCACGCGCCCCCAGGACCACAGCCCGAGCAGGCAGAGCGCCGTCGCGTTGGCGGTGGGCAGCAGCAGACCCACCGCCTCGCCCACGGCCGTGCCCCGCGACAGGGCCTGCCCCAGCACATCGGCCCCGGCCAGCAGCCGGCGATACGACAGCGGCCCCGCGACCGGGTCCTCCACGGCCAGCCGCCCCATCCCGTGCGCCCCGGCCGCGCGCGCCGCGGCCTGGAACAGGGTCAGCTCGCAGGGCGTGGTCAGGTAGACCGCCTCCTCCATGACGTCGCGCAGGCAGGCCGTCAGCGCCTCGCGACGCGCCTTGCCGACGGCGCCCTCCGGCGCCCGCAGGCGCTGCCGCGGCAGCACCGTGACCGTGACCGACGGGAACAGGGCGCGCCGGGTCTGCGACGCGGCCAAGCGCGAGAACACCGTGCGCTCCAGGCCCTGCAGCCGCACCGGCACCACCGCGACGCCCGCCTTGTCGGCGATGGTGGCCGCGCCGTGCTGCACCTCCATCAGCGAGCCGGTGGCGGTGATGCGCCCCTCGGGGAACAGCACGAGCTGCCCCCCCTGCCCGATCGCCTGCACCATGGTCCGCACCGCGTACGGGCTGCCCGGCTCCACCGGCACGGCGGCAACCAGGCGCAGCAGCGGGCGCACCCACCAGCGCCGCGCGACCTGCGCGTCGATGGCGAACAGGGGGGGCTGCTCCATCACCGCGAACAGCGCCGTGGCGTCGAGCCAGCTGACGTGGTTGGGCACCACCAGCGCGGGCTCGCCGGGGCGCGGCAGGTGCTCGCCGCCGTGCAGCCGGATGCGGAACAGCACGCGGAACAGCAGCCACGCCGCCTCGCCCAGCGGGTTCTCCGGCAGGCCGGCCAGCATCACCGGGGCCGCCGCCAGGCCGAGCACGCCGGTGACGCCGAGCAGGGCGGGTGCGCCGAGCCCCGCGAGCTGGGCCGCGACCAGGAGCGCCGCGGTGACGACCATCGACAGCGCGGCCAGGACGTTGACCCCGGCCACACTGCGCGAACGCCGCTCCGGCGGCGACCAGGCCTGGATGGCGGACAGCGTCGGCACCGCGAGCAGGCCGCCGCCCAGCGCCGCCAGGAACAGGTCCGCGCCCGCATGAACCAGGCGGGCATGGCCGAGGGCCTGCGCGCCGGGCCCGGGCCCCGCATGGCCCCGGGTGGCGAACCAGAGGTCGACCAGCGCGAGCCCGAACACCAGGCTGCCCAGCCCCGCCGGCAGCAGCACCGTCCGCGCGCCCGACAGGAACGAGGCCCCACCGGACCCGCAGGCGATGCCGACGGCGAACAGGCACAGGAACACCGTGTCCATCGCCGGCCCCTGCCCCAGCGCGTCGCGCACCAGGCCCGGCAGCAGCGAGATCACGACGCTCCCCGTGGCCCAGAACCAGGCGTTGGCCAGGGCGGCCTTGCGGATGCGGCGGTCCGCCCGCAGCCCGCGCAGCAGGTCCAGCGTGGAGGCCGCGATGTCGGCCTGGACGCGCACGCCCGGGTTGGTGGCGGTGGGCGGCACGAGGGCGGCCACGCCCCAGGACAGGGCGGCGGTGGCGAGCACGACCAGCCCGACCGCGACCGGCCGCCCGCCGCCCGCGACCAGCAGCCCGGACGCGACGGTGCCCGCCAGGATGGCCGCGAAGGTCGCCCCCTCGACGAGGGCGTTGGCCGAGGTCAGGCGCTCGCGCGGCAGCTGGTCCGGCAGGATGCCGTACTTCACCGGGCCGAACAGCGCCGCGACCACGCCGGACGCGACCAGGCCCGCGAACAGCACCGCCAGCGAACCCGCCGCCAGGCCCAGGGTGGCCGTGGCCGCGACCACGACCTCGGCGAGCTTCAGGCGCCGGATCAGCCGAGCCTTGTCCATCCGGTCCGCGAGCTGCCCGCCGAGCCCGGACAGCAGCACGGACGGCAGCACGAAGGCGCCGGACGCCGCGGCCACGATCCAGCCAGGGGCTGCGCCCTGCGACCAGATGACCAGCAGCCCCAGGCTGTTGCGCAGGAAGTTGTCGCCGAACGCCGACAGGAACTGGCAGGCGAACAGCGGCGCGAAGCGGCGTTCGGCGAGCAGGGTGCGGCTCATCGCACGCCCTCCGCGCGGGCCGCGTCCCCGGCCTCGTGACGGTCGCGCAGCGTCTTGGTCAGCGACACCGACGCGTGCACCAGGAGCAGCGCGGCCATCCCCAGATACCCGCGCTCCCACGGGCCCAGCGGGAGGTAGGCGATGCCGAGCGCGGCCATGGCGACCGCCACGCAGAACGAGACGTAGCTGAAGGCGATCCAGGCGGGGGTATGGGCGTCGCGGCGAGGCATCGTCTGCTCCTGTGAACAACGTTCACGAGAACCCTAGCTTGCGTGAACGCTGTTCACAAGCGTAATCCTGCAAGCTTGCAGGGAGATGAACGTCAGGGTGGACAACTCGGAGATCACGGGACGGCGGGAAGCGCTGCACGAGGCCATCCTTGCGGCCGCGGAGGCGCGGGTGGTGGCATCCGGCCTGGCCGCCCTTGGCGTGCGCGAGGTCGCGCGGGAGGCAGGGTGCTCGCTCGGCATGGTCTACAAGCTGTTCGCCAGCCACGACGAGCTGGTGCTCGCGGTCAACGCCCGCACCCTACGCGCCCTCGGCGGCGCCGTCGCCGCCAGCCTGCACGGCATCGAGGACCCGGCGGAGGCGCTGTGCCGGATGGCCGAGGGCTACCTCGACTACGCCGTCGCCAACACGCCGCGCTGGGACGCGCTGTTCGCGCACCGGATGGCAGGCGGGGCGGCGCTGCCGGACTGGTACGCGTCGCTGCGCGACCGGATGTTCGCCAGCCTGGCCGCGATGATCGGCACCGTGGCCCCCGCCGCCGCGGCCCTGCCCGGCGACTTCGCCCGGACCCTGTTCTCCGCCGTGCACGGCATCGTGGCGCTCGGCCTCCAGGAGAAGGTGGGCGCGACGTCGCCCGACACCCTGAGGGCCGAGCTCCGCGTCCTGATCTCGGTGATCGCCCGCGGCGTGACGCGCCCGGGGTGAGCCTGTGTTCAGCAAGCAAGGCTGGGCTCTGCCCAGACCCGCCAGGGGCGAGCCGCCCCTGGACCGGCCTCACTTAAGTCCAGGTTTCCAGAGGCTCGGCCTTTGGCGGGGTCCAGGGGCAGAGCCCCTGGCCTTCCTGCCTCACTCCACGGTGACCGACTTGGCCAGGTTGCGCGGCTGGTCGACGTCCGTGCCGCGCAGCACCGCGACCTGGTAGGCGAGCATCTGCACCGCGACCGCGTGCAGGATCGGCGCCACGAACGGGTCGACCTGCGGCAGCACGACGGTGTGCTCGGCGATGTGGGCGAGCCGGTCCGCGCCGGCCGCGTCGGAGAACACCATCAGCCGCCCGCCGCGCGCCGCCGCCTCCTGCAGGTTGGACGCCGTCTTGTCGAACAGCGGGCCGGACGGGGCGATGGCGATGATCGGCACGGAGCGGTCGATCAGCGCGATCGGCCCGTGCTTCATCTCGCCGGCGGCATACCCCTCCGCGTGGATGTAGGTCACCTCCTTGAGCTTGAGCGCCCCCTCCATCGCGATCGGGAAGCAGGCGCCGCGCCCGAGGTAGAGCACGTCGCGCGCCTCGGCGACGGCAGCCGCGACCGGGGCGAACTGCGCGTCGGCAGCCAGGACCTCCGTGGCCCGGCTCGGCACCTCCAGCAGGGCGGCCGCGAGATGCGCCTCGCGCTCGGGCGACAGCGTGCCCCGCGCGCGCCCGAACGCCAGCGTCAGCCCGGCCAGCACGGCGAGCTGCGCGGTGGTGGCCTTGGTGCTGGCGACGCTGATCTCGGGGCCGGCGACGGTCTCCAGCACCGCGTCGCTCTCGCGCGCGATGGTGCTCTCGGCGACGTTGAGGATCGACAGGATGTGCTGCCCGCCGGCGCGCAGCGAGCGCAGCGCCGCCAGGGTGTCGGCGGTCTCGCCGGACTGGCTGAGCAGCAGCGCCAGCCCGCCGGGCGAGAGCGGCGGCTCGCGGTAGCGCAGCTCGCTCGCGACGTCGGCGTCGACCGGGATGCGCGCCTCCTCCTCCAGCCAGTAGCGCCCGACCATGCCGGCGTAGAAGCCCGAGCCGCACGCCGAGATGGTGATGCGCGGGATGGCGGCCAGGTCGAACGGCATCGGCGGCAGGGTGACGGCGCGCGTCGTGGGGTCGATCATGCGCGCGAGCGTCTGGCCGATCACGGAGGGATGCTCGTGCAGCTCCTTCTCCATGTAGTGGCGGAAGCCGTCCTTGCCGATCGCCGCACCCGCGTGGGCGGTCAGCCGGATCTCGCGCGAAACCTCCGCGCCGTCCGCGCCGTAGACGGTGGCGCCCTCGCGGGTCAGCACGGCGCAGTCGCCGTCGAGCAGGAAGGCAACGCGGCTGGTCAGCGGTGCCAGCGCCAGGCTGTCCGAGCCGAAGTACATCTCGTCCTCGCCGTAGCCGACGGCGAGCGGGGCGCCGTGGCGGGCGCCGACAATCAGGTCCGGGTGGCCGGCGAAGATCAGCGCCAGCGCGTAGGCGCCGTGCAGCCGGGCGAAGGTGGCGCGCGCGGCGTCCACCGGCGACAGGCCGCGGGCGAGGTGGAAGTCGCAGAGCTGCACCACCGTCTCGGTGTCCGTCTCCGACGAGAACGCCTGTCCCGCGGCCTCCAGCTCGGCGCGCAGCTCGCGGTGGTTCTCGATGATGCCGTTGTGCACCACGCCGACGCGCGCGGTTGCGTGCGGGTGGGCGTTGGTCTCGTTGGCGGCCCCATGCGTGGCCCAGCGGGTGTGGCCGATGCCGGTGTTGCCGGGCAGGTCGTGCTCCGCCAGCGACTCCGCGAGGTGGACCAGCTTGCCCGGCGCGCGGCGGCGCTCGATGTGGCCGTCGACCAGCGTTGCGATGCCCGCGCTGTCGTAGCCGCGGTACTCCAGGCGGCGCAGGGCCTCCAGCAGGACGCCGGAGGCGGGACGCGTGCCGATCACGCCGACAATGCCACACATCAGGGAGCGCCCTCCGGCGACGGCGTTGGGGCCGCGCCGGGCGCGCCCGGCTGGACACCCGACTGGACGCCGGCCTGGGGCGCAGCCGTCGCCGCCCCTCGCCGGGCGCGGAAGGCGGCCGCCCCTCCGGGCACGGCGGCCTGCCGGGCGCGGCCGAAGGCCAGGGCGTCGTCGGCGACGTCGGACACGATCACGCTGCCGGCCGCGACCAGCGCGCCGTCGCCGATGCGCAGGGGCGCCACCAGCACCGCGTCCGAGCCGATGAACGCGCCCTCGCCGATGCGGGTGCGGTGCTTGGCGAAGCCGTCGTAGTTGCAGGTGATGGCGCCCGCGCCGACGTTGGTGCGCGCGCCGATGTCCGCGTCGCCCAGGTAGGCCAGGTGGTTCGCCTTGGCGCCGGCGCCGAGCGTGGTGGCCTTCAGCTCCACGAAGTTGCCGACGTGGCAGGCCTCGCCCAGCACGGTGCCGGGGCGCAGCCGGGCATACGGCCCGACCACCGCGCGCTCGCCGACCACGCAGCCCTCCAGGTGGCTGAACGCCCGGATCTCTGCCCCCTCGCCGACCCGCACGCCCGGCCCGAACACGACGTGCGGCCCGACCGTGACGTCGGGCGCCAGCACCGTGTCGGCGCACAGGAACACCGTGTCGGGCGCGGTCAGGGTGGCGCCGCCCTCCATGGCGCGCAGGCGCAGGCCCGCCTGCACCACCGCCTCGGCCGCGGCCAGCTCGGCGCGCGAGTTCACGCCGCGCAGCTCCGCCTCCGGCGCCTCGACGGCGACGACGCCCGCGCCCTCCGCGGCGGCGAGCGCCACCACGTCGGTCAGGTAGAACTCGCCCTGCGTGTTGTCCGGCCGCACCGCGTGCAGCCAGCGCGCCATGTCGCCGGCCGAGGCGCACAGCACGCCGGCGTTGCACAGCCCGATGGCGCGCTCGTCCTCGCTGGCGTCGGCCCACTCGACGATCCGCTCCACGCCCCCGCCCGGCCCTCCTGCCTCCACCACGCGGCCGTAGCGCCCGGGATCGGCCGGGCGCATCGCCAGCAGGGCCAAGCCGACGCCGGGCTCGCGCCTGCGCGATACCAGGCGGCGCAGCGTGGCCCCGGAGATCAGCGGGTTGTCGCCGTACAGCACCGCGACGTCGCCGTCGCCGAACAGCGCCTCCGCCTGCAGCGCCGCGTGGGCGGTGCCGCGCCGCTCCGCCTGCACGACGCTCGGATGGGGCATGGCCTCGCGGGCAACGGCGTCCATGCCGGGGCCGACGACCACGGCGATGCGGTCGAACACCGGCTCCGCGCTGCCGAGGAGGTGGCGCAGCATCGAGCGCCCGGCCAGCCGGTGCAGGACCTTCGGCTGGCGGGACCGCATGCGCGTGCCCTGTCCGGCGGCCAGGATGACGGCTGTGTGTGACATCCACCTCCGGTAGCAATGCCGCGCGATCCATGTCAAACGCGCGAGTGCCGCCGCCGATGACAATTGATGTCGGACAGTGTCGAAGGAGCCGCCATGCGCCGACCCGGTGCCGACCGAGCCCTCGCCGCGGACGCCGCCGGCGGCCCCCCCGTCGCGCCGCAGCCGGACCCAGGTGCGCGGACGCTGGTGTTCGACCTGGACGGGACGCTCGTGGACTCGGTGCCCGACCTCGCGGACGCGGCGCGGCGGATGCTGGCGCGGCGCGGGCTGGCAGAGGTGGGCGACGCCGAGGTGACCGCCATGGTCGGCGACGGGGTCGCGGCGCTGGTGCGGCGGATCTTCGCGCACCACGGCCGCGTGCCGGACGACGCCGCGCAGGGGGAGTTCCTGGCGGACTACACGGCGCACGCGGCCGACCGCACCCTGCCCTACCCCGGCGTGGTCGACGGGCTGGCGCGGCTGGCCGACGCGGGCTGGCGGCTGGCGGTGTGCACCAACAAGCCGGTGGAGCCGGCACGCCGCCTCCTCGCGGGCCTGGGGATGCTGGGGCGCTTCGTCGCGGTGACCGGGGGCGACAGCTTCGCGACCCGCAAGCCGGACCCGGACCCCGTGCGGCGGACACTCGCGCTGGCCGGCGGCACGGCGGCGCGCGCGGTGATGGTCGGCGACAACGCGCACGACATCACCGCGGGGCGCGGCGCGGGGCTGCGCACGATCCACGCCGCCTGGGGCTACGGGACGGCGGACGGGGTGGACGGGGTCGCGGCAGGGTTCGGCGAGGTCGCGGGGCTGGCGGAAGAACTCGTCCGGTGAAGGAAGGCCAGGGGCTCTGCCCCTGGACCCCGCCAAAGGCCGAGCCTTTGGAATCCAT
>CAXSFE010000112.1:0-11612 GCA_964236585.1 uncultured Acetobacteraceae bacterium
GCGACCCGGGGTGCTGCGGCCGAGGGGGTCTGGGCCACGCCATCGCCCTGCTCGGCGAGCAGGGTTGCCTTGGTGAATCCGCCGGAGGTGATCGTGCCCATCACCGTCATGATCTGGCCGTAGGTCACGGCCTTGTCGCCGCGCACGAAGATACGCTTGGCGGAGTCGTCCTTCGCGGCGTCCCTCAGCTTCGCGACCAGGGACTCCACGGGGACCGCGTCGTCGCCCACGTAGGTTCCGCCGTCGGCCTTGATGGAGACGGTGATCGGCGTGTTGTCCTGGCTCACCGGGGCGGCGTTGGTCTTGGGCAGGTCGACGTTGACGCCCGAGGTCATCAGGGGGGCGGCGACCATGAACACGATCAGGAGCACGAGCATCACGTCGACCATGGGGGTCACGTTGATCTCGGACAGCGGCTTGTAGCGGCTGCGGCCGTTGCGGCCGCCGGTGTTCATGGCCACTAGGGGTGCCCTCCAAAGGAAGCGAAGGCCAGGGCTCTGCCCTGGACCCGCCAGGGCGAGCCGCCCTGGACCGGCATGACTTCGGGCCGGCGGCACGTCCCGTGGGGGGGTGCCGCCGGCACGAAGTCGAGGTTTCCAAAGGCTTCGCCTTTGGCGGAGTCCAGAGGCGGAGCCTTTGGCCTTGCTGCCTTGCTCACGCGCGCTCCTCGCTCTGCCGCGAGAGAATGGCGCCGAACTCGGTGCCGAAGCCCTCCAGGCGGGAGGCGAAGCGGCCGAGGTCGGTGCTGATCGCGTTGTAGGCGAGCACGGCGGGGATGGCGGCGACCAGGCCGATGGCGGTGGCGAACAGGGCCTCGGCGATGCCGGGGGCGACGACGGCGAGGTTGGTGTTGTGCATCGCCGCGATCGCGGAGAAGGAGTGCATGATGCCCCAGACGGTGCCGAACAGGCCGACGAAGGGGGCGACGGAGCCGACGGAGGCGAGGAAGATCATCCAGCGCTCCATGCGCTCCATCTCGCGCTGCACGGTCATGGTCATGGCGCGGTCGACGCGCTCGCGCACGCCGCCGCGGGCCAGGTCGGCGCCGGCGACGCGGGCGGATCTGCGCCACTCGCCCATGGCGGCGCCGAAGACGGCGGCCATGGGGTGGGCGGGCTTGGCGCCGTCGGTCTCGTAGAGCTCGTCGAGCGAGCCGCCGGACCAGAAGCGGTCCTCGAAGGAACGGGCCTGGGCGTTGGCGCGGCGCAGGCTTGTGACCTTCTCGAACACGATGGCCCAGACCCACACCGACGCGATCAGGAGGCCGACCATGACCACCTTCACGACGATGTCGGCCTGCAGGAACAGGGTCCAGAGGGAGAGGTCGCCGGGGACGGTTCCCGGCGCGAGGTTCGCGGCATCGACGGCACGGTCCACAGTCCTGCTCCCCCTGGCCCGGGTCGCGCGTCGCGCGCCGGGCATGTCGCCCGCCGGCTTTAGGTCTGGGCGGGTACGGAGGCAAGGGCCGGGGGCGGGGTGTCGGGGCAAAGGAAGGAAGCAAGGTTGAGGCTCTGCCTCAAACTCCGCCAAAGGCCGGGCCTTTGGAATGCCTTCTCGAAGGAGACGGGGTTTCAGGGGGCGCCGGCCGTTCGCGTGTCCGGGCGGCGGTGAGCAGGGCGTTCGATGGCACGCCCCGGCGTCGGACGAGGTCAGCGGGGAGAGGGCGCAGCCCTGCCCGAGGCGGCGAAGGCGGTTCTCCAGCGCGGGGGGATGCGCGCGGGGCGGCCGTCCGTGCCAACGCAGGCCAGCTCGACGGTCAGGGTGACCAGGGGCGTGGCGTCGCGGCGGATGGTCTGGCGAAGGGACAGGCGGGCGCTGGTGATCGCGGCAAGCGTGGTCTCGACGGCGAGGAGGTCGTCGAGGCGGGCGGGGCGTTTGTACTCGGCGGCGAGGCGATGGACGACGAAGGCAAGGCCGTGGTCGCGGGTCAGCTCGGCGTGGGGGACGCCGGCGTCGCGCAGGGCCTCGGTGCGCGCGCGCTCGGCCATGCCGAGGTAGCGGGCGTGGTAGACGACGCCGCCCGCGTCGGTGTCCTCGTAGTAGACGCGAAGGCTGTACGTGTGCCGGTCCAGGGGGGCTCCCCCTGGCGGGTCCCCGCCTTCAAGCAATGGGGCAGAGCCCTGGCCTTGCTGGCTCACTGGTCCCCCAGCAGGTCCATCTGCCCGGCGAGAGGGGGAGCCTTCATGCCGAGGTGGCGCCAGCCGGGCTCGCCGAGCATGCGGCCGCGGCTGGTGCGCAGGACGAGGCCTTCCTGGATGAGGTAGGGCTCGACGACGTCCTCCAGGGTGTCGCGGGCCTCGGCGAGGGCGGCGGCGAGGGTTTCCACGCCGACGGGGCCGCCGGCGTGGTGCTCGGCGATGCGGCGGAGATAGCGGCGGTCCATGGCGTCCAGGCCGAGGGCGTCGACCTCCAGGCGGGCGAGGGCGGAGTCGGCGACGGCGCGGTCGACGGGGGAGTGGCCCTCGACGGCTGCGAAGTCGCGGACGCGGCGCAGGAGGCGGCCGGCGATGCGGGGGGTGCCACGGGAGCGCCGGGCGATCTCCATGGCGCCTTCGGGGGTGAGGTCGACGCCGAGCTTCTCGGCGCCGCGGGCGACGATGAGCTCGAGCTCGGCGGGGGTGTAGAAGATCAGGCGGAGCGGGATGCCGAAGCGGTCGCGGAGCGGCGTGGCGAGCAGGCCGGCGCGGGTGGTGGCGGCGACGAGGGTGAAGGGGGAGAGGTCGATGCGCACGGAGCGGGCGGCCGGCCCTTCGCCGATGATGAGGTCGAGCTGGAAGTCCTCCATCGCGGGGTAGAGGACCTCCTCGATGGCGGGCTGGAGGCGGTGGATCTCGTCGATGAACAGGACGTCGCGGGGCTGCAGGTTGGTCAGGATGGCGGCCAGGTCGCCGGCGCGCTGGATCACCGGGCCGGAGGTGGCGCGGAAGCCCACGCCCAGCTCGCGGGCGACGATCTGGGCGAGCGTGGTCTTGCCCAGGCCGGGGGGGCCGTGGAGGAGGACGTGGTCGAGCGCGTCGCCGCGGTCGCGCGAGGCCTGGATGAAGATGCGCAGGTTCTCGCGCGACGCCTTCTGGCCGACGAACTCGCCGAGGTGCTGGGGGCGCAGGCTGGCCTCGGCGGCGTCCTCGTCGACGCGGAAGGGCGTCGTGACGGGGCGCTCGTCGTCCGGGGCGGTCTCGGGGAGGCGGGGGGGCTTGGGGGGGACGCGCTTGGCGGGCATGGGGCGGGTTTAGCAGGCGGGGGGCGGGGGGCGAAGCGGGGGACGTACCCTGCCCCGCTAGGCGAGGTCTGTCTTGCGAAAGTCGTTGCCCTTGTAGAGCAGCCTCGCGCCCTGCGTCTTTGCGCAGGCGTAGGCGAAGCAGTCGCCCATGTTCAGCGCCGCCGGGTGACGGCCCTTGCCGAACTGGGCGTAGGCATCCGCGGCGATGGCGGCCTCCTGCTCCCCGATCGCCACGAAGCGGACGCCGCCCGCGTCCAGGAAGCGCCGCACCTGGTCGCGCGCCTGCGAAGAAGTGTAGCCGTGGGAGCGGCACAGGCCCGCAACGGTCTCCCACACCGAGACTGCCGAGCAGAGGCGGTCGGGGTCCGCGTCGAGGGCGTCGGCGAGGATATCGGCGTCGTGCTCGCCCGCGATCATGGCGATGAAGGCGGATGCGTCCACGAACACCGTCATGGCTCGCCGGAGAGCTCGTCGAAGAACGCCTTGTCCGCCGGAGCGCCGGTTGCGGGGGGTAAGGGGTGGGTTCTGCGCAAGGCGGCAAATCGCTCGCGCAGCGGGGGCACGTCCCCTGCCCTGCCGAGCTCCGCCTGCACGGCCAGCTTCACCGCGTCCTGGGCCGAGATGCCGCGCAGGTCGGCAAGTTCGGTGACGAGCTGTGCCGTGGCCTCGTCGTCGATGAGAAGCGGCATGGTGCGACTCCGGTGTTCGCGGGCGCTCTTCATACGACAGTCGTGGGGTGTCCTGTGCTGCTCGTATGCTCGTTCCCGCGCATGACGCTGGGCACATGACTCCGGCACGGTCTGGATGGGGCCAGCGGGGATGAGGTGGCTGCGCGGCCGATCTGTGTCGGGGGCGCACTCGTCGGCGAAGGCGCGTGGAGGGGCGTGCTGGTCACGACGTCCTCGTTCACCAGGGCTGCGGTCGGCGTGGCGGCGCGGACGGGGCGTCTGCGGCTGGTGCTGATCGATGGCGACGAGCTGACGCGGCTGATGGTGCGCTTCGGGGTTGGCGTGCGGGTCGCGCGGGTGGTGGAGATCAGGCGGGTCGATCTCGACTGTTTCGATGCTGTCGAGCCGGAGCGAGCGGGGCGGCGGCGGCAACCCTGCCCTGCCCCGCCGGTTGAGGCGGACACGGTCTCGTGCGCGCTCGTCGCGCCGGCCGGAGTTCGCCCCGACGGTCGGGGCCACACAGGAGGACGATCCATGGCTGCCATGACGCTGTACGGGTTCGACGGGTCGACGTATGTCCGCACCGTGAAAATGCTGCTTGCCGAGAAGGCGTTCACCGATTTCGAGCAGGTGCCGGTCGACGTGCTCAAGGGGGAGCCGAAGCAGGCAGAGCACCTGCAGCGCCATCCGTTCGGCAAGGTGCCGGTGCTCGAGCACGACGGGATGACGATCCTCGAGACGTCGGCGATCACGCGCTACCTCAACGACGTGCTGCCCGGCAAGTCGCTGGTGCCGCGCGACATCAAGGACCGGGCGCGGATGGACGAGGTGATCGGGGTGCTCGATTCGTACGGGTACGGGGCGCTGATCGGGGGCGTGGCGGCGTACCACCTGTTCCCGGAGTTCGTGGGCGGCAAGGACAAGGCGGCGCACGACAAGGGGCATGAGACGGGCGCGCGCGTGCTGGAGTACGTGATGAAGGTTCGCGGCGGCTCGCCGTTCATCGCGGGCGACCTCAGCCTGGCGGATCTCTACCTGGCGCCGATCACGCAGTATGTCTCGATGACACCGGACGCGGAGGAGCTGTTCTCGGCGCAGGGGTTTGGCGCGTGGTGGGATTCGATCCAGGCGATGCCGAGCTACGCGTCGACGAAGATGAGCTGAGGCGGGCGAGCCCCGCCGCGGCATGAGGCTGCGGCGGGGCATCGGTCGGGGCGCGCGCGTGGGCCGGCGGACGATGTGGTCGCGCCGGCCGGCTTATGGCGGGTTGCGCCGACGGCCTTTGAGCGTGACCAGGCAGGCAGGCAAGGTTGAGGCTCTGCCTCAAACTCCACCAAAGGCCGAGCCTTTGGAATCCGTTCCTTAAGTCCAGGGTTTCCAAAGGGCTCGGCCCTTTGGCGGGTCTGGGCGGAGCCCAGCCTTGCCTGCTGCCAGGTCGGTGTCAGAGGCCATTGGCATCCAGCCCGATCAGCGTCGCTGCAGTGCGGGGCCCATGTCGAGGGAGAGAGCTACCGGCCACCGTGGCCGCCGCCACCGCCACCATGTCCACCGCCGCCACCACCTCCGCCGCCGTGGAAGCCACCGCCGCCGCCGCCACGGCCGCCGCCAGGGATCGAGGGGATGCCGCGGCCGCCGCCGAGACCGCGCGCGTCGCCGGCAAAGCCGCGCCCGCCGCCGAAGCCGCCGCCGCCGAAGCCACGGCCGCCGAAGTCGCGGTAGGGGCCGACCTGGTAGCCCGAGCCGAAGCCGCCGTAGCCGCCGCCCAGCGTGTCGTAGTAGCCGCCGCCGTAGTCGCCTCCATAGCCGCCGCCATACCCGCCTCCGTAGCCGACGCAGCCTGCCAGGGGGGCCAGGGCGGCGAGCGCCAGGGCGGCCAGGGCCGTGCGGGTGCGCGGGGCGCTCACTTCACGTCTCCCGCGCCGGAGTCGGAGTCCTCGGACCATTCCATCAGCCCGAACGGGGCGCCGGCGGGGTCCGCCACGATGGCGATGCGGCCGCCGTGGCGGTCGGCGTGGGGTGCGACCAGGACCTGGCCGCCGAGGGTTTGGGCCTGCGCGGCGCTGGCGGCGACGTCGTCGACGCGGACGTAGCTCAGCCAGCGCGGGTGCAGCCTCGGCTCGACCGCGGGGATGGGGTTGACGCTCGCGCGGGCAAAGTCGCCGGAGGCCAGGATCAGGTGGCGGGGGTCGTTCGCGTCGTCGAGCGGGTAGACCTCGTAGCCGAGCAGGGCCTGGTAGAAGGTGGCGTCCGTTTCCGGCTCGGCGGTGATCAGGGAGGACCAGATCCAGGTGCCGCGCGCGGCGAGGGTCTCGGCGGGGTCGCCGGCGGTGGCGGAGAGCAGGCCGAACACCGCGCCCTGCGGGTCGGCGAGCACCGACTCGCGGCCGAGGCCGGGCACGGCGTAGGGGCCGTACAGCAGCTTCGCGCCGTGCTGAGTCGCGGTGGCGTCGGCGGCGTCGACGTCGGTGGTCGCGAGGCAGGTCAGCCAGGCGGGGCGGCGCCCGGCCGGCATGTCGCGCTGCACCAGGCCGGCGATCGTGCGGCCGTTCGCCGTGACCGGGGTGTAGGCGGGGCGGCCGGCCTGCGCGGCCTGGAAGGTCCAGCCGAACAGGGGGCCGTAGAAGCGTTCGGCGGCGGCGAGGTCGGGTGTGACCAGCTCGGCGAACACCATCTTGCCGACGTGGCGCTCGACGGTGCCGGTGGCGGGGGGTGGCGGGGTCTGTGCACGCGCGGGCGAGGCGGCGGTGCAGGCGAGGAGGGCGGCGAGGGCGAGCCGGCGCGGGGCTGCGGCGTGGCGCGCGGGTGCGCCAGGGGGTGCATGCGCAGCGCGGCCTGTCGGTCGGCGTGCCATCGGGGTCTCCTGCCTGGGTGGGGCGCCAACCCGTCCGCGGGGCCGGAGTTGCCGGGGCCGCAGGTTCGTGAAGCGGGGCGCGGGCCTGCCTTCCAGGGGGGCGGCGGGTTCGTTCCGGGCGCCTGGCGGCAGGGGCGCCGGCCGGGCGGAGGTCGTTGTCCCGGCGGCTGGCCCTGGCCGGACGGGGCCTAGCGGGCGAGCTCCTTCAGGGCGCCGCGGATCACGGCGTCGAGCGGGGCGTCCTCGCCGAGGCGTTCGAGGATGCGGGCGACGGCGGGGGCGGCCTCCATGCGCCGGTAGCCGAGGTTGCCCAGGGCGGAGACGGCGTCGTTCTCGGTGCCGCCCTGGGAGGCCATGGAGAGCGTCATGCCGCCGCCGGTGGGCATGGCGCCGGCCTTGTCGCGCAGCTCGGTGAGCACGCGCACGGCGAGGCGGGGGCCGACGCCGGGGGCGCGGGTCAGGCTGGCCTTGTCGCCGGAGCCGATGGCGGCGACCAGGTCGGAGGGGGACATGGCGGAGAGGACATTAAGCGCGACCTTGGCGCCGACGCCCTGGACGGTGGTGAGCAGGCGGAACCAGTCCCGCTCGGCGGGCTCGGCGAAGCCGTAGAGGAGGATGGCGTCCTCGCGCACCACGGTCTCGATCAGGACGCGGGCGAGCGAGGGGGGGTGGGGGAGCGCCGAGAGCGTGCGGGTGGAGGCCTGGACCAGGTAGCCGACGCCGGCGACGTCGACGATGCAGCGGTCGGCTTCCACGCCCTCGATGCGGCCGGTGAGGAGCGCGATCATGCCCCGGACCTCATGCAATGACCCTCATGCCATGCGGGTTCCGGCGCCCCAGGCGAGGCGGCTCGCGCGGTGGTGGGCGTGGCAGATGGCGACGCCGAGGGCGTCGGCGGCGTCGGCGCGCTTGAGGGTCGCGCCGGGGAGCAGGCGGCGGACCATGGCCTCGACCTGGTCCTTGGAGGCGGCGCCGGTGCCGACGACGGCCTGCTTGACCATCATCGCGCCGTACTCGAACACGGGGATGCCCGCGAGCGCCGGGGCGAGGAGGGCGACGCCGCGGGCGTAGCCGAGCTTGAGCGTCGCGGTGCCGTTACGGTTGACGTAGGTTTCCTCCACGGCGGCCTCGTCGGGCTCGTAGAGCTGGAACAGGGTGACCAGGCCGTCGTGGAGCGCGCGCAGGCGCTCGGGGACGCGGTCCTCGTTGGTGGTGGAGAGGACGCCGTCGGCGACGTGGCGCAGGCGGTTGCCGGTGACCTCGATCACGCCCCAGCCGGTGAAGCGCAGGCCGGGGTCGATGCCGAGGAGGCGGGCGGTCTTCGGCGGGGTGGGGGTCACGAGGAGGAAGGAAGGCCAGGGGCTCTGCCCCCATTGCCTGACAGCGGGGACCCCGCCAAAGGCTGCGCCCTTGGAACGCGCCCCGAAGGCTTGCTCTTGGAGGCGACCTTGTTCGCGCCGGTCCAGGGCGGCTCGCCCTGGCGGGGTCCAGGGGCAGCGCCCCTGGCGCTTCTCATGCGCCGAGCCTGGCCATGACGTCCTCGGGGATGTCCGAGTTCACGTAGACGTTCTGGACGTCGTCGTTGTCGTCGAGCGCGTCGATCAGCTTCATCATGCCCGCCGCCTTCGTCTCGTCCAGGGTGACGGTCAGGGTCGGGCGCCAGTCCAGCTTCGCCTCCTCCGGCGCGCCGAAGCGGGCCTCCAGGGCGTCGCGGACGGCGAAGAAGCCGTCGGGGGCGCAGGTGACCTCGTGACCGCCGGCGTCGGTCTCGACGTCGTCGGCGCCGGCCTCGATCGCGGCCTCCAGCATGGCGTCGGCGGAGGCTGCGGCCAGCGGGTAGCGGACGACGCCGAGGCGGGTGAACAGGAAGGCGACGGAGTTGGTCTCGCCCAGGGTGCCGCCGCTCTTGTTGAAGGCGGTGCGGATGTCGGAGGCGGTGCGGTTGCGGTTGTCGGTCAGCGCCTCGACGATGACGGCGACGCCGCTCGGGCCGTAGCCCTCGTAGCGGACCTCGGCGTAGTCCTCGCCGGTGGTGGGGCCGGCGGCCTTCTTGATGGCGCGCTCGACGGTGTCGCGGGGCATGTTGGCCTGACGGGCGGCGGAGACAGCGGCGCGCAGGCGGGGGTTGGCCGACGGCTCGGGCAGGCCGGAGCGGGCGGCCACCGTGATCTCGCGGATCAGGCGGGCGAAGGCGCGGGCGCGCTGCGCGTCCTGGGCACCCTTGCGGTGCATGATGTTCTTGGAGTGGGAGTGGCCGGCCATCGGAGGCTGTCTCTGTCGCTGTGGGGGGCGCGCCGGGGACGCGCCGCACGGCCCGCGGGTGTAGCAGGCCCGGCGCACAAACCGGAAGCGGGCGGCGTGGCGGGGTGTCGCGGCAAGGAAGGCCAGGGCTCTGCCCGATGCTTCAAGCGGGGACCCGCCAGGGGCAGCGCCCCTGGACCGGCCTCCGTTTCGGGCCTGTGGCACGGCCGCGGCGAAGGGACTCGGACCCAGAGTCGTGGTTTCCAAAGGCTTGGCCTTTGGCGGGTCCAGGGCAGAGCCCTGGCCTTGCCTGTCTTGGATTTGGACGACCCAGCGCCGGGGTGCGGTCACGTGGGCGCGCAGGACTGCGCGGTCAGGGTGACGGTGGCGGGCAGGTATCCCGGGACGAGGACGGCGAAGTTCAGGGTGGCCGAGACCTGGCTGCCGCAGGCGGCGGCGGCGTAGGAGAAGGTGCTTGCGGTCGCGCCTGGCGCCTGCATCACCGAGGCGGCGTAGGCCTGCACCTGGGCCGCGGTGCCGCAGGTCGTGGCGTCGACCACGGCGCAGCGGGCCGCCTGCTCCACCGCGGCCTGCAGGGCGAGGTGGGTCCAGACGATCCGGCTGCAGTCCATGATCCCGGTGACGAGCAGCAGGAACGGCAGCGCCAGGAGGCCGAACTCGACCGCGGTGGAGCCCTCGCGGGAGCGCGCCAGACGCGGCGCCCACTGCAGCGGCGCGAGGGGGCTGCGGGCCGGTCCGGGCGGGGCGCGGACGGCGTGCGAGGGTGCCGGTGCCGTCATCGCACGCGCGAGATTGCGGTGCCGCTGATCGTCGTGGTGGTGGGCATGCCGGGGACCGGGATGATGAAGGTGTAGGACACGGAGGCGGCGACGGTGACGTAGGTGCCGGGCGAACCGCCTGTCGCGGGGCATAGCGTGGCGCCGCCGGACGGGACCAGAACGGGGCTTGCCGGGTTGGCGCAGCTCGAGGCCGACTGGGTGGCCTGCACGTGGACGTTGGCCAGCCCTGTGGCGGCTTGGGCGGCGGCGGCGATGCGGACCGCGTCGAAGCCGTTCAGCGCCGCCCAGGCGGCCCCGGAGCGCGCCGCGTTGCCCACCGCGATCCTGACCCGCAGCGCGTCGCCGTAGCCCACCGCGCCGCCGAGCAGCAGGATCAGGAACGGGGCGACCAGCGCGAACTCCACCGCCGCGACGCCGTCGCGCGCGCGCCACAGCGCGGCCGCAGACGCGGCCGGGAGGCAGGGAGGGCTGCGCACGGCCTACTCAAGCAGCTTGTAGGCGGTGACGTCGGCGACGCCGTAGCTGGCGCAGTTGGTGTGGTGGAAGCTGCCGGCGCCGAGGAAGTGGACCTTCGAGGCGACGATCTGCGTGCAGAGCATGGCCGAGGCGACGCCCAGCACGTCGACCTCCGCGGCGGGGGCGTAGATCGCGCCGTTGATGTTGAGGACGGAGAGGGCGGCCACGAGGCTCAGCGCCTGCGGCGTCGGCATCGCTGCGCCGTTGGGGTCGAGCCACAGCACGATGCCGGCGGTCGGGCCGGTGGTCATGGGCGTCAGATTGATGGTGGCGGCGGCGGCGGCGGCCAGGAGGGTTCCGTAGTAGGCGCCGGTGCTGCTGGTGAAGACCAGCGTCACGCCGCTGCCGGTGAGCGAGCCGGCGCCCACGAACGCCAGGTCGGCGCTGTCGAAGACGTAGACCCCGGGGTTCAGCACGGCCTTCGTCAGGGCGGGGAGGACGATGCTCTGGCAGTAGGTGCCGGGGCTGAGGGTGATCGTCGGCTGCGCGAGCTGCAGGGGGGTCGGACCGGGCGTGCACGGGCTGGTCGGGGCCGGGATGACGCGGCCGGCGTAGGGATCGGCGGAGGGCGCGGCGTTGGCGCGCAGGCGGTCGGTCGCGGACACGCTGGTCAGGCCGACCCCGGGACAGGGCGGCTGCCCGAGGAACACGTCGTATCCGGTGAGCGCGACCGCGCCCACGAGGGCCACGTCGCAGCCGGCCGGCGACGCGGCCGAGTTGACGTAGATGTTGCAGTTCGCGGCCACGGTGCCGAGGCCCACGTCGGTGATGCCGTAGCCGGCGGGCGCGAGCGCCATGATGCAGGTGTTGACCGGCCCGGGCACCGCGACCGCGCGGGCGGCGGCGGTGGGCGGGGCGCCCGTGATCACGCCGGACAGGAACACCTGCTGCGGCTGGGTGATGACCACCTCGATCGCGCGCGTCGCGGCGGTGTGGCTGCCGGAGCGGGGCGGGATGTTGACCGCGACGCTGACGCCGGCGGCGCCGTTGACGTAGCCGTAGGTCGCGGCGAGGCCCAGGGCCTCCTTCTGCGCGGCGGCCGTCTGCGTCGCGATCGACTGCCCCGCGATCGTCCCGGAGATGATGGCGTAGCTCGCGGCCATCGCGGCCTGGTCGGCCGCGCCCTGCATCGCGCTGCGGTTGGCCTCCCAGGTGCCGACGTCGACGGCGAGGGCCACGAAGCCGGCCAGGGTGCCGCCGAGGATCGCCGTCAGGATGGCGACGCTGCCGCGCCGGTCGCGCCGGAGCGCGCCCGCAGGCGGGGCGTGCTGGCGGCCGGGCGGCGGGCGGCGGCCCGCGGCGGTGATGGCGGGGAC
>CAXSFE010000113.1:0-11418 GCA_964236585.1 uncultured Acetobacteraceae bacterium
GGGGGGGGGGGGGGGGGGGGGGGGGGGGGGGGGGGGGGGGGGGGGGGGGGCGCGGTCGATGGCGGACTCGACCATGGCGACGGCGCGGTCGGCGGCGGCGTCGGGGTGGCCGAGGGCGCCGGGCTCGCGCCACTCGGGCCAGCGGAGCAGGAGGATGCGGAGCGGCCTGGTGAGGGCGGCGATGCGGTCGGGGGTGGCGAGGTCGGGGCGCAGCAGGCTCCAGGCGCAGTCGATCTGGAAGGCGGCGACGGCGTCGAGGTGGTCGAGCGTGGCGCAGGCCGAAGGGGGCAGGCAGGGGCGGTCGCGCATGAGGACGGCGTGGGCGTGGGGGTGGGCGTCGATGCAGGCGAGGATGCGGGCCGCGGTGGCGACGAGGGCGTCGCGGGGCAGGGCGGGGTCGTCCGGGTCGGCGCATCCGGTGGCCTCGAGCAGCGCGGTGGCGTGGCGCTCGCAGATGGCGGCGAGGAGGAGGTCGTTGACCGGGAAGTGGGCGTGGATGGAGGCGTTGGCGAGGCCGGAGCCGGCCATGAGGCGGTTGCGGGTGGTGTGGGCGTAGCCGTGCTCGGCGAGGTTGCGGGTGGCGGTGGCGAGGATGCGCTCGCGGTTGGCGTGGCGTCTGTGGGTGTTTCCGTGCATGTGGCCCCCGGGCGCGGCGCGGGGCCGCGAGTGTGGCTGGGGGTGGGTTTCTGGCGGGGGCGGGGGGATTTGGGCAAGCAGCGTGGGGCGGCGCGGTCGGTGTCGCAGGGGTCGCGTTCGGCCCGTGCCGGGCGTGGGGCGGAGCCGTCAGTTGATCAGCAGGACGTAGGACGCTCCAGTGCAGGCGATCTGCAGGTTGCCGTTGTTGTAGTTCGTGTCGTCCCTGATGCGGCCACCCATGTCGTTCCAATAGAATGCATAATTATGTCCGGCGTAGTTTTGGCAACTCAGGGCAGAGTACTGATAGCCGGGGGTATTGGCCGGAGTGAAGCAGGTGTTGCTGCCTGAATAGCTGCCGACGGCCGAGAGGGAGCCAGGATCCTTGACGATGTAGAGAGAGCAGTTCGTGGCGCCGGTGGCGGGATAAGTGGTCGCCATTCTTTCGGCGTTCGGCGTGCCTGCTGGCGTACCAGGCACTTTAGGGGTTGAATAGGCATTGGGGCAGTCGACGGGAAGAACCTGAGAAGCTTTGTAGTTGAAATCCTTACCGTTGCCGCTGTTGTTGGTCAGGACAGCAGGTATGATCTGCGTAGCGTAGCTATAGCCGGTACTTGGGTTGATATTGCTGTTTGCCTGCAAGGCAAGTTCATTGTAGTCCGGCGGGTAGCTGTTGGCCAGAAAAGACGAGTAGAACCAGTGGGTGACCAAGGGCCAGTTGCCGTTGGCGTCGACCACCAGGGGGTAGCCATTGGCGTCCATCGACTGGGCGACAGTGTTGTACACGGCATTCCACGGCCAGGAACATCCGGTGTCGGCGATCTTGGGGTTGGGCGTGATGGTGGGGTAGTAGGGGGTGGCCCCGGCTCCGCTCCCGACTCCGGCGCCGGCGGCGCTCTGGAACGCGACGCCCAGCGGGGTCGTGGCGGTGATCACCGCGGTGCCGACGACAGGGTTCTGCACGACGCCGTCGATGAAGATCGTGCCGTTGACGTTGCAGGGGTTGCTGGCTGGGCAGTTCGAGAAGAACAGCGTGCTCGCCAGCATCGTGTAGCTGCCGCACGAGCTCTGCGTCGGGTTGCCGGTGCAGGCGCTGGCGTCCGGCAGGGCGCCGTAGTTGGTGCTGAAGTCCGGGGCGCCGTTGGAGTCCAGCAGCAGAGGGTAGATCCACAGGCTGTTGGCGTTTGCCGCGGAGCCGGCGAAATTCGGGGTGATGGCCTTGGCGAGGTTGATGAAGGGGTTGATCGCCGAGGAGGTGACAGACACCGCGAGGTTGCCGCCCGAGATGAACGGGAAGACGGACTTGACCGTGGCGCTGGTCGAGACGGTGACGATGAAGCCGCAGACGACGCCGCTGACCACGGTGTTGGTCGCGGTGCAGCCGCTGCCTGCCATGATGCCGCGCGTTCCGGTCTGGTAGCCGGCGATCACGGCGGAGACGGCCGGGCCCTGGCCCGAGCCGCATGCGGTGCTGCCGCTGGTCGAGACGAGCGCGAAGCCTGCGGGCAGCGCGGTCACGGCGTTGCAGAACGCGCTGTGCGCCATGGTGCGCGCGACGGCGTTGAACGAGTCCTGCTGGGTGTAGACGACGTAGGCGGCGGCGCCGGACAGGGCGGCGTTGTCGGTGGCGCGCTGCAGCGCCGAGCGGGCGTCGGCCATGCGCGACATGTCGACGGCCACCCCGCCGGCGACGGTGAGCGGGATGAACGAGACGGCGACGATGACCGCGATCGAGCCGCGCCGGCTGTCGCGTCCCCCCCACCCGGCCCAGGCGAGCAGGCGGCGGAGGAGGGACGGCGGGGACGAAAGGGCGGCTACTGGAGGGACGGGCATGCGGTGGTGCCTGCGGTGTTCGTGCACATGATCTCGCTGTTCTGGCGGGGCCGCGCCACGGCGAGGGCGCTGAAGGTGATCGAGCGGCCGAGGAAGAGCGGCAGGACGTTGGCGTAGGTGTAGGTCGTCTGCACCACGATGACGGAGTAGCCCATGCCGTAGTCGGTGCTGTAGGACGTCCCCGACTTCGTCAGCATCGAGGCAGGGGAGCTGGCGAGCGCGTAGGCGCCGTTGGCGCCCATGGGGGAGGCGTCCTTGGTGGGGCAGGACGAGGTGTTCTCCCAGTCCAGGTAGGGGCCGACGGTGGTGTTGTCCGTGGAGCCGGCGACGCGGTTGCTCGGGTGGTCGTTGGTGCCGGAGACGATGTCGGCGCTGAGGGTGCCGGTGGCGTAGGGCAGCAGGTTCATGGCGACCCCGTTGCACATGTCCACGAGGTTGCCGTTGGGCGCGGTGACGGCCTGCTGCCCGGCGATCAGCTCGGCGAGCTGGCCGGTGGCGGTGTTGACCTTGGTCTGGATCCGGAACGCGTTGCCGAGCTCGATGGCGCCGAACAGCAGGATGACCATCACGGGGGCGACGAGCGCGAACTCGACGGCGGCCAGGCCGGCGCGGTCGGACAGCAGCGTCGGCCGCCGGCGTGTCACGACGGGTACGGCTCGACGCGCACGGTCGCGGTGGCCAGCACGGAGTTCGTGCCGGTCATGGTCGCGAGCGCGCCGATGAACGGGAAGGTGAACGGCAGCGGGTAGGCGATCTGCACCAGCACGTCGACGCTGGGGGCGAACGCCGTGCCCGAGGTGAAGAAGGTGTTGGCGAGCGCGCCCGAGGCGCTGAGCTTGGCGGGGGTGATGCTCGCGAAGCCCGCCGTCTGGGTGGCGGCCTGCACGTTGTAGGTCAGGGTCTTGGTGCAGGTCGGCGAGACGAGGCTGAACTCGCTGCACACCGCGGCGACGAGGCCGGACGCGCTTGTCGAGGCGGGGGTGTCGATCTGGAGCTGCCTGGCGGCGTCGCGCACGGCATCGTCGAGTGCCAGCTGGATCAGCCCGGTGATGCCGACGCTGAAGATCGCGAACAGCATCAGGAGGAACACGGGGCAGACGAGCGCGAACTCGACAGCGGTGACGCCGTGGCGGTCGGCCGCGAGCCGGCGCGCGCACCGCCGCAGGGTCAGGAAGGCTGCCATCCAGGGTCCATCCGCGGGTTTCGTCGAGGGATGCAGGTCGTGCGCGGTCAAGGTATCGGGGAATGGTTAAGCGCCGGTGAAACGGGCGCTGCACGGGGGAAAGCGCCCGGGTCCGCCGCGCGGTGCGGGGCGCGGCCTTTGCCGGGTCCCCCGTGCTTCTCCTGCGGGGCCTGCGCCGTGCGGGCCTGCGGGATTGCGGGCCGGGGCGTCGGGGCCTTGCCGGCGGCCTGGGTTGTTGAGGCGCAGGGGGAGCAAGGCTGGGCTCTGCCCAGACCCGCCCCTGCTTCAAGGCGGGGGCGAGCCGCCCCTGGACCGGCCTCACTTAAGGAAGGCGATCCAAGGGCCCGGCCCTTGGCGGGGTCACCGCTTTCAGGAAGGGGGCAGAGCCCCTGGCCTTGCCTGACCTGGGCGCCGTGCCGTTCGTGTCAGGCGCCGATGATCCAGCCGAACAGGTCGAGCAGGCCGGAGGGCAGGCGGTGGCGTGACGCCTCGAACGCGCGCAGCAGGAGCCAGCCGCCCACCCCTGCGCCCAGCGCCAGCGTCAGGGTCGAGGCCCACACGGTGAGCCGCCCGAGGGGGCTGGTGGCCTGCTGCTCCAGGACCGCGCGGCTGGCGGGTGCGACGGGCTCGGCGTCGTGTCCCGGCTTGTCCATCCTGTCCTCCTTCGCGCGCCGGCGGCAGGGTCGCGCTCCGGCGCGTCGCGAGCAGAGCACGGCGGGGGGGCGCGGCCCACTGCGCGTGCGGCGGCACGGGGGCGGCGGGTCATGCCGGCGGCCTCTGGCACCGGGCTGTCGGCAAGCAAGGCCGGGCTCTGCCCAGACCCGCCAAAGGGCCGAGCCCTTTGGAAACTCTGGACTTGAGGATTGGATTCTAAAGGCTTGCCTTTGGCGGAGTTTGAGGCAGAGCCTCAACCTTGCCTGCCTGGCTGGTCATGCCCGGGGGCATTGGCGTCAGGCGTCGAGGCCCAGCCGGTCGTATCCCTTGACCCGGTAGATCACGGCAGAGGTGATCCAGCTCGCGGCGAGGCTGGCGACGATGACGACGCCGATGCTGCCGAACTTGTCGTTCAGCGCGCCGATGCCGTCCCAGACGCCGCCGTGCAGCGCGAGCCGGTCGCCGAGGAGGCCGAGCGCCTCGATCGCGGCGACGAGCAGGGCGACCCCGATCGAGGCCGCGGTGATGGTCATGTTGTAGTAGGTCCGGCGGATCGGTCTGGAGGCGGCCCAGCCGTAGGTGCCGAGCATCAGGATGCCGTCGGCGGTGTCGACCAGCGACATGGCGGCGGTGAACAGCGCGGGGAACACCAGGATCGACCAGGCCGGCAGGCCGCCGGCTGCCTGGGTGGCGGAGATGCCCAGCAGGCCGACCTCGGTGGCGGTGTCGAAGCCCAGGCCGAACAGCAGGCCGAGCGGGGCCATGTGCCACGAGCGGCGCATCGTCGCGAGCAGCGGGCGGAGCAGGCGCGAGAGGATGCCGCCGCCTGCGGGCCCGCGGGTTCCGTTCTCGTTTGCGTCGCGGCCGCCGGCCTTGGCGTGCTGGAAGGTGGCCCAGGCGGCGTGCAGGGCGGGGAGGTTCATCAGCGCGACGGCGAGCAGGGAGGCGGCCGAGGCCAGGGTGCCGAGCGTGCCGAAGAGGGTTCTGGCCGCGTCAAGCTGGGTTCTGAACCCCGTGGCCGCCAGGGCGATGGCCACGGAGGCCAGGACGACGACGGCCGAGTGGCCGAGCGCGAAGAAGAGGCCGACGGCGACGGGGCGCCGGCCGTCCTGCATCAGGCGGCGGGTGACGTTGTCGATGGCGGCGATGTGGTCGGCGTCGACGGCGTGGCGCAGGCCGAGGCCGTAGGCCAGCAGCGCGGTGCCCAGCAGGACAGGGGTGTTGCGGAACGCGACCAGCGCCCAGGCCCAGGCGGCGACGTTGGCCACGGCGAGCCCGACGACCATCGCGGCGATCCTGGCGCGCAGGGTGGCGGGGCCGTCGTCCAGGAGGCGGCGGAGGGGGTGCGGCATCGCGGGGGCTCCGTTCTTCGCCGGGGCGTGGCGCGTGCCCGGCCCTGCGCTGCCGCGCGACGATTTCAGCCGGAGCGGTTCCGGTCTAGGCTTTCCGTCATGACCCAACGATTGTTGACCAAGGCCCGCAGCGGCGCCCGCGCGCTCCGGGTCGTCCTGGCCACCGTTCTCGTGCTGCCGGCGTTGCCGCTGCGGGCACAGCCCGCGGCGGCGCCTGCACCGGCGGCGCCCGCTCCCGGCGCGGCGGCGCCCGTGACCGTCGCGCCGGGCAACGTCGCGGCGCAGAAGAACGTCACAGTGCTCGGGCTGGGGATGATGTCGTGCGAGGCGTACGGCGCGCTGCAGCAGGCCGGGGCGGGCGACATCGTCAACCAGTGGCTGCTCGGGTTCCTGTCCGGGGGCGGGGCGTTCGCCGGGTCGAACTACCTGGGCGGCACGGGCAATCCGGACGCGATCAAGCTGGTGCAGCATTACTGCGCGGCGAACCAGAAGGCGTCGCTGGCGGTGGCCGGGCTGGAGGTCGCGGAGGAGCTGGAAGGGCCGCTCGGGCAGATGCGCCACAAGTAGGCGGGGCCTGCGGCCTGGTGCGGCGGGCGGGCAGGAAGGCCAGGGGCTCTGCCCCTGGACCCCGCCAAAGGCGGAGCCTTTGGAATCCTGTACTTAAGTCATGGGATCAAAGGGCCTCCGGCCCTTTGCGGGTCCGGGCAGGGCCCGGCCTTGCTTCCTGTCGGGCCGCCTGCCGCGTCACATCAGCGTGCGCATCCGGTCCGCCATCTCCTGCGGGTTGGTGCCGTCGTTGAAGATCGCCACGAACTTCCCGGCGCGGTCCATCAGGTAGATGATCGAGCTGTGGTCCATGTCGTAGCCGCCCGTCTTGTTCGGGTGCTTTGCGGCGTAGACGCGGTACTCCTTCTCGGCGGCCTCGACCTGGGCGGGGGTGCCGGTCAGGGGCTCGATCTGGGTGCCGAAGGCCTGGACGTAGTCGTGCATCACCGCGGGGGTGTCGCGCTCGGGGTCGACGGTGATGAACAGCGGGGCCACGCGGCTGCGCTGCGGGCCGAGCAGATCGAGGGCGTTGGCCATGTCGTTGAGCGCGGTCGGGCAGGCGTCGGGGCAGTGCGTGTAGCCGAAGTAAACCAGCATCCAGCGGCCGCGGAACGCCGTGTCGCTCACCGGGGCGCCGGCGCCGTCCTGCAGGGTGAAGGGGCCGCCGATCGCCACCGGAGGCTCGGCGGCGCCGCGCTCCAGCAGGCGGGGGGCGGCCACGAGCAGCAGCACGGCCAGGCCCAGCAGGCCGAGCAGGCCGCCGGCGGCGACCCGCCTGGCCAGCCTGGCGCGGCCCGGGGCGGGCTCGGCGGGCGGGGCGTCGACGGGGGGGGTCAAGGCGTGGCCGCCGGGCCGCGGGCGCCGATCGGCAGCACGGCGGCGCGCACCTCCAGGGGCGGGGCGTGGGCGAAGGTGAGGGAGAGCACGACGGTCTGGCCGGCCTTGAGGGGGGCCTGCAGGTCGCCGAGCATCACGTGCGTGCCGCCGGGGGACAGCACCACCGGCCGACCGGCGGGCAGGTCGAGGCCGTCGGCGTCGCGCATGCGCATCACGCCGGCGTCGTGGGCGGTGGTGTGGAGCATCGCCATGCCGGCCTGGGGGGTGGCGATGGCGGTCAGGCGGTCGGCGGAGGGGCTGGTCAGGGTCATGTAGGCGGCGGCCTCGTCCTGGTGGGGGGCGGTCGCGCGGACCCAGGCGCCGGTGGCCGAGACAGGGGCGGGCTGGGCCAGCGCCGCGGCGGGGAGGGCGGCCAGGGGGAGGGCGGCCAGGAGGAGGGCGAGGACGCGGAGGCGCGGGGTCATCGAGGCTTTCCGGAAGGGGGATGGGTGGGCGGGCGGACGTTGCTCCCGGGATATGGGGACTGCAACGGCAGGCCGGCAAGGAAGGCCATGGGCTCTGCCCCTCGTGCTTGAAAGCGGGGATTTCGCCAAGGGCCGGGTCCTTGGATCGCCTTCCCTGAATGCCTGTTCGAGAATGGTCACAGGTGGGCAGCCTGCCGGAGCGGCAGGGCGCCCATGCCGACGTGGATCATGGCTTTGGACATGTCCCAGGCGCTTCTCGCAGTCGCACACGACGCGGCGCCAGCGGGTCATCCGGCCGAAGGCGCTCCATCCTCCAGCGCCGTGTGGCGCCTTCGCCGTCTGGCTGTTCCCTACGCCCGGGCTGGCCTCGCGTCCGGACCGCTCGCGGTCAGCACCAGCACGATGTCGTGGATGGTGCGGAACGGCGGGCAGCCCATGAAGCGCCGGAACCACCAGCAGGCCGTTTGCCAGAGGCCAAGGTGGACGGGCGGCTTGCGACAGCCCCCGCCCGAGCGGGCCATGGTGCGGGTCGCGTCGAGCACCTCGCACAGGGCCGCCTTTGGCGGCCTGCCGCGTCCGGCAGGTGCAGGCATGGACGGGCGCGATCCGCCCCCACCCCTCGTCCGTCGGGTCAGTCGGGTGGCGTCGCCGTTCGAGGACGGCCTGCCTGGCTCGATGGTCCTTGGTCCACATCAAACCTGTCTGAGAGGCCGCTCGGCCCAGACCCAACTGCGTCAGGCATTCTTGAAGCGAGGCCCAAGATGCCTAGTGGGGTATTTCAATTTTTGGCTGTGTCGCTGGGTCACTGCTGTTGACGGGATCGGTCCTGGCACTGGGATCGAACGGCTTGCTTTTATCGAATGCACTACCTCGATGAGACTGGTCTTGAGATGTCTCTTCTCCGATGCCAGTTCCGGATGAGCCGCCACTTGCAGGACCGCTGGCGCCCATTCCGTTCTTTGTTCCAGCGGATGGCGTGCTGCCTCCCGCAGATCCGTTGGCAGCTGTCCCACCCATCTTACCGGCTCCGGATCCGGACGAACCGCCTCCCGCGCCTCCTGCATGACCTCCGCCACCTCCGGCTGTCTGAGCCAGTGCGGGTGCGGTCAGGACGGTCGTCATGATCGCCAGCCGGATTGTCCTGCGCATTGGCGTCTCCTGGGCATCTGAAGATGACAGTCGAACGGTTGTGGCCGAGAAAGGATGCTGCGGAAAAGGTTTCCGTGGGACCGTCCTGACGCACGCTGCCGCAGGCCGCCGACGTGGCTTGGCTTCGAGCGGACTGCGAGCGCTCGTTCGGGAATGCGCGCGGGACCTGGACGAGCCGGACTGACGCGGGGTGCCCGGTGGAGCGTCGCCAGATGAGTCCGGAAGCCGAAACCCGGCTCCTGGCCATCCTCTCGCCGGGGGTCGGAGCGTTTGCATTGTTCGTCCATCGCCCGTGGTGGGGAGGAGTCGCCATGTTGGCCAGCCTCCTGGTCTCGAAGGCTTTCCGCCTCTTCAGCCGTCACGGCTGACTTCCGATCGTTCTCGAACGGGCTCCGGGTCAGGGGATCAAAGGGCCTCACGGCCCTTTGCGGGTCTGGGCAGAGCCCAGCCTTGCTTGCTGTCTCCCTGTGGTATCCGTCGCCGGGCGTGCCACATTCCGTCGGGCCCGCCCGGGCCGACAGGAGCGCCTCCGCCCGATGTCCACCGCCCTCAGCGTCCCCGGCCCCGTCGCGTTCGCGCCGCTGCGCCAGCCGGTCAAGCCGGCGACGCGGCGCTTTGTGGTGAAGTCCGACTACGAGCCGGCCGGGGACCAGCCGGCGGCGATCGAGCTGCTGACCGCCGGCGTGGTGGATGGGGAGCGCGACCAGGTGCTGCTCGGGGTCACTGGGTCGGGCAAGACGTTCACCATGGCCAAGGTGATCGAGCGGGCGCAGCGGCCGGCGCTGATCCTCGCGCCGAACAAGACGCTGGCGGCGCAGCTGTTCGCGGAGATGCGCGGGTTCTTTCCCGACAACGCCGTGGAGTATTTCGTCAGCTACTACGACTACTACCAGCCGGAGGCGTATGTCCCGCGCACGGACACGTACGTGGAGAAGGACAGCCAGATCAACGAGCAGATCGACCGGATGCGCCACGCCGCCACGCAGGCGTTGCTGGAGCGCAACGACGTCATCATCGTGGCGTCGGTGTCGTGCATCTACGGCATCGGCTCGGTGGAGACGTACTCGCGCATGGTGGTGCGGCTGGAGGTGGGGGGGCGGATCGACCGGGACACGCTGGCCAAGGCGTTCGTCGAGCTGCAGTACCGGCGCAACGACGCGGCGTTCCAGCGCGGGACGTTCCGGCTGCGCGGCGAGACGGTGGACGTGTTCCCGGTGCAGTACGAGGACCGGGCGTGGCGGATCACGCTGTTCGGCGACGAGATCGAGGCGATCGCGGAATTCGACCCGCTGACGGGCAACAAGACGGCGGAGATGGCGGAGATCAGCGTCTACGCGAACAGCCACTACGTCACGGCGCGGCCGACGCTGAACCAGGCGATCGTGGGGATCAAGGACGAGCTGCGCGTGCGGCTGGACCAGCTGGTGGCGGAGGGCAAGCTGCTGGAGGCGGAGCGGCTGCAGCAGCGGTGCACCTTCGACATCGAGATGATGGAGACGACGGGGTCGTGCAAGTCGATCGAGAACTACTCGCGCTACCTGTCGGGGCGGGCGCAGGGCGATCCGCCGCCGACGCTGTTCGAGTACCTGCCGGAGAACGCGCTGCTGATCGTCGACGAGAGCCACGTCACCGTGCCGCAGATCGGCGGCATGGAGCGCGGCGACTACGCGCGAAAGTCGGTGCTGGCCGAGTTCGGGTTCCGGCTGCCGTCGTGCATCGACAACCGGCCGCTCAAGTTCGAGGAGTGGGAGAGGTTCAGGCCGCAGACGGTGTTCGTCAGCGCGACGCCGGGGCCTTGGGAGATGGAGCGGACCGGGGGCTCGTTCGCGGAGCAGGTGATCCGGCCGACGGGGCTGATCGACCCGGTGACCGAGATCCGGCCGGTGGAGCACCAGGTCGACGACCTGCTGGCGGAGATACGGCTGACCACGGCGCGGTCGGGGC
Organism: uncultured Acetobacteraceae bacterium; assembly: GCA_964236585.1. GTDB lineage: Bacteria > Pseudomonadota > Alphaproteobacteria > Acetobacterales > Acetobacteraceae > CAXSEF01. The sequence goes on from CAXSFE010000113.1 coordinate 10,596, forward strand.
GGGTGCTGGTGACGACGCTGACCAAGCGGATGAGCGAGGACCTGACGGACTACCTGACGGAGAACGGGGTGAAGGTGCGCTACCTGCACTCCGACGTGGACACGCTGGAGCGCATCGAGATCATCCGCGACCTGCGGCTCGGCGTGTTCGACGTGCTGATCGGCATCAACCTGCTGCGCGAGGGGCTCGACATCCCGGAGTGCATGCTGGTTGCCATCCTGGACGCGGACAAGGAGGGGTTCCTGCGCTCGCAGACCTCGCTGATCCAGACGATCGGGCGGGCGGCGCGCAACGTGGACGGGCGGGTGGTGCTGTACGCCGACGTGATGACGCGCTCGCTGCGGGCGGCGATCGAGGAGACGGCGCGGCGGCGGGAGAAGCAGGCGCTGTGGAACGCGGCGAACGGCATCACGCCGCAGTCGGTGCGCAAGCACATCGGCGAGGCGCTGAACTCGGTGTTCGAGCAGGACTACGTCACCGTGGCGCCGGTCAAGGACGCGGGCATCACCGACATGGTGGGGCGCGACCTCAAGTCCTCGCTGGCGGAGCTGGAGAAGCGGATGCGGGCGGCGGCGGCGGACCTGGAGTTCGAGACGGCGGCGCGGCTGCGCGACGAGATCAAGCGGCTGGAGGCGCTGGAGCTGGGGCTGCCGGTGCCGCCGGCGCCGGCACAGCTTCGCGTGAAGAAGGACCGCACGCCGGAGCCGCTCGGGCCGGGGGGCGGCGGCTACGACCCGGCGAAGGTCAAGCGCGGGCGGCGCCGGGCGTGAGCCAGTCCCGGCCCCGCCTGTCCGCGCGCGGCGCCGAGCCGCCGGGGGCGCCG
>CAXSFE010000114.1:0-11178 GCA_964236585.1 uncultured Acetobacteraceae bacterium
GCCGGCGCGGCCGGCGTCACCGGCGTTGCGGCGGGCGGCGCGGCCGGGGCCGCCGGGCTCGAGGGAGGCGCGGTCGACGGCAGGATCGAGGCGACCTGCGGCGACGGCGCCACGATCGCCGGCGCCGTGCGCGAGGCCAGGTGCTCCGGCACCTCCGGCACGGTCTGCACCGGCGTGTGCCCGTCGCTCGAGATGCGGTACCAGCCCGCATACGCCGCCACGACCACCACCGCGCCCAGCAGCACCACCGCGCCCGCCGGCATCCCGCGCTGCGGCACCGGCGCCGGGAAGGCCAGCTCCGTCCTGCGGCTCACGTCGGACGCCCCCTGGCGGAACCGCTCTGCCAGCGCGTCCGCGTCCAGCCCCACCGCCCCCGCGTAGGTCCTGAGGAACCCCACGGCGTAGGCGTTGCCTGGCAGGTCGCCGACGCGCCCCGCCTCGATCGCCTCCAGGTATGGCTGACGGATGCGCAGTTGCGCCGCCACCGCCTCCAGGCTCCAGCCGTGGGCCTCGCGCGCCGCGCGGATCTCCGCGCCGACCTGCACCGCGCCGGCGCGCAGCGGGATGTCCGACGCCTCGGACGGGCGCTCGCGCGACCCGGCGCTCCTCGACCTCGATTGCTGCGGCACGCTCACCTCTTCGGGCACCCTGGCCTGGCCCAATACGGCGTCGACCCGGCCCTTGTGTAGCCCCAGAAGCCGCCCGCTGCCAACGTCTCCACGCGGGCGCGCCGGGCGACGCCGACGCCCCGCGGTGGCCCGGCCCGCCTGTCCGCCGCACCCGCCGGCGTGCCGCCGCGCCCGAGCGGCTTGGCACACGCCCCGCCGCGGCCTATTGCCGCCGCTCCGGCCGGCCGCCGCCTGCGCCGCCCGGCACGCCTGCTCGCCCGCCCGCACCAAGGACCGCGCCATGACCGTCGGACGCTTTCCCGCCACCCGCATGCGCCGCAACCGCCACGACGCCTGGACCCGCCGCCTGGTCGCCGAAACCCGCCTGTCCGTCGACGACCTGATCTGGCCGGTCTTCATCGCGGAGGACCGAGCCGGGACCACGGACATCGCCTCGATGCCCGGCGTGCAACGCGTCGCCCTCGACCGCCTGGCCGCGCACGTCGCCCCTGCCGCCCGGCTCGGCGTCCCTGCCCTCGCCCTGTTCCCCGCGACCGCCGCGGAGAGGAAGGACGCCGAGGGCACCGAGTCCGCCAACCCCGACAACCTGATCTGCCAGGCCGCGCGCCTGCTCAAGCGCGAGTTCCCCGACCTCGGCCTGATCGGCGACGTGGCGCTCGACCCCTACACCGACCACGGCCACGACGGCGTGCTGCGCGACGGGTATGTCGCCAACGACGAGTCCGTCGCCGTCCTCGCCCGGCAGGCGGTCAACCAGGCCGGCGCCGGCATCGACGTGATCGCGCCGTCCGACATGATGGACGGCCGCATCGCCGCCATCCGCGAGGCCCTCGACGCCGCCGGCCACGGGCACACCCGCCTGATGTCCTACGCCGCCAAGTACGCGTCGGCCTTCTACGGCCCGTTCCGCGACGCGCTCGGCTCCGGCGCCGTGCTGACCGGCGACAAGAAGACCTACCAGATGGACCCCGCCAACACCGACGAGGCCCTGCGCGAGGTCGAGCTGGACCTGCTGGAGGGCGCCGACATGGTCATGGTCAAGCCCGGCATGCCCTACCTCGACATCGTCCGCCGCGTCCACGAGCGCTTCGCCGTGCCCACCTTCGCCTACCAGGTGTCCGGCGAGTACGCGATGCTCGTCGCCGCCGTCGAGCGCGGCTGGCTCGACCGCGACCGCGCCATCCTGGAAAGCCTGCTCGCCTTCCGCCGCGCCGGCGCCAGCGGCGTGCTCACCTACTTCGCCGTGGAAGCCGCCACGCTGCTGCGCGAGCGGGACCGGGGCGAAAGGAAGGAAGGTTGAGGCTCTGCCTCAAACTCCGCCAGAGGGAGCCCCCCTAGACCGGCTTCCCTTAGACTCAGTCTTTATTGTCTGTCCGCCGCGTACACTCGGGTGGAAATGAGTCCAAGTCATGCCGGTCCAGGGGCGGCTCGCCCCTGGCGGGTCTGGGCAGAGCCCAGCGTTGCTTCCTGCGCCCGGTACCCCCGCGCGGAGCCGATCTCGACGAAGTGGTGCTCCGGGTCCGCGTACCAGCCCTCGCCGATCTCCTGCGCCGCCAGCGGGTAGGTCCGCGCGTACCAGGCCGCGTCGACCGGCACCGCGGCCCGCTTCTCGTCGAATCCGTGCGAGACGTAGTGCTCGTGCCCGGAGCCGTAGGCGCCGGCCTCGACCGCCGCGCGCACGTCGGCGTGGGCGGCCAGGTAGAACGCCTCGTCGAACAGCGGCGCGATCCGGTCGAAGCGGCGCGGCAGGCGCGGCACGGTGCGGAACATCTCGCGCAGCATGTCCGGCTCCACCAGCCGCCACTGCCCGAGCAGCGCCCGGTGCACCGGCTCGTACTCCTCGACCGGCACCGCGTAGTTCGCGGGGAACAGGAAGAAGCGGTAGCGCGGGTCGTCGAGCGGCAGCAGGTTCGCGTGCGGCCCCATCGCCGGGTGCAGCATCCCGTCCACCGGCAGGAACACCCTGTCCGCCCCGGACAGCCACGCCGCCAGCCAGGCGAAGGTGGACACGCTCGGCACGATGTTGCGCGACCGGCGCAGCGCCGCGAAATCCGCCATCGGCCCGCGGCTGTCCACGAACAGCGCGTCCGGGAACCGCGCCCGCAGCGCCGCGACGTAGGCGTTCGGCGCGAGCTGCCCGAGAAACACCGGCGACAGCCCGGTGCGCGTCGCCAGCTCGGCGTAGAACTCCACCGGCAGCAGCACGTAGCCGGGGTGCCGCCCGTCCAGGATGTCGCCGCAGCGGATGCTGCACACGAGCTGCCCCGGCCCGTAGCCCGGCGCCTCGTCCTCCCCGGGCATCGCCGGCACCGCGAAGGCCTGGCGGTACAGGTCGGGCGGCAGGAAGTACTCCAGCCGCTGCCCGTAGACCTGCACCTCCAGTCGCTCCACGGCGCCGGACCGGAGCTGCTCGGCCTCGCGCGGCAGGTCGAACCGCTCGTCTACCAGCACGCGGCACCTCGACTGGCCCGTCGGCACCGCCGGGAAACGCAGGCCCCACTCCGGCAAATCGACATTGGACAGGACGCAGCCCGGAACGTGGCTGGCCAGGGTCATCGCCACCATGGCCTGGAGCATCCGGTTGGCGAAGCCGCCCATCGGATTGACGTGCACCACGGGCACGGACGCCGCGCTCGTGTCAGGAAGCAAGGCCGGGCTCCGCCCAGACCCGCCAGGGGCGAGCCGCCCCTGGACCGGCCTGACCTAAGGGAGGCCGGTCCAGGGCGGCTCGCCCTGGCGGAGTTTGAGGCAGAGCCTCAACCTTGCTTGCTCCGCCCCTCACCCCGCAAGGCCGCGCAGCCCCGGGCCGCGCATCACCGCCATCTCGCGCTTGACCGCGGCGACGTAGCGCAGGGCGGAGGCGTCGAGCACCTCGTTGCGGTCGTGCTCGACGAAGGCGTCGTCGGTGCGCTCCACGTCGAGCCAGCGGCGCGCCATCTTCACCCGCCAGTGCGCGAGCGATCGCGTGAAGTAGTGGTGCAGCCGCGCGGTCGCGAAGTCGGGCCGGTCGCGCGTGACCCCGGCCTGCGCCTCCCAGTGGATCGGCCTCCCGTCCGCGTCGACGTAGCTGTCGTGCCAGCCGTCGCCCTCCAGGCGCGCGCCCTTCATCTCGAACCAGTGCGACAGGTGGCAGCGCACCACCTCGCGCGGCCGCACGATCGACTTGATGTGCCGGTTGGGCACGAAATCCTCGCGCGCGCGGTGCAGGAAGCTGTCGATCACCAGCCCGGGCGGCCAGTCCACCTGCCCCGACGAGCCGAACACCGCCCAGTGCACGCCCACCGCCTGGTGCGCGTCGAGCGACTCCAGCAGCGCCGGCACCGAGCCGTGGCGCAGCGGAAGCAAAAACTCGTCGGCGTCGAGGAACGCCATCCAGTCGAACTCCGCCCCGAACAGCGCCAGCGCGTGGTCGTAGGCGTCGGCGTGCGAGGAGAGCGCCACCGACGGCCAGTCCAGCAGCCGGATGTCGTGGGTCTGGGCGGCCATGCGCACCACGTCCTGCGTGCCGTCCGTCGACCCGTTGTCGAGCACGATCACCGCATCGAAGCCGACCACGAACTGGAACGCCAGCCACTCCAGCAGGTCGCGCGCCTCGTTCTTGACCAGCAGGCAGGCGGCGATCCTCACGAAGGCCTCACTCGGCGTGCCGCGCCGTTACGGCGGCCGCATCCGGCACCGCGGCCTCCGCGGTCCGCACCGGCGCCGGCCCGAACCCGCCGAGCTGGAGGAACCGGCGCCCGAGCACGTCCCACCCGGCCAGCGACGGGTCCGAGCGGTAGGTCTCGGTGATCGCCGCCATACGGGCCGCGGACGCCTCGCGCATCGCGGCCTCCGCCGCCGTCACGCCCGGCAGGGTACGCAGCGCCGCGATCTCGCTGTCCAGGCGCGGCGCGCAACGCGACGCGCGGTCGTCGACCACCACGTCGGCCGCGCGGTGCTGTCGCATGAAGCTGTGCGCGTCCGACTGCGCCATCACCTGCGCGGACCGCTCCAGCCCGGCATCGCCACTGTTGCGCGACTTCTTCCACGCCCACTCCTCGGCCGACTTGAACAGGTAGTGATGCACCGCAGCCGCCTCGGTGCGCAGGGTCTGCGCGAAGTTCAGCCCGTCCGCCTCGCTGCCCGGCCGGCTCCGCCCGTGCAGCTCGCCCGACGCCGCACGGTACACCAGCGTGCGCCGCTCATCGGTGACAGGTGCGTGCGCCCCGGACTGCATCATCATCGCGGGCCGGGCCAGCGTCTTGACCAGCCTGACCTCCTCGCCGAGGTGGCGGCGGTTCAGCACCCGGGTGTTGCGCACCACCAGCGGCGCCTCCGGCCACCCCGGCGCGTCCCCTGATCCGAACGGCAGCCAGTTCACCGCCACCGCGTCCACCGAGCGCCGCTCCTGCCACGCCAGGTAGTCGTTGACCGAGCCGAACCGCTCCGGGTCGAACACCAGGAACTCGTCGGCGTCCGCGGTCAGCACCCAGCGGTGCGCCAGCACCTCCGGCAGCACGCTGAACGCGTGGCCGTACGCCCGCGCCCGCGCCGAGCCGCCGGCCGGCACCCGGTTCTGCAGCCAGGTGATCGCCCCCGCCTCGGCCAGCGCGCCCAGCAGCCCGTCCGACCCGTCCTCGTTGTCGTTGCTGTAGAGGTAGAACGCCTCGAACCCGATCGCGCGGTGGTAGGCGAGCCATTCCAGCAGGTAGGGTCCCTCGTTGCGCAGCGTCGCCACCACGCAGGGCCCGCGGGTCGGCGCCACGGCGGCCCTGGCCTGCACCGCCACCGCGTGCGGGAAGGACGCGAACGCCCCGGACCGCCCGGCCGCCGCCACGTCGTCGAAGGCCGCGTCCACCACGCGCCGGTTGGGCGAGCCCTCCGCCTCCTCGCGCCGCGACCGCCCGGAGCGGCGCAGCAGCCCGAAGCCGCGCGACGGCACAGGGGCCTGCGCCACCACGCCCTGCATCTCCGCCAGCGCCGGCAGCGCGTGCGCCGCCCACACGTCGCCGGGGAACGCCGCCGCGAGCTGGCGCGCCAGCTCGTCGGAGCCGACCACCGCGCGCCCGAGCGCCTGCAGCTCGTCGAGCCGCAGCAGCGGCAGCACCGCGTTCAGCACCTCCGACGCGAACGGCCTCCCGGCCGTCACCAGCGCCAGCACCGAGGCCTGGTCCACGCCCTGCGCCAGCGCCGCCTCGATCGCCTCGGCGCGCGCGCGCACCGTGCGCGGCACGAAGATGTCGCGCACCGGCTCCAGCGAGAACGCCTCCCACTCGCCCGCCTCCTCGCGGTCCACCAGCACGGGTGCCGCCTCCTCCGGGTCGGCCGGCGGCGGCGCGGACGCGAAACGCCCGCACGACGGGTCGAGCAGCGTGACGTGACCGGCGTCGCCGACCCAGTGCGCCTCCAGCAGGTGCGCGGTGGTGCGCAGGCCGCCCGGCCGCAGCCGGAACGCCGCCGCCTCCTCCTCCGTGGACTCCATCAGCACCAGCAGGTCGCGCCGCGAGCGGGGTACCACCACCATGGTGGCGATCCGGTCGTGCGACGCGCGGTCCGCGGTGACCAGCATCGCGGACGCGGCCCCCACGAACACCTCGCTGCCGTCGCACGACAGCAGCCGGTAGCAGCCGGGCTCGCGCGGCGACGGGGCCGCGACCACGACCGCCTGGCCGGCCGCGGCCCCGACCGCGGCCAGGGCGGGCGCCGACGCCAGCGCGCGCAGCAGCCGGTTCTCCGGCGAGCCACGCACCTGGAAGCGCGCGCTGTCGCGCATCTCCTGGCGCAGCCGGGCGGACGCGGCGGCATAGGCACGCTCCACCGACGCCGCCGCCGCCGCCACGTCGGGCAGCGCGGACAGGCGCGCCAGCTCGCCGGCGGCCGCGTCGGCGAACACCGTGGCGCGCTCGTCGGCCTCCCCCCAGTCCCCGCGATGCTGGTCGAGGAACCCCTCGATCGTCGCCGTGCGCAGGAGGTCAAGCTGCAGCGGGCGCGTCACCACGCGGTCGCCGGCGTTGCGCGAGCGGCGGAGCGCGAACTCCTCGGCCGACTTCATCGCGTAGTGCGCCACCCAGGCCTGCCGGTCCTGCGGGTCGGGGGAGAACGCCGCCGCGTTGCCCTCGTGCTGCTGCGGGTGCGGCGTGCCCTCGGAGCCGCGGAAGCTCCAGGCCTGCCCGAACGGCGCGATTGGGAAATGCGCCTGCGCGTGCACGAACCGCCTCGGCCGGCACAGCGACTTGACGTGACGGTCCGTGGCATGGCGGCGCAGGAAGCGCTCGACCGCTGGACGCGGCTCGCGCGCCGCCACCCCGCCTGAGCCGAACACCACCCAGCTCAGCGCGATGGCGTCCACGGCCTCGCGCTCCTGCCAGGCGAGGTAGTCGGAGAAGCTCGCGTGCAGCGTGGTGTCGAAGGCCAGCGCCTCGTCGAGGTCGATCACCGCCACCCAGCGGTAGTCCAGGATCTCCGGCAGCATCTGCAGCGCATGGCCGTACGCCTTGTACTGCGGCGAGCCTCCCGGGGGCACGTCGTTGACCACCCAGGTGATCTCGCCCGCACGCGCCAGCGCGGCCAGCAGGTCGTCCGAGCCGTCCGTGTTGTCGTTGCTGTAGAGGAAGAAGTGCTCGACGCCGAGCGCCCGGTGGTGGGCGATCCAGTCCAGCAGGGAGACGCCCTCGTCGCGCAGGCAGGCGAGCACGCACAGGGTGCGGCGCGGGTTCACCGCCGCGCGCGCCGCGACGTTGAGCGTCTGCGCGAACGAGACCGGCCGCCCGTCGCGCCCCGCCGTCTCCAGCACGTCGCAGTCGCGCCCGCAGCGCCGCACCTCGGTCACCCGGTCCGGCGCCGCGATCCAGCCCGCCAGCTCCGGCAGCGCCTGCGCCGCCCACAGGTCGCCGAGGAGGCGCGCGCTCAGCCCGTTCAGCGCCGCCGGCCGGCCCAGCAGCGTCGCCCCCAGCCAGGCGGCGTGGTCCGCCGCCAGCAGCCGCCCCATCGCCTGCAGCAGCGCGGGGCTGATCTCGTCGGAGGACTCCAGCAGCTGCAGCATCGCCGGGCCGCTGACGCAGGCCGGCAGCACGCGGTCGATCATCGCCAGCAGCGGCAGCAGCGGCTCGGCGCGCAGGAACGCCACCGGACGCAGCGAGAAGGTCTCCCACGGCCCCTGCGCGGTGCGGTCCGCCAGCACGCGCCCGCCCGACGCGTCCGGCGGCGCCGCGCTGAGCAGCAGCCCGGTGAGCGGGTGCGCGAAGCCCACCAGCTCGTCGCCCCACACCCGCAGCGACAGGATCGTCGCGACCCAGGGGTCGCCCTCCAGGTGCATCGCCCCGCGCGGCAGCAGGAACGCCACGGCGGGGAACGCCGGCGGCCGGTACAGCAGCACCGGCGCCGCCGGATCGGCCTCGTGCGACAGCAGGTCGCTGCCCTCAAGGCTGGCCAGCACCGTGCCGTGCGTGGTGGCCACCTCGTACAGCCCGGGCATCACGTCGACCGGTGCCGCCCCGGCGTCCCGGGCCGCCCGTCCGCCCGGAACTGCGCCCGACGCTGCCGCGCCCGACACTGCCACGTCCGACACTGCCGCGCCCGACGCCGCCGCGCCCGCCGGGGCCGGCAGCGCCAGGACAGGTCCCTCCGCCGCCGCCCCGCCCGCTCCGGCGCCCGTCACATCCACGTTCACGGCGCGTCTCCTTCAACACCGGCCAGGAGGAAGCGCCTCACCACGTCAATTTCGGGTGAATCCATCAGCGCCGGGGCATGGCCCGCGCCCTCGACCACGTGCACCGCCGCCCCGTCCGCCGCCATCCCCGCCAGCCCCGCCTCGGTGAGCAGGTCGCTCGACGCCCCCCGGATCGCCAGCACCGGCACCCGCACCGCGGACCACACCGCGCCCAGGTCGGCCGCCGCCGCAGGCTGCGCCAGGATCTGCACCGCGATCGCCGGGTCCTGGTGCAGCGCCAGCCGCCCGTCCGGCAGCGTGCGGGCGGAATGCTGCGCGAGATGCGCCCACTGCGCGTCCGACAGCGCCCCGAACGGCGCGTGCACCCGCCTCAGGTGCCGCTCCAGCGCCGCCGGGTCGTCGAACGCCGGCGCATCCCCGACATACCCGCGGATGCGCTGCATCGCCGCCAGCGGGATCTGCGGCCCGACGTCGTTCAGCACCAGCCGCGTCACCGGCGTGCCGGCCGCCGCGGCGACCAGCATCCCGCAGATCCCGCCCAGCGACGTCCCCACCCACGCCGCCGGCCGGCCCAGCGCCGCCAGCAGGTGCGACAGCGCCGCCACGTACGACGCCGGCTCGTAGAGCGACGCGTCCCCCAGCCAGTCCGACCGGCCCCGCCCCGGCAGGTCCGGGCACACCACCCGGAACCGTCCGGACAGCGCGCGCGCCAGCGGATCGAAGTCGCGGCCGTTGCGGGTCAGCCCGTGCACGCACACCACGATCGGTGCGTCCGCGTCGCCCCACTCCGCAAAGGCCATGCTGCGGAACGCAGTCCCCAGCAGGTAGCGCACGCTGCCCAGGCGCGGCCCGGCGTCCGGCGACCCGGCCGCCGCGACCGTCATGCCGCCCGACGCGTGGATCATGTCACCCCGCGCTCGCGCAGGCCCGCGAGCGCAGCCGCGTCCAGCCCCAGCCGCGCGCCCAGCACCTCGTCGGTGTGCTCGCCCAGCAGCGGCGGGGGCAGCCGGTAGTCCACGGGAGTCTCCGACAGCCGCACCGGGTTGGCGATCACGCGCACCCCGTCCGGCGTCGAGGGATGCGCCATGCTCACCACCATGCCGCGCGCCACCACCTGCGGGTCGGCGAACACCTGGCCCAGCGTGTTGATCGGCCCGCAACCGATCCTCTGCGCCTCCAGCCGCTCCACCCACCACGCGGTCGACTGCCCCGCCAGCACCGGCTCCAGCGTGCGCGTCACCAGGTCGCGGTGCGCCACCCGCGCCGCGTTGGTCGCGAAGCGCGCGTCACCGGCCAACTCGGCCAGCCCGAAGTTCTCGCAGAAGCGGCGGAAGGTCGGGTCGTTGCCGATCGACAGCACGACATGGCCGTCCGCGGTGGCGAACACCTGGTAGGGCACGATGTTGGGGTGCTGGTTGCCCAGCCGCACCGGGTTCTCCCCGGTGGCCAGGTAGTTCATTCCCTGGTTGGCCAGCCAGGCGACGTGGGTGTCGAGCATGCCGATGTCGATGTGCTGCCCGCCCGCGCCGCGCCCGCTGCCGGCAGGTCGCCAGTCCGGCGCGCTCTCCAGCCCGCCTGCCGCCAGCCCCCCGGCCGACGTCGCCCCGCCCGCGTCGCTGCCGAGCGCCACCGAGCCCCGCGCCAGCGCCGCGTGCCCGACCACGGTCTCGGCTGCCGCCCTCAGGTCCGCCGCCGCCGCCTTCGCGCTGTCGCTCGCAGCAGGTCCGCCCGCGGCCAGTCCGCCCTGCCCGGTCGCGTCGCGGTGACGCAGCGCGGCCAGCACGCCGATGCACCCGTACAGCCCGGCGAACAGGTCCGCGACCGGGATGCCGACCTTCTGCGGCAGGCCGTCCGGCTCGCCGGTCAGGCTCATCACCCCGCCCATCGCCTGCATCAGCCCGTCGTAGCCCGGCCGCTCGGCATATGGCCCACTCTGCCCGAACCCGGTGATCGAGCAGTAGATCAGCCGGGGGAACCGCTCCCTGACCTGCTCGTAGCCCAGGCCGTAGCGCGCCAGCGCGCCCGCCTTGAAGTTCTCCACCAGCACGTCGCAGCCCTCGAGCAGGCGCAGGGCCAGCGCCTGCCCCTCGGGCCTGGCGATGTCGAGCGTGACGGACCGCTTGTTGCGGTTCACGCCCACGAAATACGCGCTCTCCGTGGTTCCCGGCATGAACGGCGGGGCAAAACCGCGCGTGTCGTCGCCGCTGCCGGGCTTCTCGATCTTGATCACGTCCGCGCCGAGGTCGGCGAGCATCTGCACGCAGGTCGGCCCGGCCAGCACGCGGGTCAGGTCGAACACCCGCAGACCCTTCAGCGGACCGGTCGGCTCCGTCGTGCTCATCCTGCCCTCCCGTGCCCGCCCCGCGGCGGCGCCTGTTTCGGTAAACCGCCCCCGGGTGGCTGTCCAGGGACGCGGCGACGGCCCGGCACCGCCCCAACCCGCCAGGACCCGGGGCGTCCAAAAACCCGCCTCCTAGGTCCAGGTTTCCAAAGGCAAGCCTTTGGCGGAGTCCAGGGGCAGAGCCTCTGGCCTTGCCTTCCTCCCGTCCTCCGCCCCTCCCGGCACATGCGACCCCGCCCGCCGCCGTGCCCGGAGCATCGGCCGCTCGATGCCGAGGAACGACGCGGCACTCAGCCCCGCCGCCAGCGGCAGCGCCAGCGCCAGCCAGTCCGCCAGCGCGAACGCCCCCCAGTGCCACAGGTAGACCGAGTAGCTCGCCCGCCCGACCAGCAGCGCCGCGCGGCACTCCAGCGCCCGCCGCCAGGGATGCGTGGTCAGCGCCACCGCCGGCACCAGCACCGCCAGCGCCGCCCCCTGCACCGTGGTGCGCAGCGCCTCGCGCCCGACCGGCCCGCCCAGGACGACGCCCGCCTGCCCCGGCAGCCCCGCCGCCCAGGCGC
>CAXSFE010000115.1:0-10987 GCA_964236585.1 uncultured Acetobacteraceae bacterium
GGTGCGTCGACGCAGACGACGCGGCCGGCGTCGCGGCCGCCGCCCGCCGCCTGCTCGCCGACGGCTCGCCGCACGGCCTGCTGGTGCGCCACCGCCCGCCGCCGGCCCGCGCGCTGTCCGTCCACGTCGCCGACGACCCGGTGTTCGGCCCCGCCATCGCCTTCGGGCCGGGCGGCGGCGCCGCGCAGGTGGTGCGCGACCTGGCCTGCGAGCTGCCGCCGCTCAACCTCGTGCTCGCCCACGCCCTGGTCGGCCGCACCGACGTCGGCCGCCTGCTGGGCACCCTGGCCGACACCGCCGCCGCCAGCCGCGACGCCGTCGCCGACACGCTGGTCCGCGTCAGCCAGATGCTCGTCGACCTGCCCGCGCTCGCCACCCTGGCCCTCGACCCCCTGCTCGCCTCCGCCACCGGCGCCGTCGCCGTCGCCGCCACCATCCGCCTCCGCCCGCCGCCCGCACCGCAGGCCGCCGACCTCGCCATCGCCCCCTACCCGGACCATCTGGCCCGCGCCTGGACCTCGCCCGGGGGAAAAACCTTCCTGCTGCGCCCGATCCGCCCCGAGGACGCCCAGGCCCACGACGCCCTGTTCCACCGCCTCGACCCCGAGGACATCCGCTTCCGCTTCTTCGGCGGCCGCGCCCACCTCTCCGCCGAGCAGACCGTGCGCCTGACCCAGGTCGACTACGTCCGCGAGATGGCCTTCGTCGCCGTGCGCGGCGCCGACACGGTGGGCGTCAGCCGCCTGCTCCGCCCGGGCCCCGGCGAGCGCACCACGGAGGCCGAGTTCGCCGTCCTGGTCGAGCCCGCCGCGAAGGGGCAGGGCCTCGCCACCGCCCTGATGCGCTGCCTGCTCGACTGGGCGCGCGGGCAGGGTGTTGCGCGCGTCACCGGGCTGATCCTGTCGGAGAACGCGCCCATGCTGGCCTTCGCCCGCAGCCTGGGGTTCACGCTGCGGCACGACCCGGACGACGTCGAGGTGACGCTGGCCACGCTGGAGCTGCACGGCTGAGGAAGGCCAGGGGCGCTGCCCCTGGACCGGCCTTACTTGTGTGTGCCGGTCCAGGGGCGGCTCGCCCCTGGCGGGTCTGGGCAGAGCCCGGCCTTGCTTCCCTGCCCCAGCCACCACTCCGCCACCGCCGCGAACGCCGTCTCCCCCCCGCCGCGCGGCACCGCCAGCACCGGGCACGGCGCCGCCTGCTCCGCCAGCGCCGCCACGGTCTCCCCGAGCCCCACGCTGCTGCCGGGCGTCTCGCTCACCAGCAGCGCCAGCACCGTCACCCCCCGCGCCCGCAGCACCGCCAGCGCCGTCAGGCTGTGGCTGATCGTGCCCAGGTAGCTCCCCGCCACCACCACCGCCGGGCACCCGAGCGCCGCCACCCAGTCCAGCACCCCGCGCCGCCCGTCCAGCGGCACCATCACGCCCCCCACCCCCTCGACCAGCAGCGCGCCCGGCCCTTCCGCCGCCCGGCACACCCCCACGACCGCCTCCAGCGAGATCGCCCGCCCCTCGCGCCGCGCCGCCATGTCCGGCGACAGCGGACGCGCGAACCGGAACGGCGAGCACGCCGCCACCGTCTCCGGAGTCACCGCCCGCCCGAGCGCGCCCAGCAGCGCCGCGGCGTCCGTCTCCCCAAGGCGCGCGGGGTCGTGCCCGCTCGCCACCGGCTTGAGCGCGTCGACCTGTGCGCCGAGCGCAAGCGCCGCGCGGACGAGGCCCGCGGAGACGTAGGTCTTGCCGACGTCGGTGCCGGTCGCGGTCACGAACAGGGTGGGCATCGGGCTACTCCTCAGAGGAAGCAAGGCCAGGGCTCTGCCCTGGACCCGCTGGGGGCGAGCGCCCCCAGACCCGCACACACAAGAAAAGGCAAGGGGCGCCCCCGGCCCAATCCCAGGTTTCCAAAGGCTCGGCCTTTGGCGGGGTCCCCGCTTTCACGCATGGGGGCAGAGCCCCTGGCCTTCCTACGCCAGCCCCCGCACCACCCCCGCCAGCCGGTCCACGTCCGCCTCCTCGTGCCGCGCCATGAAGGTGAACCGCAGCCGCGCCGTCCCCTCCGCAACCGTGGGCGGCCGGATCGCCGACACCAGGAACCCCTCCGCCTCCAGCGCCCGCGACGCGCCCAGCGCCGCCTCCGCCGTCCCCAGCACCAGCGGCACGATCGGGCTCTGCGCCTCGGCCAGCCCCGCCGCCCGCGCGAACCGCCGCGCCAGCGCCAGCGGCCGTGCCGCGTACGCCGGCTCCGCCGTGATCACGTCCAGCGCCGCAGAGGCGCCCGCCACCACCCCCGGCGGCAGCCCCGTCGAGTAGATGAACGGCCGCGCCCGCGTGCGGATCAGGTCGACCACCGCCTGCGACGCGCACAGGTAGCCGCCGTATCCGCCGGCCGCCTTGGACAGCGTGCCCATCTGCAGCGCTACGGCAGCCGGCGGCTCGAACGCGTGCGCAGACCCGCGCCCGCCGCCCAGCACCCCCAGCCCGTGCGCGTCGTCGACCATCAGCCAGGCGTCGTGCTCTGCCGCCAGTGCCGACAGCGCCGGCAGCGGCGCCAGGTCGCCGTCCATGGAGAACACGCCGTCGGTCAGGATCATCGCGCGCGGGTGCGCGCCCCGCTCCGCCGCCAGCAGCCCGGCCAGGTGCGCCACGTCGTTGTGCCGGAACGCGACCACCCGGGCGCCGGCGAGCTGCGCCCCCGCCCACAGGCACGCGTGCGCCAGCGCATCCACCAGCACCAGGTCGCGCGGCCCGGCCAGCGCGGGGACGATCCCCGCGTTCGCCAGGTAGCCGGAGCCGAACACGCACGCCGCCTCCGTGCCCTTCAGCCGCGCGAGCCGCGCCTCCAGCCCGGCGAACAGCGCGTGGTTGCCGCTGACCAGCCGCGACGCCCCGGCGCCGGTGCCGTGCCGGCGCGTCGCCTCGACGGACGCGGCCACCACCGCCGGATGCGTCGCGAGGTTGAGGTAGTCGTTGCAGCAGAACGACAGCATTCGCCGCCCGCCGCGCACCACCCACGCCCCGCCCGCAGGGTCGCTGGCGTCGCGCGTGGTCTCCGACAGGGTGCGGCGCAGCCGGCGGCGCTCCAGCCCTGCGAGCTTGTCCAGGGCGAACGCGTCGAGCGAGTGCATCGGCGGGGCTCCATGCGGGCAGAGGGACGAGCCGGCACATGGGGGATGGCGTCCCGGGCCGGGCGTGCAGTCGCCCATTGCGGCACCGGGCGCAACCATGCATTGCCACGCCACCCCGACGTGTTCGCGCTGCAGTGGCAAGAAGTTAAAATTTAGTGTAGTCTCGCCGGGACGAGCGCGAAAAATTTTTGCGACACTCCACCTGAGTGGCGCCGCGGTGCAGAAGGTGCCCGCAGCCGACCCATCGAAACGGAGCCACCGTGAGCGACTCCTTCCAGAACTACGTCATCCAGCCTGCCTCCGCATTCGACCCCGCTCTCGGCCTGAACGTGTCCGCAGACGACCCCGCAGCCACGCTGCTCGCCCAGCTCTCCGCGCTGGGCCTGCACGACGTGCGCGCGTCCGCCACCACCGCAGCCGAGACCAGCACGCTGGCGACCCTCGCCGCCCGGGGCATCGCGATCGACCTGGTGCTCGCCCCGGGCCAGAGCGTCGCCAGCCTGATCGCCGTCGCCGGACAGATCGACGCCCGGACGCCCAACGCCGTCGCCACCCTCGAGGGTCCGGATCTCGTCGCCGACCCCGCCTACACCTACGACGGCCTGTCCGGGGACGCTGCCGGCGACCAGGCGAGCGCCGACCTCGTCTCCGCCGTCGCCTCCGCCAGCGGCCTCGGCACGGTGGCCACGATCGCCTACAGCACGTCGATCGCCGCGACTGCCACGGCGCAGGCCACGCCGACCTACCTCGACATCAACCCCGGCGACGTGGCGCTGTCCTCGCCCGCCGCCGCCCTGTCCGCCGCCCAGGACGCCGCCACCATCGGCGCCAACACGGCCAGCCCGCAGTACGTCGTGGCCAACCTGGGCGGCAGCTCGCCCGCCACGCTGCTGGACGGCCTGCTCGACGCGCAGTTCCGCTTCGGCTTCTCGTCCGTCAGCAGCACGTCCGGCACCGTCACCACCTACACCACGGTACTCCCCCCGACCTACCTCGCCGCCGCCTCCGCCGCCGCGAACTCGCCGGCCGCGCTGACCGCCGGCGGCACGCTGACGGCCGCCGGCGCCGCCTTCGTCAACCTGGGCGCCCTGATCTCGTCCGGCCCAGCCGGCACGTACGCGGGCGGCACGCTGTCGCTGTCCGTCGCCCCCTACGAGCAGGGCGTGCAGTACGACGAGAACGTCGAGGTGTTCGCAGGACCGGGAGGCAGCGCCGACGTCCTGGTCTGGGGCGACGAGGAGGCGCCGAGCACGTCCGGGCACGGCCGCTCCGTCATCCAGTTCGGCACCGCGCAGTCCCTGGTCCAGGTGTTCGACCCGACCCAGGGCACCGCCGCCGTCGCCAGCTTCGCCAACCTGTCCGAGCTGGACATCACCAACTCGCCCGACGGCCCGCTGGTGATCCGCGTCTCCGGTACCGCCGCCTCCGGCACGGGCACCGTCGGCACCTACGCGGGCGTCGTCGCCCCCGCCAGCACCGGCGGCACCAGCACCACGGGCACCGGAACCAGCACCACCGGGACCGGAACCAGCACCACCGGGACCGGCACGAGCACCACCGGGACCGGCACCAGCACGACGGGCACCGGCACGAGCACCACCGGCACCGGCACCAGCACGACCGGAACCAGCACCGGCGGCACCAGCACGGCCGGCACGACCACGTCCTTGGGCGTCGTCACCATCGCCGGCGCCTCCGGCACCACCTTCGTGACCCCCGCCGCCGGCTCCAGCACCGTGGCCGCCAGCGCCACCGGCAACGACGTCGTCAACAGCCGCGGCACCGACACCATCTCGGCGGGCGGCGGCACGGACATCGTCTACGCGTCCGGCGCCGCCGCCACGGTCAGCGGCGGCACGGGCAGCCTGGTGTTCGTCGCAGGCAGCGGCGCCTACGTCGCGGGCGGCGGCACCGGCAGCGACACCCTCTACGGCGGCAGCGGCGCCAACACCCTGACCGGGGGCGCCGGCGCCGTCGGCAGCATCCTCGTCGCCGGCAGCGGCAACGCCACCCTGGCCGGCGGCGCCGGCACCGGCGCGGTGATGTTCGGCGGCCCGTCGGCCACCAGCTTCCTCGGCAGCACCGGCGGCGGCGACACGATGGTCGGCGGCACCGGCGCCAACACCTTCTCCATGACCCAGGGCGGGGTGGCCTTCGGCGGCCCGGCCAGCGCCGACACCTTCTTCACCGGCACCGGCAGCGCCCTGGTCGTCGAGGGCGGCGGCCCGACCACCCTCGTCCTCGGCGCCGGCCACGCCACGATGTTCGCCGGCAGCGGCGTCGACACCTACGTCGTGACGGAGGGCCTCGCCGCCCAGGCCGGCATCGTCGGCTTCAAGGCGGGCGACCACCTCGACCTGTCCGGCTTCACCGCGGCCCAGGCCTCGACCGCCCTGTCGTCCGCGGCCACCGGCACCTTCGGCACCATCCTGGCCCTGCCCGACGGCACCAGGATCACCCTGTACGGCAGCCACCTCTCCGCCGCGCAGATCACCACCGCCTGACCTCTGCCGGGCACCGGGACGCGCGCCGCCGCACGCGCCCCCTTGCCTGCGCCCTCCAGGCTGGCCACACCAGCCGGCACGCGCCGCGCGACGCCCGCGCGGCTGGAGGACCCGTCCATGTCCGTCACCCTGCGACACGCCGCCCCGCCGACCCACGCCCCGGCGGACCCGGCTCGCGGCGCCGCCCCCGCGCCCCGCCACGACTGGACCCGCGCCGAGGTCCAGGCACTCCTCGCCCTCCCGTTCCCCGAGCTGATGTTCCGCGCGCAGACGGTCCACCGCGCCCGCTTCGACCCGGCCCGCGTCCAGGTCGCGACCCTGCTGTCGATCAAGACCGGCGGCTGCCCGGAGGACTGCGCCTACTGCCCGCAGAGCGCGCGCCACGCCCGGACCATCCCCGCCAGCCGCCTGCTGCGCGTGGCCGAGGTGCTCGACGCCGCCCGCGCCGCCCGCGACGCCGGCGCCACCCGCTTCTGCATGGGCGCCGCCTGGCGCTCGCCGAAGGACCACGAGCTCGACGAGGTCTGCGAGATGGTCGCGGGCGTGCGCGCGCTGGGTCTGGAGAGCTGCGCCACGCTGGGCATGCTCACCGCACCCCAGGCCCGGCGCCTCGGGGCCGCCGGCCTGGACTACTACAACCACAACCTCGACACCTCGCCCGAGCACTACGGCGCCATCATCACCACCCGCACGTACCAGGACCGCCTCGACACGCTCGGCCACGTCCGCGACGCCGGCGTGCACGTCTGCTGCGGCGGCATCGTCGGCATGGGCGAGGACGAGGACGCTCAGGCCGGCCTGCTGCACGCGCTCGCCACCCTGCCGCGCCATCCGGAGAGCGTGCCCATCAACATGCTCGTCCGCGTCGAGGGCACCCCGCTCGGCGACCAGGCGCCCACCGACCCGATCCGCTTCGTGCGCATCGTCGCCACCGCGCGCATCCTGATGCCGGCCTCCACCATCCGACTCGCCGCCGGGCGCGAAGGCATGAGCGACGAGACGCAGGCCCTGTGCTTCCTCGCCGGCGCGGCCTCGATCTTCGGGGGCTCGCGCCTGCTCACCACGCCGAATCCGGGGGAGGACCGCGACGCGGCGCTGCTCGCGCGGCTGGGGATGACGGCGACGGCGGGATAGGAAGGTTGAGGCTCTGCCTCAAACTCCGCTCAAGGCAGTTGCCTTGAGAATCCCTTCCTCAAGTCAAGGGATCAAAGGGTCCTCGGACCCTTTGCGGGTCTGGGCAGAGCCCAGTTTTGCTTGCTTATGACCGCCCACCTCTGGCTCCCCTACACCCAGATGAAGACCGCCCCGCCCCCGCTCGTCGTGGCGCGGACGCAGGGCGCGCGGATCGAGCTGGCCGACGGCCGCGTGCTGCTCGACGGCGTCGCGTCCTGGTGGACCGCCTGCCACGGCTACAACCACCCGCACATCGCCGATGCCGTGCGCCGCCAGCTCGACCGGATGCCCCACGTCATGTTCGCGGGCCTGGTGCACGAGCCGGCGCTGGCGCTGGCCGACCGGCTGGTCGCGCTGCTGGCGGGGCAGGGGAGCGGGCCGCGCCTGGACCGCGTGTTCTTCACCGAGTCCGGGTCCGTCGCCGTCGAGGTCGCGATGAAGATGGCGGTGCAGGCCAGCCTCAACCGCGGCGAACGCCGCACCCGCTTCGTCTCGTTCCGCGGCGGCTACCACGGCGACACCTTCGCCACGATGTCGGTCTGCGACCCCGATGCCGGCATGCACGCCCGCTTCTCCGGCGTGCTGCCCGCGCAGATCACGGCCGGGCTGCCGCGCGACGACGCCTCGGAGGCCGCGCTCGACGCGTTGCTCGCCGGCTGCGCCCACGAGGTCGCCGCGATCCTGGTCGAGCCGCTGGTGCAGGGCGCCGGCGGCATGGTGTTCCACGCGCCCGACACGCTGCGCCGCCTGCGCCGCCTCGCCGACCGGCACGGCGTCCTGCTGATCGCCGACGAGATCTTCACCGGCTTCGGCCGCACCGGCGCGATGTTCGCCTGCGAGGGCGCCGGCGTCGCCCCGGACATCCTGACGCTGTCCAAGGCCCTGACCGGCGGCACGCTGCCGCTCGCCGCGACCGTCGCGTCGTCCGAGGTGTTCGACGCGTTCTGGTCCGACGACCCGGGCGCCGCGCTGATGCACGGCCCGACCTACATGGCCAACCCGCTGGCCTGCGCCGCCGCCCTCGCCTCGCTCGATCTGTTCGACACCGAGCCCCGCCTCGCGCAGGTCGCGGCGCTGTCCGCGGCCCTGTCCCGCGGCCTGGAGCCCTGCCGCGGCCTGCCCGGCGTGCGCGACGTACGCGTGCTCGGCGCGATTGGCGTCGTCGAGCTGGAGCACGCGCCCGGCGAGCACGGCACCCCGGACCTCGACACGCTGCGGCAGCGCTTCGTCGCGGCCGGCGTGTGGCTGCGCCCGTTCGGCCGGATCGTCTATCTGACGCCTGCCTTCACCGTCGATGCCGGGGAGATCGACGCGCTGACCTCGGCCGTGCGGCAGGTGCTCTCGGCGTAGCGGGTCGGCCGGGACGGGCTTACACTGGAGGCCAGGCCTGTTGAGCCATCAGCAAGCAAGGTTGGGCTCCGCCCAAACCCGCCAGGGGCGAGCCGCCCCTGGACCGGCCTCCTTAAGGGACGCGTTCCAAGGGCGCAGCCTTTGGCGGAGTTTGAGGCGGAGCCTCAACCTTCCCTGCCTGGCGGCCGCATGTGCCAGCCAATCACGCCATTCGTGTCACCCGAGGACCGCCAGCACCGTGGCCTCGGTGGCAGGCTCCATGCGCTCGGTGCACACCCTGTTCCGGCCGGTGCGCTTGGCCTCGTAGAGGGCGGCGTCGGCACGCTCGACGAGGGCGGCGGCCTGCTCGCCCGGCCGCGCCTGGGCTGCGCCGATCGATACCGTGACGTGGCCCACGGGATGCGCGGAGCCCTTGGTGACCAGGCGCTTGCTGTTCAGGGTCTCGCCCAGCTGTCGCGCCACGACGCAGGCCGCGCGCAGGTCGGCGCCGGCCAGCAGGATCGCGAACTCCTCGCCGCCGTAGCGCGCCACGGTGTCGCGGCCCTTCACGTTGTCCGCCATCAGCCGCGCGACCAGGCGCAGCACCAGGTCGCCCACGCGGTGGCCGTGCGTGTCGTTGAACTTCTTGAAGTGGTCCACGTCGATCAGCAGCAGCGACAGCGGGGTGCCCGGCTCGGAGCGCACCTGCGCCATGGAGCGCTTGATCCTGACGTCGAAGGCGCGCCGGTTGGCCAGGCCGGTGAGGGCGTCCGTGGTGGCCTCCTGCCGCACCGCCGCCAGCGACTGGCGCAGCTTGGAGATCCGGCTGGCCGACGCCGACAGCTGCTGCTCCAGCAGCCGGTTGCGCTCGCTCGCCCGGGTGGTCTCGGCCGTGATGGTCGCGATCGCGTCGACCAGCCCGGCCAGCGTCGGCTGGTCGCCCAGGTGCTGCGCCCAGTCCGACAGTGTGTCGCCGTAGGTCGCGACGGCGGCCTGGTTGCTCGCGACCTGGTCGATGAGCGTCTGGGCGGCCTCCTGGATGGCGTCCGACTGGGTGCTGATCGCGTCGACGTTCATCTCGACGCTGGACACGCACTCGTCATAGAGCGTGTCCAGCACGGCGGCCGTCAGCGCCTGGCCCTCGTCCAGGACGAGCCTCACCCGGTCCGTCAGCGCGGGGTTCATGTCCGTGCGGTAGGTGAACCAGAGGTCGTAGTTGCGCGGCGTGGGCATGATGCCGTGCTCGCGCATCTCGGCCAGCACCGACGCCGCGAGCGTGTGCACCGCGGCCGCCCGTCCGGCCTCCGCCACCTCGTTGGCAGTCCCGCTGTCCAGCCTGGAGACTTGGTCGGGCATGATGTTCGGCTCGCCTGGGATCGAGGAGCCCTGATCCTAGGGCCTGCCGGTTTCCGCTCGGTTAAGGCGCCGGCCGATCAAGGCGCACGACCCCGCAGGCGAGTCGATGTCGTGCGTTCCGGCACCGGCCCGGCTACTGCCCGATCGCCGGCAGACCCGCGCCGATCGAGGCGACCACGATCACCGCCAGCCCGAGCGCCAGGTTCACCGTGACCAGCGTGCGCACGCGGCCCAGCAGCTCGGGCGTCGGCCGGATCGCCCGGCGCAGCTTCCGGTACGGCCCGAAGAACAGGAACAGGAACACCGCCGTCATCGCGAGCCCGAGCAGGTTCATCACGTTGATCGACCAGTGCAGGTGCGCGAACCCGCCGTAGGCGAACACGATCATCGCGTATCCCGTCAGGATCGACAGCACGACGGCGTGCCACACTACCAGGAAGAACCGCTTCAGCGTGAGGAGGTGCACCTGCATCCGCGGCGCGGGGTCGAGCACGGCGAGCGCCTTGCGCACCACCACCAGCGCGTAGGTCATCCCGCCCACCCAGGCGGCCATCGAGATCAGGTGGACGGCGAGCACCACGCCCCAGAACGTGGACGAACTCACAGGGGTCACGGCAGGATCTCCTCGATGGCGGCGACCAGCGCCAGCAGCTCGACGCCGGCTGCGGAGCGCGGGCTGGTCTCGGTGACGCCCATACCCTGCGCGAACGCCTGCGCATAGGCGGAGCGGCTGCCCAGCGCCGCCGGCACGAACGCCCAGCCCCGCCGCGCCGCCTCCGCCTCCACCTGGGTGCGCAGCCGCGAGCGCGCGGGCGCGCGGTTCATCACCAGGCGCGCGGGCCTGCGCTCGGCCGCCGCCATCGCCATCGTGCCCTCGGCCGCCCACAGGTCCGGCAGGCTCGGCTGCACCGGCACCAGCACCAGCGCCGCCCCTCTGATCGCGCGCCGGGCGTCCGTGTCCACCTGCGGCGCGCTGTCCACGAGGATCAGGTCCACCGCCCGCGCCATGCGCTCCAGCTCGTTCGCGAGCTTCCACCCCGCCGCGTCGCTGCACAGGATCGCGGGCAGCCCCGCCTCCGCCGGCCCCTTCCGCTCGCGCGGGACCTGCGCCGCACGCAGGCCGTGCCAGCGCGCCAGCGAGCGCTGCGGGTCGATGTCGATCACCCCCACCCGCCGCGTCGCCGCCCACGCCGCCGCCAGGTTCGCGACCAGGGTCGTCTTGCCGGCGCCCCCCTTCTGCTGGGCCACCGCGACCACCACCGCCATCGGCCATCTCCCCGCACGCGCTGCCGCGAGCCTGCGCCCCGGCCACGTCCCGGCCAAGGGCCCACGCCCCGCACCCGGCGTGATACGCTGCCGCCCGCCGAGCGCCGCAGGAGGACCGACGTGACCGCCCGAGCCGATCCCGCCTCCGCCCTGGCCCTGCCCACGCCGGCGCAGATGGGGCACGCCGACCGCCTCGCCCCCGCCCACGGCGCCCCCGTCGCCACGCTGATGCAGGCCG
>CAXSFE010000116.1:0-10827 GCA_964236585.1 uncultured Acetobacteraceae bacterium
GCCGCGGAGCCTCGCGCCGCGGAGCCGGAGGTGGCCGCGGCGTCGCCCGCCCCCGCGGCGTCGCCCGCGGCCCCGAGTGCCGCGGAGGCGGAGGTCGCGGCCCATGTGCAGGGGCGCGGCGACGTGCTGACCCGGCTCGACGAGTGGATGGGCGAGCGGGGCTCGCAGCGCTGGATCGAGGGGTTCGCCATCGCCCCGCGCCAGCCGGTGACGCGCGACGACATCGAGTACCAGGCGGTGCTGGGGCGCGGCTGGCTGTCGCCGTGGTCCGACGGCGGGCACTACTGCGGCAGCCGCGGCATGGCGCTGCCGATCCTCGGCCTGCGCGTGCGGCTGCGCGGTCCGGCCGCAGAGCGGTTCGACCTGCGGGTGTCGGCGACCTTCGTGGACGGGACCGCGGTCGGGCCGAACGACACGGGCGAGGCCTGCGAGGCGGAGAGCCTTGCGCCGCTGGAGGCGTTCCGCGTCGACATCACCGCGAGGCCCGGGCTTGCGGCGCCCGCGCGCGCCGCCGCGCCGCCCGCGCCGGAGCCCGTCGCCGCGGCCGCGAAAGCGGTTGCGGCGCCCGCCTCTCCTCCTCTGCCCGCGGCGCGCAAGCCGGCGCGTGCCACCTTCAAGCCGGCGCCGCCGCCGCGCGCCAAGTCCGCGCCCGTCGGCCGCGGCAAGCGATAGGGGCGGGACTCCGGTCCGGGCACGCGGCTCAGCCGCACGGCCCGGACGGGACCGGATCATGCGCTACCTGTTCGTCCACCAGAACTTTCCGGCGCAGTTCCTGCACCTGGTGCGGCGCCTCGTCGCCGAGAACCGGCACGACGTCGTGTTCATCAGCGAGGCCAACGCCAACCAGATCCGCGGCGTGCGCAAGGTCGTCTACCAGATGCCGCGCGGCCTCAACCCCGACGCGCACCGCGACGCCCAGGAGTTCGAGCTGGCGATGCTGCGCGCCGAGGCGGTGGCGCGCACGGCGGCCAACCTCAAGGCGCTCGGCTACGAGCCGGACGTCATCATCGGCCACCACGGCTGGGGCGAGCTGCTCAACATCGCCGACGTCTGGCCGGACGTGCCGCTGCTCGGCTACCAGGAGTTCTACTACCGGGTGAGCGGCACCGACGTCGGCTTCGACCCGGAGTTCCCGACGCCGGTGCCGGCGCTGTCGCGGGTAAGGGCGAAGAACGCGGTGAACCTGCTGACCCTGACCAACCCGGGGCACGGGCAGTCGCCGACGCTGTTCCAGCGTTCGACCTATCCGGACTGGGCGCAGGGCAACATCACCGTGCTGCCGGAGGGCGTGAACCTCGACATCTGCCGGCCCGATCCGGGGGCTGGCTCGCGTCCGTTCGAGCTGGGCGGGTTCGGCGTGCCGCCGGGAGCGGCGCTGCTGAGCTACGTGTCGCGCGACCTGGAGCCGTACCGCGGCTTCCACGTGGTGATGCGCGCGCTGCCGCGGCTGCTGCGCGAGCGGCCGGACCTGCATGTCGTCATGGTGGGCGGCGACGGGGTGTCGTACGGCGCGCGTCTGGCGGAAGGGACGTGGAAGGAGCGGCTGCTCGGCGAGGTCGGGCCGCTCGATGCGCAGCGCGTGCTGTTTCCCGGGCGGCTGGACTACGACAGCTATCTCCGGCTGCTGCAGCGCTCGGACTGCCACGTGTATTTCACCTACCCGTTCGTGGCGTCGTGGTCGCTGCGCGAGGCGCTGGCGTGCGGCTGCGCGATCGTGGCGAGCGACACCGCGCCGGTGCTGGAGTTCGTCGCCGACCGCGAGACCGGGCTGCTGTCGCCGTTCCTCGACCCCGGCGCCCTGGCGGACCGGGTTCTGGAGCTGCTGGAGGACCGGGCGCTGGCGGCGGGGCTGCGGGCTGCCGCGCGGGTGCATGCCGAGGCGACGCTGTCGATGCCGGACTATCTCGACGCATACGAGGCGCTGATCACGCGGGTGGTCGCGGGCTGAGACCGGTGGTGCCTGGGTGTGGCCGGCCAAGCAAGCAAGGTTGAGGCTCTGCCTCAAACTCCGCCAAAGGCAGAGCCTTTGGAATCCGATTTTTAGTGAAGGGTTTCCAAAGGGCTCGGCCCTTTGGCGGGTCCGGGCGGAGGTGCCCAAAGGTTCCGATGGCCCGCTTGGGCCATTGGAATAGGCACCGGAGGGAGAGCCCGGCCTTGCTTGCTGACAGGCCGGTGTCGGAGGCCGCTGGTGCAAGAGGCGATGCGCGGCGCGAGCCGGGCTTGGCGCGGTGCGGAGGGCCTGCGTGGCGCACGGCCGGGTCAGCGCCGGGTTGGGATCTCGTCGAACACGGCGTGCGCCAGACTGACCAGATGGCCGGCGGACAGCGGAAAGCCGGCACGCTCGGCGTCCTGGGCGAGGGTCAGCAGGCGGTCGGACAGCACCAGCGGGCTGACCTGGCAGTCGGACAGCGGGGTGACAACGGGAGCAGCGAAGCCGCGGAATGCGAGCTGGGTCATGCAGGTCACCGGAATTTTTCCTTGCCGTGCGGCCGTCATTGGCCGCGGCACGATCCTGGACCAGACATGGTTTCCACGAGGTTAACAGGCACGGGACGCGATCGGATTTGCGGCGGCAGGGTCGCGCGTGGCCTGACGCCACGACAAGCTGGGATGCCCAGCCTCGGGCATCCGCCTTTCAGGTCGAGGAGCAGATGAGGCCCCCGGACCTGCGCAGGCCCGGGCAAGCCACGGCCCTGCCCGCACAGCGACGGCGCCCCGGTCCGCTAACTGTTCCGGTTTCGTATTGAGATCGGATGCGTGTGCAAGGTCGCCGGGCCGGCCTGCAGCCCGCAAGCCCTCCGTGTTCCCTGCCGCGGCAGGAGGAGCCTGGCCGGCGCGAGGCCGGCCGCCTGCCTAGGCGCAGGCCACTTCCTGGGGGGCCTTCGCGGCGCCGGTCAGCGCCAGGACGCGCAGCGACGACGCCAGCGGCCGGTTCGGGTCGCGGGCCGCGTCGACGTCGGCGATCAGCGACGACAGGGTCTGGCGGCGGCCCTGCGCCATGGCGGACAGCGCGGCCCAGAACTCCGGCTCCAGCGCCACGCTGGTGCGGTGGCCGGCCAGGGTGAAGGAGCGCTTGGCCAGGGCACGGATGGTTCTCATGTCGGGTCCTCGGAGTGTGTCATCAGACGCCTGTCATCAGGCGCCTGTCATCAGCCTGGGATCGACCACGCGGTCGAACGTTGCGGCATCGATATCGCCCGATGCGAGCGCCGCCTCGCGCAGCGTCTGCCCGTGCACATGCGCCTCGTGGGCGATGTGGGCCGCGCGGTCGTAGCCGATGACCGGGGCCAGCGCGGTGACCAGCATCAGCGACCGGTCCAGCAGCTCCGCGATCCGTGGCCTGTTCAGCTCGGTGCCCTCGATCGTGTAGCGGCGGAAGGTGCCGCTCACGTCCGCCAGGCGGCGTGCCGAGTTCAGGACGTTCATGATGATGACGGGGCGCATCACGTTGAGCTCGAAGTTGCCCTGCGCGCCCGCGAACGCGACGGCCGCGTCCTCGCCGATCACCTGGGTGCAGACCATCACCATGGCCTCGCACTGGGTGGGGTTGACCTTGCCCGGCATGATCGACGAGCCGGGCTCGTTCTCCGGCAGCGTCAGCTCGCCCAGGCCGCAGCGCGGGCCGGACGCCAGCCAGCGCACGTCGTTGGCAATCTTCATCAGCGCGACAGCCGCGCCGCGCATCGCCGCCATCGAGGCGACCATGGCGTCCAGCCCGCCCAGCGCCGCGAACTTGTTGGGCGCGGTGCGGAACGGCTGGCCGGTCAGCTCGGCGATGCTGGCGGCGATGGCGGTCGCGAAGCCGGGCGGGGCGTTCAGGCCGGTGCCGACCGCGGTGCCGCCGGCGGCCAGCTCCAGCAGGCCGTCCTGGGACGCGCGCAGCCCGGCGATGGCGTGGCGGAGCTGGTGGGCGTAGCCGGACCACTCCTGGCCGACGGTCAGCGGGACGGCGTCCTGCAGGTGGGTGCGGCCGATCTTGACCACGTCGGCCCACAGCTCCGCCTTCGCCTCGATCGCGCCGGCGAGCCGCTCCAGGGACGGGAGCAGGACGTGCTCGATCTCCAGGCGGGCGGCGATGTGCATCGCGGTCGGAAACGTGTCGTTGGAGGACTGCCCCATGTTGCAGTCGTCGTTGGGGTGGACGGGCTTCTTGGAGCCGATCTCGCCGCCCATCAGCTGGATGGCCCGGTTCGCCATCACCTCGTTGCAGTTCATGTTCGACTGGGTGCCGGAGCCGGTCTGCCAGACGTAGAGCGGGAACTCGGCGTCGAGATGGCCTGCGACGATCTCGTCGGCGGCCTGGGCCATCGCGTCGCACTTGTCGCGGGCGAGGCGGCCGGCGTCGGCGTTGACCAGGGCGGCGGCCTTCTTCACCACCGCCATCGCGTGGGCGACCTGGATCGGCATGATGTCGCGGCCGATGGAAAAGTGGATCAGGCTGCGCGCAGTCTGCGCCCCCCAGTAGCGGTCGGCGGGGACCTCCACGCGGCCCATGCTGTCGCTCTCCCAGCGGGTGCCGGAGGCGTCGATGCCGATCGGCACCGCAGGGTTGATGCGCGCATCGGGGCGGCGGGTGTCAGAGACCATCATCTGAAGCTCCGTGCTACCGTTCCCGCCCCAGCTACGGGCGGCTGCGGTATTTGGATGCGTTCGGATGCGGGGGCCAGACGGATTTTTGCGTCGGCGGTCGTCGCGACGGTGGCGGGCGGGCGTGGTCCGGAGGCGTCGTCCTCATCGCGCAGGAGTGGTTCGGCGGCGGAATGGCAAACGCAAAACGGGAGGCGAGCCGATGGCTGCCTCCCGTTTCGGTGTGGGCTTCGTGCCCGGTCGCGCCGCGGACCGTGCCCGGGCCGCTCCGGTCTATCGGTGCGGCGTCAGTGCTTCGGCATCAGGTTGCGGGCCTCGGTGACGGACTTGGCGCAGGAGCTGTCGCCCTTGGCGTTCAGGTCGGTGGCGCGCTGCAGGGCGGCCTTGGCCTGCGACACCTTGTCGTCGGAGGCCATCATGGACGTGCCGTCGCCCTTGCCGTTGTCCTGCACCGCCTGCTGCGCCATCGTCGGCTTGCCGGCGGACTGGCGGCGCACATCGGCCGACGAGGTCGCGACCTGGCCGCTGGCGACCGCGTCCGCCTGCTTGCCGGAGCCGCCGCCGCCGACAGCGCCAGCAGCGCCGCCGACCGTGCCGGCCGAGCCGCCCTTGGCCATGTTGGTGCCGGCCTTGTCGGTGCCGGACATGGAGGCCTTCTGGTCCATCTGGCCGGAGTTGGCCTTGCCGACATCCTGGCCGGTGTCGGGCTGCGACACCGGGGCGCCGAGGCCGCTCATGCTGCCGATCTGCTTTCCGAGCGAGGCGATGTCGGCGGTGCAGCCACCGTCGGCGCGGGCGGCGAGCGGGGCGAGGCCGAGAGCCGCCGTGAACGCGACCCCGCAGACGAGACGAATATGAAACATGGATCAGTCCTCCCCAGGATGTTTTGCGGACAACGCCGCGTCGCGCGTAGGGTTCGGACCGATGCGAAGAAACTTGCCCGAGTGGCCGTGCGGCGGCGGTCAGGCCAGGCGGGACGCGGCCCAGCGCGCGGCGTCGGCGACCACCGGGTCGGGGTCGCAGGCGAGGCGTTGCGCGGTGGCGCGCAGGGCGGGCTCGGCGGAGTTGCCCACCGCGTTGAGCACGTTGCGCACGAAGCGGCCGCGCCCGATCCGCTTGATCGGGGAGGCGGCGAACAGCGTGCGGAAGCCGGCGTCGTCGAGCGCTGCGAGCGCGTCGAGGCGCGGCGCGGTCAGGTCCTCGCGGGCGCGCAGGCCGTCGGGAACGGGAGGGTGGTCGGCCGCGCGGGCAAAACGGTTCCACGGGCAGGCGGCCAGGCAGTCGTCGCAGCCGTAGATGCGGTTGCCCATCCTGGGGCGCAGGTCCAGGGGGATCGGGCCGCGGTGCTCGATGGTGAGGTAGGAGATGCAGCGGGTGGCGTCGAGGCGGTACGGCGCAGGGAAGGCGTCGGTCGGGCAGGCCGTCAGGCAGCGCGTGCAGGAGCCGCAGCTGGCGCCGGCGTGGGGGTCGGGCGGGAGGTCGAGGGTGGTGTAGACCTCGCCGAGCAGCAGCCAGGAGCCGTGCTCGCGCGAGACCAGGTTGGTGTGCTTGCCCTGCCAGCCGAGGCCGGCCTGCTCGGCGAGCGGCTTCTCCATCACCGGGGCAGTGTCGACGAACACCTTGACGCCGGCGCCGAAGCGCGAGGCGACGAACTGCGCCAGGTGCTTGAGCAGGCCCTTGACGATGCCGTGGTAGTCGCGGTTGCGGGCGTAGGCGGAGATGCTGCCGCGGTCGGGGCGGGCGAGGGTGGCGAGCGGGTCGCCGTCGGGTGCGTAGGACAGGCCGAGGGCGATCACGGAGCGCGCGTCGGGCCAGAGGGATTGCGGGTGGGAGCGCTCCGCCTGGCGCTCGGCGAGCCAGCCCATGTCGCCGTGCTGGCCGGCGGCCACGAAGGCGGCGAGGCGCTCGCGGGCTTCCGGGGCGAGGGCGGCGGGCGCGAAGCCCACGGCGTGGAAGCCGAGGGCGAGGGCGCGGTCGCGGATGAGGGACTGGGGGGTCATCGAGGAAAAGGCCAGGGCTCTGCCCTGGACCCGCTGGGGCCTTGAGGCCCCAGACCCCCGCACCTCAGGCTTCTTGCTTGTGTGAGCAGGTCCAGGGCGGCTCGCCCTGGCGGGGTCCAGGGGCAGCGCCCCTGGCCTTGCTGCCTTCAGCCCGGCTCGGAGGTCTTGCCGGCCGCGAGCGGCATCGGGACGTAGCGCACGCCGTCGCTGCCCTGGATCAGCATGAGCACGGCCTTGCGGTCCTGCTTGCGGATCGCGTCGACGCGCGAGCGCAGCTCGGAGGGGGTGTTCACCGCCTCCTGCTGCACCTCGACGATGACGTCGCCGGCCTTGAGGCCGTGGTCCGCGGCGGGGCCGCCCTTGCTCACGTCGGTGACGACGACGCCCTTCTGGTCGTCGCCCAGGCTGTACTTCTTGCGGGAGTCGTCGGTGATGGGGGCGACCTTCATGCCGAAGTCGCTCAGCTCGGAGACGGCGGAGGCGGGCGGCTTCTTGCCGGTGTCGCCCGGGGCGCCGGCGTCGGCCATCTTGGCGTCGGACGGCATCTCGGCGACCTTGACCTGCAGGGTCTGGTCCTTCCCGTCGCGCCAGACCTCGACCGGGACGGAGACGTCGATCGCGGTCTCGGCGACCACGCGCGGCAGGGTCTTGAGCTCTTTGATGTCCTGGTTGTTGAACTTGAGGATCACGTCGCCGCCCTTGATGTGGGCGGCGTCGGCGGGGCCGCCGTCGTTGACGCCGGCGACCATGGCGCCGTCGGTGCCCTTTAGGCCGAGGCTCTCGGCGAGATCGGGGGTGACCTGCTGGATGCGCACGCCGAGCCAGCCCCTGCGGGCGTGGCCGTACTGGCGGAGCTGGGCGACGACGGTCTTGGCGGCGTTGGCGGGGATGGCGAAGCCGATGCCGATGGAGCCGCCGGACGGCGAGTAGATCGCGGTGTTGATGCCGATGACCTCGCCGGCCATGTTGAACAGCGGGCCGCCGGAGTTGCCGCGGTTGATCGGCGCGTCGGTCTGGATGAAGTCGTCGTACGGGCCCTGGTGGATGTCGCGGCCCCTGGCGGAGACGATGCCGGCGGTGACGGTCCCGCTCATGGCGTAGGGGTTGCCGATCGCGAGCACCCAGTCGCCGACGCGGGGCGCGTCGCTGTCGCCGAACGGCACCTGGGCGAGCTTGTGGTCGGTCTTGATCTGGAGCACGGCGAGGTCGGCGCGGTCGTCGTGGCCGATGACCTTGGCCTTGATCGTGGTGTTGTCCTGCAGGGTGACGGTGACGTTGGTGCCGCCCTCGATCACGTGGTTGTTGGTCACGATGATGCCGGCGCCGGCGTCGATGATGAAGCCGGAGCCGACGCTCTGGGTGTGGCGCGGCTGGTCGGGGGTGGCGTCGCCGTCCTCGTCGTTGCCGTCCGCGCCGCCGCCCTGGCCGCCGCGCTGGTGGTTCTTGTTCATGAAGTCCTTGAAGAACTTCTCGAACGGCGAGCCGGGCGGGAACACCGGCATGTCGGGACCGCCGCCGCCGTGGCCGGGGGGCAGGCCCATGGCGGCCTCGGCGGGCATGTCCTGGGTCGAGGAGATATTGACCACGGCGGGCAGCAGGGCGGCGGCGAGGTCGGCGAAGCTGTCCGGGGCGCCGCGCGCGTGCGCGAAGGGGGACAGGCCAGGGGCTGCGGGCAGGGAGAGCACGCACCCGAGTGCGATGGCGCGGACCGTGTGACGACGCATGGCGGATGTTCCCTCTTTGCCAGGATACTGCGCGCGGGCCCGGACGGGCAGCAAGCGGCATGGCGAGATGGGCACATGGGGGGAGCCGGCCGCCGCCCAAGGTGGCGGGGGCGAAGAAGACGCGTGGGCGCGCCGCGCGTGAGGCGCGCGGGTGCGGGGAGGACGCACGGCGCGGCGGCTCCGCGCGGGCCGTGGGGCCGGCGCCGGGACGCGGGCGGGGCTAGGGCGAGGAGGCGGCCTGCAGCGCGTCGGCGAACTGGACCTCGGCGAAGGCGAGGGCCTGCGCGATGAGGGCCATGTCGCCGGCCCGCCTGCGCACGATCTCCGCCACCGCGTCCGCGTCGAGGTCCTCGAGGCGGACCGGGGCGATCTCGACCTTGCGCACACCCAGGCCGCCGCCCGGCGGCCAGCTGGGCAGCGAGCTGGAGGGCGACCTGTCCACCGAGATGTCGATGGTGAAGCTCACGTCGAGGAAGCGCAGCGACGAGGCGGCGGGGACCTGGTCGGGCGGGGTCTGGCTCATCGGCGTGTCCTTCCTGTGCGGGGGCCCGCCGGGGCGCGGGCCGGCCGGGGTCTCGGCTGGTGGCACGGCGTTGCGGGGTGCGTGCCGCAGGTTGCGGGTGGGGTCGGGATGCGATCGAGGGGCGGGGCGGCGGGCGAGGAGCGGGTCGGCGGGGGCGAGGTCGGTCAGGGGCGCCTGTCGGTGGCGGGAAGGCCGGCCGCGGCCCAGGCCTCCTCGCCGCCGCGATACCAGGACACCCGCCGCCCGAGCGAGGCCAGGCGCAGCGCCGCATCATAGCCGGCGCCGCCGTAAGGTCCATCCGACATCACAACGATTCTGCGGTCCGGCTCGACGTTGCGCGTGGCCGCGTCGAGGAACGTGTTGTCGTCGCCGGCGTCCGTCGCGGGGTCCTCCCAGGCCGCGCCCGGCGGCACCGCGGCGCCCGGGCCGAGGTCGAGCACCAGGGGCGCGGGCGTCGCGGCGATCAGGGCGGCCAGCGCCGGGGTGTCCACGGTTCCGGCGCCGGGCACGGAGAGGGGAGTGGGGCAGAAGCTGTCGGCCGGCAGGGGTGCCGCGGACGGCGGGACGTGGTGGTCGGCGTGCTCGTCGGCGTGGTCGGGCATGCCGGCGTCGCGCAGCGCAGTCTGCATGCGGGCGAAG
The DNA here is from genome assembly GCA_964236585.1 of uncultured Acetobacteraceae bacterium. Classification (GTDB taxonomy): domain Bacteria; phylum Pseudomonadota; class Alphaproteobacteria; order Acetobacterales; family Acetobacteraceae; genus CAXSEF01. Next base: position 9,474 of record CAXSFE010000116.1, read on the forward strand.
CCGGGCAGGGCCGCCATGGCCTGGGGCGCGGTGGCGCCGATGCGCCAGACGCTGCGGTGCGGCCACAGCGACTCGTGGCGGGCGTAGAGCGTGCGGGCGGCGGCGGTCTCGCCGGCGATGGACCGGGCGGCGATCATCAGCAGGCTGGCGCCTTCCGCGCGGCCCCAGGAGTCCACGCCGGGGGCGGGCTCGGGGTCGCCGGCGGTGGCGCGGCCCAGCAGGTCGACGGTGTCCGCCGTGTCGCCCTGCAGCAGTCGGATGTTGGCGAGCTGAATCAGGCGGGGGCGGTTGGCGGCGGAGCCGGGGTTGAGGCGCAGCAGGTCGTCCAGCGCGCGCGCCGCGTCGTCGAGCCGGCCCTGGGCGGCGGCACCCCGGGCGGTCACGGCCAGGGCGTCGAGGTTGGCGGGGTCGGTGGTCAGCGCTGCCTGCGCCGCGTGCAGCGCCTCGGGCAGCCGGCCGGCGATCAGCAGGGCGTGGGCCTGTGCGGCCAGGGCGCGGGGGTTGCGCGGCGAGGCGCGCAGCGCGCGCGCGATCATGGCCTGCGCCTCGGCGGTGTCGGCCTGCTTCGTGGGGTCGTCCGCGCTGGCCACCTTGCGCAGCAGCATGGCGCCCAGCTCGGCGAGCGGGGTGGCGGAGGCGGGCTCCAGCGCCACCGCGCGCTCCAGCAGGGCCTGCGCGGTGCGGAAGCCGTCGAGGCTGTCGTCGTGGTCCAGGATCGAGCGGGCGCGGAAGAACAGGTCGAGCGCGTCGGGGTCGTCCGGGCGGTCGCGCTGGGAGCGGGCGCTCTCGGCGGCGACCAGCTCGACGCCGAGAGCGGTGGCGATCCGGCGCACGATGGCGTCGCGCGCGGCGCCGAGCCCGTCGCGGGGCACGTCGAAGCGCTGCGCCCAGAGGTGGCGGGCGTTCCGGGTGTCGATGAGCTGGGCGTTGACGTGCAGCGCCTCGCCCTCCGCGCGCAGGCTGCCCTCCAGGAGGTAGCGCACGTCGAGCGCGCGGCCGATCTCGGCGACCGGGACGGCGCGGCCCTTGTAGCTGTCGGCGGTCTCGCGCGCGATCACGGTGCTGCCGGGGATGTGGGCGAGGTCGGTGGTCAGGTCGTCGCCGATCGCGTCGGCCAGGTAGGCCTCGCCGGCACCGTCGCTCAGGTCGCGGAACGGCATCACCACGATGGACAGCGCGGGCCGCTGCGCGGGGCGCGGGACGAGCCATGCGAGGGCGGCGGCGGCGGCGAGGGCGACGGCGAGGAGGGTGGTGCGGCGGGACCGCGGCGGGCGGCCTGCCCGGGGCGGCGGGTCGGGGGAGGAGAGTGCCGGGTCGCGGCGGGGCGGGGTGCCGGCAGGGGGGGCGTCGGCAG
>CAXSFE010000117.1:0-10534 GCA_964236585.1 uncultured Acetobacteraceae bacterium
GGCGCGCCCGCGCCATTGCCCTGGGCGGCGGGAAGCCGGGCGGCCGGACCCTGCGCCGCAGCCCCCTGCCCCGCCGTCGGCCCCGCTGCGTCGGGCGCAGACCCGGTCGCGAGCCCCTGCGTCGCCAAACCCTGCGTCGCCTGCCCCGCCTGGATCTGCGCGCGCAGTGCCCCCGGCTGCGGCACCTCCGGCGGCGGCGCCAGCGTGCCCGCCCCGTCCGGCGTCGCGTCCACGCCGCTCGCGAGCTGCATGCCGCCCGGGTTCTCCGGCCGCACGCGCAGCGGCCCGGCTGGCGCCTCGATCACCGGGATCTCGTGCGGCCTGCGCCCGAGCATCGACCAGCCGCCCGCCCCCGCCGCCAGCGCCAGCGCCAGCCCGCCCGCCATCCTGCCCATGCGCCGCAGGTCCGGGTCGAGCCCGCGCCGCGCCCGCCACGACGGCTGCGCACGGTCCGGCTCCAGCCCGTGCGGGTCCCAGCCCTGCCGCGCACCCGTGTCGAAGTGCGGCTCCGCATGCCCGCCCGCCATCCCGTCGCGATCGTGCTCGCCCACTCAGCGCATCTCCCCCACTCAGCGCATCTCCTCGACCGGGTCCACGCCCAGGATCGCCAGGCCGGAGCGCAGCACGATCGCCACCGCCGATACCAGCGCCAGCCGCGCCCGCGTCGCCTCCGGCTGGTCGTCCTGCAGGAAGCGCAGGCTCGCCTCGTCGCGCCCGCGGTTCCACAGCGCGTGGAAGTCGCCCGCCAGCTCGAACAGGAAGAACGCGATGCGGTGCGGCTCGCGCGCCAGCGCCGCGCCCTCCACCATCCGCGTCCAGCCCGCCAGGCGCCGCAGCAGCGCCAGCTCCGCCTCCGCGCCGAGCGGGCCGAGCGGCGCCTCCGCCAGCGCCTCCGGACGCAGCGCCGCCTCGCCAAGCTGCGCCGTGGCCGCGCGCAGCACCGAGCGGCACCGCGCATGCGCGTACTGCACGTAGAAAACCGGGTTCTCCCTCGTCTGCGACACCGCGAGGTCGAGGTCGAACTCCATCTGCGCGTCCGGCTTGCGGCTCAGCATGGTGAAGCGCACCGCGTCGCGCCCGACCTCGTCGAGCAGGTCGCGCACCGTCTCGAACGTCCCCGCGCGCTTGCTCATGCGCACCGCCTCGCCGTTGCGGATGATGCGCACGATCTGGCACAGCACCACCTCGAAGCTCGCCCCGGGCGAGAGCGCCCGCACCGCGGCGCGCATCCGCGAGACGTAGCCGCCGTGGTCCGCGCCCAGCACGTCAATCACCACCGACGCCCCGCGCGCCAGCTTGTCCGCGTGGTAGGCGACGTCGTTGGCGAAGTAGGTGTTGCTGCCGTCCGACTTGCGCAGCGGCCGGTCCACGTCGTCGCCGAACTGCGTGGAGCGGAACAGCGTCTGCTCGCGCGCCTCCCAGTCGTCCGGCAGCTTGCCCTTCGGCGGCGGCAGGGTGCCCTGGTAGATCAGCCCGCGCTCCGTCAGCACGGCGATCGCGCGGTCCGCCGCCCCCGCCTCCACCAGGGCGCGCTCGGAGGAAAACACCTCCTGGCGCACGCCCAGCGCCGCCAGGTCCTCGCGGATCGAGCGCATCATCGCCGCCACGGCGAAGCCGCGCACCCCATCCAGCCACAGCGACGGGTCCGCGATCCCCAGCCCCGGCCCCGCCAGCGACGCGCCGTGCTCGGCCGCCAGCGCCTCGCCCACCGGCACCATGTAGTCGCCGCCGTACTGCAGCCCGCCCGGCGCCCGGGCCGCGAACTCGTCGCGCGTCAGCGTCGTGCCGAGCGCCTGCAGGTAGCGCCAGTACGCCGCCCAGGCCAGCGCCACCACCTGCGCCCCGGCGTCGTTGATGTAGAACTCGCGCGTCACCTCGAACCCGGCCCGCGCCAGCAGCGCCGCCAGCGCGTCGCCGATTACCGCCCCGCGGCAATGGCCCACGTGCATCGGCCCGGTCGGGTTGGTCGACACGTACTCGACGTTGACCCGCACGCCCGCGCCCACCGCCGATGTCCCGATCGCCTCGCCCGCGCGCAGGATCAGCGGCAGCTGCGCCCGCAGCGCGTCCGGGTGCAGGCGCAGGTTCACGAAGCCCGGCCCGGCCGGCTCGGCCTCCGCGACCTCGGGCAGCAGCACCAGCGCGCGCGCCAGCTCGGCCGCAAGCTCCGCCGGCTTGCGCCCCGCGCCCTTGGCCGCGAGCATCGCCGCGTTGGTTGCCATGTCGCCGTGCGCGGGGTCGCGGGTCGGCGTCACCTCCACGCGCGCGGCCACCGCGTCGGCGAGGTCGGGCACCGCCGCGCGCAGGGCGTCGACGATCCGGGCGCGCAGCGTGGCGAACAGGTCGGGGGGCATGGCGAGGTCCTCGGCTCGGGCCCCCGGACCTACGCCCTCGGGAGGAAGGCAGGCAAGGTTGAGGCTCTGCCTCAAACTCCGCCAAGGGCAGGGCCCTTGGATCGCCAACTCTTAAGTGAAGCCGGTCCAGGGGCGGCTCGCCCCTGGCGGGTCCGGGCAGAGCCCGGCCTTGCTTGCTTCTATCCCGGTATGGACAGGTCCGTCAGCCGCCGGTGCTCGTCGAGCGCGAACCGGTCTGTCATGCCCGCAATGTAGTCCGCGACCGTGCCCGCCGCGCGCTCGGACCCTGACGGCCCGGCCATGCTGCGCCACCCGTCGGGCAGCGTGTCGGTGTGGGCGTGCAGCACGTGGAACAGCGACTCCGTGAGCGTGCGCGCCTTGAGCGACATCCGGTTCACCCGCCAGTGCCGGTACATTCGCGCGCGCAGGAAGTCCTTGATCGCCCGGTTCGCCGCGTCCACCCGCGGCGAGAACGCCACCACCGGACCGGGCGCCGCGCGGATCGCGTCCGCGTCCGCCGGCGCGAGATCCGCGATGCGCGAGCGCGTCTCGACCACCATGTCGGTGACCAGCCAGTTGATCACCCGCCGGATCGTCTCGTGGCGCAGCCTTTCCTCCGGCACGTCGAGGTGCGCGCGCCGCGCCTCGGCCAGCGCCTCGCCCACCACCGGCAGGTGCGCCACGTCGGCCATCGCGAACAGCCCGGCGCGCAGCCCGTCGTCGAGGTCGTGGCTGTGGTAGGCGATGTCGTCGCTCGCCGCCGCCACCTGCGCCTCCGCCGACGCGTGGCTGCCCAGCCGCAGGTCGTGGCCCGCGTCGTACTCCGCGATGTAGGCCGGCGGGTGGCGCAGCGGCCCGTTGTGCTTGGCCAGGCCCTCCAGCGTCTCCCAGGTCAGGTTCAGCCCGTCGAACGCCGCATACCGCGTCTCCAGCCGCGTCACGATGCGCAGCGACTGGGCGTTGTGGCTGAACCCGCCGAACGGCTTCATGCCCGCGTTCAGCCCGTCCTCGCCGGCGTGGCCGAACGGCGGGTGGCCGAGGTCGTGCGCCAGCGCCAGCGCCTCCGTCAGGTCCTCGTCCACCCCCAGCTCGCGCGCCATCGAGCGCGCGATCTGCGCCACCTCGATCGTGTGCGTCAGCCGGGTGCGGAAGAAGTCGCCCTCGTGGTTGACGAACACCTGCGTCTTATACTGCAGCTTGCGGAACGCCGCGCAGTGGATCACCCGGTCCCTGTCGCGCTGCCACGGCGAGCGGGTCGGCGAGGGCGCCTCCGGGTGCAGCCGCCCGCGGCTCAGCTCCTCGCGCACCGCCCACGGCTGCAGCGTGACCCGGCGGCCCTGCGCGCCCGGAATCGGCAGGGTCGCGTCGGGCAGGGCGCCGCGCGTCGGCAGGCTGTCGGAGCCGCTGGTCATGGTCCGGCGTCCTACACCCGCGGGCGCCCTCCTTCAATTGCCGCCCCCGCTGCGCTATGTACTGCCGCACCGATCCGGAGACCCGCCCATGAGCACCACCACCGCGTTCGCCGTCTCCGAGCGCGCCGCCGCCCGCATCGCCGAGATCGTCGCCGGCCTGCCCGGCGAGCCCCAGTCCCTGCGGGTCTCCGTGCTCGCCGGCGGCTGCAGCGGCTTCCAGTACAGCTTCGCCCTGGACGAGACCACGCAGCCCGACGACCTGGTCGTCGAGCACGGCGGCGCCCGCGTCCTGGTCGATCCCTCCAGCCTCGACCTGCTCGCCGGCGCGCAGCTCGACTACACCGAGGCGCTGATGGGCGCGCACTTCGTGGTCAGCAACCCGAACGCCGTCTCGGCCTGCGGCTGCGGCACCAGCTTCGCCGTGGACTGAGGCCCGTGCGAAAGCAAGGCCAGGGGCGCCGCCCCTGGACCCCGCCAGGGCGAGCCGCCCTGGACCGGCCTCCCGAAGGCAAGCCAAGGCGTTGAGTCCTAATTTGTGCCGGTCCAGGGGCGGCTCGCCCCTGGCGGGTCCGGGCAGAGCCCGGCCTTGCTTCCTTCCCGGCCCCCCGCCGTGAGGATCGCCACCTGGAACGTGAACTCGGTGCGCATGCGCCAGGGCCACGTCTGCCGCTTCCTGGAGCGCCGCCAGCCCGACCTCCTGCTGCTGCAGGAGATCAAGACCGAGGAGCCCGGCTTCCCCGCCGCCGCGTTCGAGGCGCTCGGCTACCGCGCCGTCGTGGTCGGCCAGAAGAGCTACAACGGCGTGGCGATCCTCTCGCGCGTCCCGTTCGAGGTCACCGTCCGCGCCCTGCCCGGCCTGCCCGACGGCGACGCCCAGGCCCGCTACGTCGAGGTCCACGTCCCGGATCAGGCGGGGGGCATCCGCGTGGGCAACCTCTACCTGCCCAACGGCAACTCCGGCGGCGACGCCGGCTACGCCTACAAGCTGCGCTGGATGGAGCTGCTCGCCGAGCGGGCCCGCTCGCTCCTGGCCGACGACGTGCCGCTGGTGCTCGCCGGCGACTACAACGTGGCCCCGGCCGACGAGGACTATTCCCCCGGCACCATCGGCGCCACCGACGCGCTGGTGAAGCCCGCGACCCGCGACCGCTACCGCGCGCTGCTGTGGTCCGGGCTCACCGACGCGATCCGCGCGCTCCACCCCCGCGGCCCGGTGTGGACGTTCTGGGACTACACGGGCGGCTCGTGGGGCCGCGACCGCGGCCTGCGCATCGACCACGTGCTGCTCTCCGCCGAGCTGACCGAGCGCCTGGTCTCCGCCACGCCCGACCGCCAGGAGCGCGGCGAGGAACAGCCGTCGGACCACGTCCCGGTGGTGGTCGAGCTGGCGTAGCGCGGCCTACGGGGCGGCCGGACCCGGCGCGGTCATGCTCTTGTAGATCGCGATCGGCGAGGGGTCCCTGGTGAAGATCAGCGACGCCAGGATGATGACGATCGAGAAGATGACCGAGGACAGGATGCCGGCGCCGATGTTGGGCAGCAGGTTCTCCCGGAACGACGTCGCCGAGCGCACGGTCCGCTCCAGGGCGGCGTTGTGGCGCCTGATCTCGGTGTCGATGGAGTCGAGGACGGCCTGCACCCGCGCCTGCTCCATCCGCTCCGCCATGTAGAGGCTGGCTGCGCTGTGAAACACGCGGCTGGCGGTGTCGTGGATCTCGTCGAGCCGGCTGTCCGGCAGCTCGGCCACCCACCTGTCGATCTCCGCCTGGTCGGGCTCGACGCCATGCCGGTCGACATACTTCTCGAACCACTCGAACTTGGCAAAGGCGTAGGAGGCGTAGGCCAGGTAGTCGACTTCCTGGGCAGTCTCCGCATTGGCGGCGAAATAGTCGAAGATCCGCCGGTCGGCGTCCGGCATCAGGCTTTGCGGAACAGCAGCCTGCCCGCATGCGCCCCGCGCAGCGCCGCCTGGACGGCCTGCGTCTGCTGCCTGGTCTTCGCCTTCAGCACGTCGGCATAGACCGTCTTCTTGGTCGAGGCCGGCCCTGCCGTGCCGCGGCCCGCCACTGGTTTCGCAGAAGATGTCTTGGGCATGCCGCCTCACCCCTCTTTGTGGGTCCACCATACACCCTGGTTCCGGGTTGGTCGACGGGCGGGGGGAAGCAAGATTGAGGCTCTGCCTCAAACTCCGCCAAGGGAAGCCCCTTGGATGGCCTTGCTTAAGTCAAGGGATCAAAGGGCCTCACGGCCCTTTGCGGGTCCGGGCAGAGCCCGGCCTTGCTTGCTATTCGTCCCGCCGCGCCCGCGCCAGCAGCGCCCTGATCGCGCCCTCCAGCGTCAGCTCCCCCGCCACCAGCGCCGCCACCGCCGCGCACACCGGCAGCTCCACCCCCGCCGCCCGCCGCACCAGCGCGCCCGCGGTCGCCACCCCCTCCACCACCGCGCCCTCCGCCGCCAGCGCCTCGCCCACGGCCGCCCCCCGCCCCACCGCCAGCCCGAAGCGGTAGTTCCGGCTCGACGGCCCCGTGCACGTCAGCAGCAGGTCGCCCAGCCCCGACAGCCCCGCCACCGTGTCCGCCCGCCCGCCCAGCGCCTGCGCTAGCCGCCCGATCTCCACCAGGCCCCGCGTCACCAGCGCCGCCCGCGCGTTCTCCCCCAGCCCCGCCCCCATCACCGCCCCGGCCGCGATCGCCACCACGTTCTTCGCCGCCCCGCCCACCTGCACGCCCGCGATATCGTCGTTGCCGTACAGCCGGAACGCCGGCGTCACCAGCAGCCCCACCAGCCGCGCCCGCAGCGCCCCATCCACCGCGGCCAGCACCGACGCCGCCGGCAGGCCCGACGCCACCTCGCCCGCGAAATTCGGCCCGCTCAGCACTGCCGCCGCCCGCCCCGGCAGCACGGCGGCCAACACCTCCAGCGGCAGCAGCCCCGTGCCGGCCTCCATCCCCTTGCAGCACACCACCAGCGGGCCGCCCGGCGGCAGCGACGCGCACAGCTCGCGCAGCCCCTGCATCGGCACGCACAGCAGCACCGCGTCCGCCTCCCCCGGCAGCGCCGACACCAGCATCCCCGCCGGCAGCACCACCCCCGGCAGGCGCGGCGACGCCTCCGCGCGGGCGACGTCGCGCGCCCACAGGCTCACCCGCGCGCCGGCCCGCGCCGCGTGCAGCGCCAGCGCCGTGCCCCAGGCGCCGGCACCCACCACGGCGATGCGCGCGTCAGGCATGACGGAGACAGCAAGCAAGGTCGGGCTCTGCCCGAACCCGCAAAGGGTCCGAGGACCCTTTGATCCCTTGACTGAAGAGAAGCCATCCAAGGGGCTTCCCTTGGCGGGGTCCCCGCTTCCAAGACATGGGGGCAGAGCCCCTGACCTTACTCATCGACCAGCCGAACGACGCCGCACCCCTGCCCCGCCTCCCCGTCCCCCAGCCGACCAAGCAGCGCCGCCAGCACGCCGCCCGCCGCCTCCTCGAACCGCCAAGGCGGGTTGACCACCAGCAGCCCCGACCCGTTCAGCCGCCCCGGGTCCGTCGGCTCGCGCAGCCACAGCTCCGCCGCCACCACGTCGCGCATCCCTCCCTCGCGGATCGAGGCGTGGAACGCCCGCACCGGCGCGCGATGCTTGATCGGGTACCACGCCGCCAGCACCCCGCCCGGGAACCGCGCGTGCGCGCCCTGCAGCGTGCCCACAAGCCGCGCGAACTCCCCCGGCGCCTCGAACGGCGGGTCGATTACAACGAGCGCCCGACGCTCCGGCGGCGGCAGGAAGGCCCGCAGCGCCTCGTGCCCGTCGCGCAGGTGCACCGACACCTGGCGGTCGCCCTGGAACAGCCGGCGCAGCACCGCGTGGTCCTCCGGGTGCAGCTCGCAACACACCAGCCGGTCCTGCGGCCGCAGCAGCGCGCGCAGCAGCGACGGCGACCCGAGATAGGGGCGCGGCCCCGTCCCGCCCTCGTCCGGAAGCCCGTCCGGCAGCGCCAATGACACGTACTCGCGCAGCGCGTCCGGCGGATCGGGCCACAGCCGCCCGATCCCGGAGCGCCACTCCCCGGTGCGCCCCGCCGCCTCGCCCGACAGGTTGGTGCGCCCGGTCCCCGCGTGCGTGTCGATCGCCACGAACCCCGCAGGCTTGCGCTCCATCGCGAGCGCCAGCCACACCAGCAGCGCGTGCTTGACGCAGTCTGCCGCGTTGCCGGCGTGGAACGCGTGCCGGTAGTTCACGCGACGCTGTCCTGCCCGGGCACACCCGGCTCCGCGAACACCTCGCCCGGCGGCCGCATCTCGTCGAGCGGCCAGCGCGGCCTGGGCGCCACGCCCCGCCCGTCCGCCTCGCCGAGCCGCAGACGCTCGATCCCGGCCCACGCCACCATCACCGCGTTGTCCGTGCACAGCCGCGGCGGCGGCGCCGCCATCCGCACGCCCCGCCGCGCCGCCGCCGCCGCCAGCGCCGCGCGGATCGTGGCGTTGGCCGCGACGCCCCCGGCCACCACCAGCAGCCCGGCGCCCGGCAGCATCCCCAGCGCGTGCCCCACCCGGTCCGCCAGCACGTCCGCGCACGCCGCCTGAAACCCCGCCGCGAGGTCCGCCGCCCCGCCCCGCGGCAGCGGCCCGGCGGGATAGGCCGCCACCCGCTGCGCCACCGCCGTCTTCAACCCGCTGAAGCTGAAGTCGCACCCCGGCCGGCCCAGCATCGGCCGCGGCAGCGCCACCCGCGCAGGATCGCCCTCAAGCGCCAGCCGCTCCAGCGCCGGCCCGCCCGGCCAGCCCAGCCCGAGCATCTTCGCCACCTTGTCGAACGCCTCGCCCACCGCGTCGTCGACCGTGCCCCCCAGCCTGCGATACCGCCCGACCCCCTCGACCGCGACGCACTGGCAGTGCCCGCCCGAGACCAGCAGCAGCAGGTAGGGGAACGCGGCCCCGCCCTCGACGAGCCCCGGCAGCCGTGCCGTGAGCGCGTGCGCCTCCAGGTGGTTGACCGCCACGAACGGCACGCCGGCCGCCAACGCGATCCCCTTGCCCATGCCGCTGCCGACGATCAGCCCGCCGATCAGCCCCGGCCCGCAGCACGCCGCCACCCCGCCCAGCCCGGAGGCCGCCACCCCCGCGCGCGCCAGCACCTCGGCGACCAGGCGCGGCAGGTGCGCCAGATGCGCGCGCGCCGCGATCTCAGGCACCACGCCGCCGAACGCCGCGTGCTCCTCCTGGCTCAGCAGCGCCTCGGCCAGCACCTCGCCGTCCGCAGACAGCACCGCCGCCCCGGTCTCGTCGCACGAGGACTCGATCCCCAGCACCGGCCCCAGCACCGGCCCCACCGCCGCCACCTGCCCGTCCGCGCTCACCGCCGCGCCGGCGGGGAAAACCCGCCGCGCCGTGCCGCCGCCCGGCCGGAATCCTGCCTGCCGCGCGCGCCAAACCCCCGCCTGTCCATTCGCTCACTTTCCTTTCGCAGCGTCGGGTAATAGGACACCCCGATGTCAGACGCGCCGTATTTGTCTCAGGCCCTGCCCGCCACGCACAGGAACTCGTCGGTCGTCCCGCACGAACGCAGCCTGCCGCTGCGCGTGGGCACCCGCGGCTCGCCGCTGGCCCTGACCCAGACCCGCAACTTCCTCGCACTCCTGTCCCGCTTCTGCCCGGTGCTGCGCGCGCCGCTGTTCGGCGACAACCCGGTGTTCCAGGAGCACGCGATCCGCACCACCGGCGACGCGGTGCAGGACCGCCTGCTCGCCGAGATCGGCGGCAAGGGCCTGTTCGCCAAGGAGATCCACGAGGCGCTCGCCGACCGGCGCATCGACTTCGCCGTGCACAGCCTCAAGGACCTCGAGACCGCGCTGCCGCCGGGCATCGTGCTCGCCTGCTGCCTGCGCCGCGAGGACGCCCGCGACGTGCTGATCCTCGGCCCCGACTGCGGCATCCCCGACCCCGCCGACCCCTACGAGGTGCTCCCCGCCGGCGGCCTGATCGGCACCTCCTCCGTCCGCCGCCAGGCGCAGCTCCTGCACGCCCGCCCCGACCTGCGCGTGGCGATGATGCGCGGCAACGTGCAGACCCGCCTCGACAAGGTCGCCGCCGGCGAGTGCTCCGCCAGCATGCTGGCCCTGGCAGGCCTGCGCCGCCTCGGCCTGACGCCCGCCGCCTCCGTCGTGCTCGACCCCGAGTCCATGGTCCCCTCCGCCGGCCAGGGCATCGTCGGCATCACCGTGCGCGAGGACGACACCGACCTGCGCGAGCTGCTGTCCGGCATCGAGGACCCCGAGGCCCGCGCCGTCTCCACCGCCGAGCGCGCCCTGCTCGCGGTGCTCGACGGCTCCTGCCGCACGCCGATCGGCGGCTACGCCCGCCTGCTCCCCGCCCGCCCGGGCGAGGCCGCGCGCCTGCACCTGATCGGCCTGGTCGCCCGGGAGGACGGCTCGTTCCTGCTCAAGCGCTCGCGCCACGGCGCTGCCGCCGACGCCGAGCGCCTCGGCGCCGAGCTGGGCGCCGAGCTGCGCGCCGACAGCCCGGACGACATCTTCGCCTGAGCGCCCCGATCCCGTGCGCGCGGGGCCCCGGCATGCCGCGCCCGGGCACGCCGGCATCCCGGCCGCCCCTGGCCACGCCGTCCCGGCCGGCGCGATCGGCCGCGAGGCGCCGCGCACCCTCGTCCTGGTGACCCGCCCCGAGCCCGGCGCCGCCGCCGCCGCCGCCGGGCTGCGCGCACGCGGCTTCGAGCCCGTGGTGGCCCCCTTCCTCGCCGTCTCCGCCCGCCCCGCCGTGCTGCCCGAG
>CAXSFE010000118.1:0-10355 GCA_964236585.1 uncultured Acetobacteraceae bacterium
TCCCCAACCAGCTGGAGCGCGCCTGCGTCGAGCTGGCCAAGGACTGGCGCACCGATCGCTACCTGCGCCGCCTGGAGGCGATGATGGCCGTCGCCGACGCCGACCACTCCTACACCCTGACCGGCAACGGCGACGTGCTGGAGCCCGAGGATGGCATCATCGCCATCGGCTCTGGCGGCAACTACGCGCTGGCCGCCGCCCGCGCGCTGATGGAGGTGGACGGCCTGTCCGCCGAGGACATCGCGCGCCGCGCCATGCGCATCGCCGGCGACATCTGCGTCTACACCAACCACTCCGTCACGGTGGAGAGCCTCTGATGCTCGACGTCCCCACCCTGACGCCCCCCGAGATCGTCGCCGAGCTGGACCGCTTCATCGTCGGCCAGACCGACGCCAAGCGCGCCGTGGCGATCGCGCTGCGCAACCGCTGGCGCCGCGCCCGACTGCCCGAGGGCATCCGCGAGGAGGTGGTGCCCAAGAACATCCTGATGATCGGCCCGACCGGCTGCGGCAAAACCGAGATCGCCCGCAGGCTGGCCCGCCTCGCCCAGGCGCCGTTCCTCAAGGTCGAGGCCACCAAGTTCACCGAGGTCGGCTACGTCGGCCGCGACGTGGAGAGCATCGTGCGCGACCTGGTCGAGGCCAGCCTCGCCATGCTGCGCGACGCCAGCCGACGCGACGTGATGCCCCGCGCCGAGCAGGCCGCCGAGGAGCGCCTGATCACCGCTCTCGTCGGCGAGGGCGCCGGCGCCGAGACGCGAAGGAAGTTCCGCCAGATGCTCCGCGACGGCGAGCTGGAGGACAAGGAGGTCGAGGTCAGCCTGACCGACGCCGCCCCGCCGCCCGGCATGGACATCCCCGGCATGCCCCCGGGCCAGATGGCCAACCTCGGCGACATGATGAAGGGCATGTTCGGCCGCCCGTCCCGCGCGCGGAAGATGACGGTCGCCGCCGCCCGCGCTGGCCTGGTGCGCGAGGAGGCCGACACCCTGCTCGACACCGAGCAGACCACCAAGGACGCCGTCGCCCACGCCGAGAACAACGGCATCGTGTTCCTCGACGAGATCGACAAGGTCTGCGCCCGCTCGTCGGAAGGCGGCTTCCGCGGCGGCGACGTCTCGCGCGAGGGCGTGCAGCGCGACCTGCTGCCGCTGATCGAGGGCACCACCGTGACCACGAAGTACGGCCCGGTGAAGACCGACCACATCCTGTTCATCGCCTCCGGTGCCTTCCACCTCGCCAAGCCCGCCGACCTGCTGCCCGAGCTGCAGGGCCGCCTGCCGATCCGCGTCGAGCTGGCGCCGCTCTCGCGCGACGACCTGCGCCGCATCCTCGTCGAGCCGGAGCACTCGCTGCTCAAGCAGTACTCCGCCTTGCTCGACACCGAGCAGGTCCGGCTCGACTTCACCGACGACGCCGTGGACGCGCTGGCCGGGCTGGCCGCCGACATCAACGACCGCGTGGAGAACATCGGCGCGCGCCGCCTCGCGACCGTGCTGGAGAAGCTGCTGGAGGAGGTGAGCTTCACCGCGTCCGACCGCCCGGGCGACCACGTCCAGGTCGACGCCGCCTACGTCAACGAGCGCGTGGCGCCGCTCGCGCACAAGGGGGACCTCAGCCGGTTCATCCTGTAGAGGCTGGCAGGGCCCGTGCCGCCGCGGCCGGGCAGAAAGCATGTTCTTTCTTGAAAGAAAGAACCAAAGAACTTTTGCCCATTGGGTTCCGGGCTCGTCCGCGCGGCCAGAGTCTTGTGAGCAAAGTCTTTTTGCTTCTTTTTCTTCAGAAAAAGAAGGCCTTCTCTGTCTTGCCCGCCGCTGGTTGGGCAACAGCCCGGGCCGGCGGCTCCGCCGCGGCGATCCGGCCTTGACGGGCCTTCGCGCCGCAGTCACCTGAGCCTCATGCCCGATCCCTTCGTCACGCCCCTCGAGCCCACCGCCGCCGAGGCCATCGCCGCCATCGCCGAGGAGCTCGACGTGTTCGACGACTGGATGGACCGCTACGGCTTCATCATCGAGCTGGGCCGCAAGCTCCCCGCCTTCCCGCCGGACTGGGCGAACGACGCCCACCGCGTCCCCGGCTGCCAGAGCCAGGTCTGGATGGAGGGCGAGCACCGCGACGGCACCCTGCGCCTCGCGGGCAGCTCCGACGCCGCCATCGTCTCCGGCCTCGTCGCCCTGCTGCTGCGCGTCTACTCCGGCCGCACGCCGCGCGAGATCCTCGACACCGACCCCGGCTTCCTGCGCGACCTCGGCCTGATCGGCGCGCTGTCCACCAACCGCGGCAACGGCGTCGCCGCCATGGCGCGCGCGATCCAGGGGCTGGCGGCCGCCTCGGCGTAGCAAGGCTGGGCGCTGCCCGGCCCCGCCACCGGAGGAAGCCGCTTCTGGGCCGGCCTTACTTGAGTCCAGGTTTCCAAAGGCTATGCCTTTTGCGGGGTCCAGGGGCAGAGCCCCTGGCCTTGCCTGCCTCGAGCAGCACCATGCGTCAGCCCTTGATGGCCGGACGGTCGCGGCACCAGGTGGCGAGGCCTTCCCGCGCTACACAGCACGGTCTGGAAGGCCTACGGTTCTCGCAGCCCGTGCCACCACGGACCCGGCTGCTCCGCCTGATGCGGACAGGTTCTCCCTGGCGTGCATGTTCCCAGCCGATCCCGAGGTGCAGCCGTGACCACGAGCAACCCGACCACGATCGACCCCGCGTCGGCGCCCTACACCTCCGTGGTCGGCCTGAGGGCGACGTTCAGCGACGGTTCCACGGTGCAGTTCTCCGGCGCCCTGATCTCGCCCACCGAGGTCATCACCGCCGCCCACGGGGTCTGGCGCGAGGGGATCGGCGCCGCCGTCGCCGTGGTCGCCCTGCCCGAGGCGATCCCCGCCGACAATGCCACGGCCGGCAGCGAGACGGCCTTCCAGAGCGGCACCTACGCCGAGAACTACCACTACAACGCCGTCGACGACTTCGGCGACGAGCTGTTCCAGCAGGCGAGCGCCAGCGACTACGCCCTGGTGCATTTCGGCACGCCCCTGGTCGGCACCGCCGCGTTCACCCTGGCGACCGCGCAGTCCACGAGCCAGCAGGTCACCAGCATCGCCGGCCTGCCCTACGGCGGCCCGGAGATCAGCTCCTACGGCTACGCCAACTACAAGGCGCCCGGCACCTTCGACAGCGAGATCAGCCTCGGGCCGGGCAGCAGCGGCGGGCCGATCTGGACCACCGGCGCGAACGGCGTCCTCACCATCATCGGCACCGTCTCCACCGACTCCAACGCCGCCGCCCAGACCGCCGCCTCCCACGCCGAGATCACCGGCTGGGAAGGGCAGGACGCGTCCACCATCGTCGGCGACACCGTCACCGGGTCGCAGGGCGGCCTGTACACCCTCACCGGGGACACCGGCGTCCTGACGAGCCTGGGCGCCGACACCATCCAGGCCGACGCCGGCACCGGGGTGGTCTACGCCGCCGGCCCGTCGGCCTCCATCCTCGGCGGCAGCGGCGGGCTCGTCGTGGTGTGCGGCGCGGGCGCCGACACGGTACGCCCGGGGACGGGCTCGGCCACCCTGTTCGGCGGCACTGGCGGCGGCATCCTCGACGCGGGCTTCGGCGGCGGCTCGGACCTGGTCGCCGGCGGCGGCGCCTCGACCCTGGTCGGCGGCGGCAACGGCGACGCGCTGTTCTGTTCCGCGACGGCCGCCACCGCGGCCGCCGGCGGCGCCGGGCAGGAGGTGATCGTCGGCGGCGGCGGCCCCGACACGCTGGTCGGCGGCCAGGGCACCACCACGGCCTTCGCCGGCACCGGGGCGGACACCTTCTCCGCCTTCGAGGCACAGCACGGCACGCTGCTGGTGGTCGGCTTCACCCCGTCCGACACGCTGCTGCTGAACACGCAGAGCGGCGGCACCGTCCAGACAACGGTCGGCGGCTACGGCACCACCTACACCTTCACCAACGGCTCCGAGGTCGTGCTCTACGGCACCGACAAGCCCGCCGGCGTGGTGATCAGCTGAAGGCTGTCGCGAACCTCCCAGGTCACGACAAGCAGGAAGCACGTTCTTTCTTGAAAGAAAGAACCAAAGAACTTTACCCATAGGGGTCCGGGACCACCCGAGCGTCCGCGAACCCCATGGTCAAAGTCTTTTTGCTTCTTTTTCTTCAGAAAAAGAAGACTCTTGCCTTCCTTAAGGAAGCGGCGGGGCGCTGCCAGACCCGCAACAGCCTCCAGAAAGGACACAGCGGCACCGACCTACTGCTCCGCCACGTGCGGCGGTGCAGGCCTTCGGCGGCGGGCCCTTGGCGGAGTTTGAAGGCACACCCTCGCCCTTCCTTGACAACCCGCGCGTTTCCCGGCGCAACCACCTCCGCGCCAACGCCGGAGAACCACCCCATGAGCCCCACCCCGTCCGCCTCCCCCCACGTCGCCATCGTCGGCGCCACCGGCGCGGTCGGCGTGGAGCTCCTGGACTGCCTGACCCGCCGCGACTTCCCGCTCGCCAGCCTGCGCCTGCTGGCCTCGCCGCGCTCCGCCGGCCGCTCCATGTCGTTCCGCGGCCAGGAGCTGCCCGTCGAGGCGCTCGGTCCGAACTCCTTCGACGGCATCGACATCGCCCTGTTCTCCGCCGGCGGCTCGATCTCGCGCGACTGGGCACAGACGGCGGTGCAGGCCGGCGCGGTCGTGGTCGACAACTCCTCGGCGTTCCGCATGGACGCCCACGTGCCGCTGGTGATCCCCGAGGTGAACCCGGCCGACGCCCTGCGCCACCGGGGCATCGTCGCCAACCCGAACTGCTCGACCATCATCGCCGCCGTGCCGCTGTGGCCGCTGCACCGGGCGACGCCGATCCGCCGCATCGTCGCCTCGACCTACCAGGCCGCCTCGGGCGGCGGCGCCGCCGCGATGGCCGAGCTGGAGGACAGCACCCGCGCCGCGCTGGACGGCCGCGCGTTCGAGCCCCGCGTGCTGCCGCACCCCTACGCGTTCAACCTGTTCAGCCACAACTCGCCGATGGACGCCGCCTCCGGCTACAACGAGGAGGAGCTGAAGATGGGCAACGAGACCCGCAAGATCTTCGGCGACGACACCCTGCGCATCGCGGCGACCTGCATCCGCGTCCCCGTGCTGCGCGCCCACGCCATCGCGCTCAACGTCGAGTTCGCCGAGCCGGTGACGCCCGAGACCGTGCGCGCTATCCTGCACGAGGCGCCCGGCGTGCGCGTGGTCGACGACCGGGCGGCCAACCGCTTCCCGATGCCGGTCGAGGCCTCCGGGCGCGACGAGATCCTCGTCGGCCGCATCCGCACGGACATGAGCGACCCGTCCGGCCGCTCCGTCGCCCTGTTCGTCGCCGGCGACCAGCTGCTGAAGGGCGCCGCGCTGAACGCGGTGCAGATCGCCGAGCTGCTGCGCGCGGCCTGAAGGAAGCAAGGTTGAGGCTCTGCCTCAAACTCCGCCAAGGGCTGGGCCCTTGGATCGCCCTCCCTTAAGTGGAGCCGGTCCAGGGGCGGCTCGCCCCTGGCGGGTCCAGGGCAGAGCCCTGGCCTTACTTCGGCACGTCCCCCGCCGGCAGCCCCGAACGCTCCACGACCGCCTCCTGCACGCGCAGGCTGACGGTCTCGCGGTGCCGCTCGGTGACGCGCACCCGCCGCACGCGGACCTCCTCGCGCAGCACGAGCTGGCGGTGGATCACCACGACCTCCTCGACCACGGAGATGACCGTCGTGTCGCCCTCCTGCCGGTCGGGCGGGATCGCGTCGACCGGGCGGCCGATCGCGACACGCTCGATCTCGACCCGCTCGTGGCTGAGCGCCTCGTCCACGGCGTGCTCGCGCGTGACCGTGTGCACGTGCACCTGCACGCGGCCCTCCACGGTGCGGCGCGCCACCGAGACCTCCTCGGCATGGAGCCTGAGCACGGCCTCCCGGGTGGCCGCAGCACCCCCCGCGAGACGCGACGCCTCGCCCGACTCCGCCAGCGCGCCGCCTGTCAGGGGCGGAACCGTCGAGCCGGCCGCGACCGGGCGCCCGAGGGCCTCGTCGCCGGAGGTCATGCGCGCAGCGCCTGCTCGGTATCGCCCATGACGCATCCCCGCTTCCTGTCCGGCCAGCCTGCGATCACGGGCGGGCCGTCGCGTTCAGCCCCGGACGCAGCCGGCCAGCCCGTGCCTCGGCCGGTGTGCCGCTAGACCTGCAGGACGGAGTTCAGGTCGAA
This sequence comes from uncultured Acetobacteraceae bacterium, assembly GCA_964236585.1. Taxonomy (GTDB): domain Bacteria; phylum Pseudomonadota; class Alphaproteobacteria; order Acetobacterales; family Acetobacteraceae; genus CAXSEF01. The sequence goes on from CAXSFE010000118.1 coordinate 6,202, forward strand.
CGTCTGGCCCGGCGGGTTCTCGCCGATGCGCACCGTGGTCGCGTTCACCATCAGGTACGGCGGGACCGGCAGGTTGTACGGCGCCGGCACGCCGGAGTACACCCGCCCGGCCAGGTCGTACTTCGAGCCGTGGCACGGGCACAGGTATCCGCCCGGCCAGTCCGGCGCCGGGTCCGTCGCGCTGACGTTGGGGAAGTAGCCCGGCACGCAGCCCAGGTGCGTGCAGATGCCCACCAGCACCGCGTACTCCGGCGCCGCCGAGCGGGTGGCGTTCTCCGCGTACTTGGGCTGCTGGTTGGTCTTCGAGGACGCGTCGGCAAGCCGCGCCAGAAGCTTCGGCTCGCTCAGCCCCTTGATCGCCTCCGGGGTGCGGTTGACCACGAAGATCGGCTTGCCGCGCCACACCACGACGATCTGCTGGCCGGGCGCGACCTTGCTCAAATCGACGTCGACCGCCTCGCCCGCCGCCAGCGTGTCCGCCGCCGGCTCCATGCTGTCGATGAACGGCCACACGATCGCGCCCACGCCCACCGCGGCGCCGGCCAGCGCCGTGAGCGTCAGGAAGTCGCGCCGGGTGCCCCCGGGCGGCGTGTCGTCGTGCAGCGGGGTGTTGGCGGTCGTCGTTGACATCGCGAGGCTTCCTTGGACGGCGCGTCGGGGATCGCCCGCGGAAAATGGTCCACTCCGCACGCGAAGGGAAGGGGCGACGCGCCGCAGGACGCGTCAGGCCCGCCGCCCCTCCAGCAGCCGCATCGTCGCGGGGTCCGGCACGCCGTCGAAATACCGCCGCAGCGCCGCGCCGAACACCGCCGTCCCGGGGCCAGCCTCCGCGAACAGCGTCATCGACGAGCGGAACTTCAGGTCGTCGGGGCTGCCCAGGATCTCGCGCACCGTGCGCCCCTCGACCGCGTTGACCAGCGCCGCGCACCCGGCCAGGCGCGCGCCCAGGACCGGGTGCGCCAGGTAGGCCCGCGCCTCCGCCAGCGACCCGATCGCGTAGCGCCGGGCCATGTCGCTGTGCCCCAGCCCGGCGAGCTGCGGGAAGACGAACCACATCCAGTGGCTCCGCTTGCACCCGGAAGCCAGCTCGCGGCGCACGGCCGCCAGCACGGGGTCCTGCGCGCTGACGAAACGGTCGGGGTCGAAGGGCATGGCCAGGCTTCGCGCAGGACAGGCAAGGAAGCAAGGCCAGGGCTCTGCCCTGGACCCGCCAGGGCGAGCCGCCCTGGACCGGCCTCCCTCAAGGCAAGGCGATCCAAGGGCCCAGCCCTTGGCGGAGTTTGAGGCAGAGCCTCAACCTTGCTTCACGCCTCCGCCAGCGCCTTCGCCTCCGCCCGCAGGTGCGCCCCCAGCCGCGCCGCCATCGCCACGACCGTGAGCGTCGGGTTCGCCTGGCTCGACGTCGGAAACACCGCGCTGCCCGCGACATACAGGTTGCGCACGCCGTGCACCCGCCCGTGCGCGTCCACCACGCCCTGCCGCGGGTCGTCCGCCATCCGCGCCGTGCCGATGTGGTGCCCGCCGTAGGCTCCGTCGCGCAGCATCGCGTGCTCCACCCCCTGCGGCTCGTCCTCCAGCACCGCCAGCCCAGACCGCCCGAGGTCCTGCGCCAGCAGCCGCACGCCGACGCGCACCGTGCGCAGGTCGAGCGGGTCCGGCCGCCAGTCCACCCGCAGCACTGGCATCCCCAGCGCGTCCACCCCCTGTCCCAGAGTCACCCGGCTCGATGGGCTGGGCACCTGCTCGGCGTGCAGGTCCAGGCTGAACAGGTCCGCGCGCGGCCGGATCACCACGGACGGGAACTTGCGCTCCGCCAGGGTTCGCGCGCGCAGCCAGTGCAGGAGGAACCCCGCGGTCGCCGGCGCGTCCGCCGCCAGGTTCGCCGCGTGGCGCAGCCAGGCCGCCCGACCGGGAGCCTCGCCCGACAGCCGCCGGCCGTACTCGTGGCGGATCAGCCGACGCGCCAGCCAGATCCCGGACAGCGCCCCGGTGCGGTGCGCCGGGTCCGGGATGCGCGGGTGGTGCAGCCTGGCCACGAACCCGCCCACGCCCTGCAGCCGCTGCGCCGCTTCCCCCAGCGCCCACCGCCTGCGGCAGTAGCTGCCGTCCGCGTCGCGCACGTAGCCGTGGAACACCCGCGCGCCCGGAGCGAGGCGCACCGTCCCGTAGGTGCCCGCGACGTGGCACATGTAGAACCGCCCCACGAGCCCGCGCGCGTTGCCCACCCCGTCCGCGTGCGGCCCGCCCTCGGCGCCCCGCGACGCCAGCAGCAGCCGCGGCACCTCAAGCCCACCGGCCGCCAGCACCACGCGCCCCGCCGCGACGGAGAACCGCACGCCGCCCTCCCGCGCCACCTCCAGCCGCCGCACCTCGCCCCCGTCCGCGTCCGTCACCACCCGCGTGACGCTCGCGCCCAGCACCACCCGCAGCCCCGCCTGCGCCGCCAGCCGGTGCCGGTAGCGCCGCCCGAAGTCCGTGGGGCACGAGAACCGCTCGATCGCCGCGGTGTCGAAATGCTCCGGGGCGAAGCCGGCCAGCATCTCCGGCACCCCGCCCGCCACCGCGGCCGCCGCGAACGCGAACGGCCCCGCCTCGCACAGCGCGCTCGCCGTCTCGTAGTGCGGCAGCAGCGCCTCGCGCCCGAACGGCCAGCCGCTGTGCGGCACCCAGGCGCGCCGCTCGAAGTCGATCGCGTCGAACGGCACGCACCGCCCGCCCCAGATCGTCGTCGAGCCGCCCAGCCTGCGCTGCCGGTAGCGGTCCGGGGCGGCGTGCAGCGCGGGGTCCGCGACCTCGCCGCTGTAGTGCGCCTGCGACGCCGCCGCCTCCCGCTCGCCGCCCGCCTCCAGCAGCAGCACGTCGAGCCCGCTGCCCCGCAGCGACAGCGCCAGCGTGATCCCCGCGGCGCCAGCGCCCACGATGCACACGTCGGCGCGCAGCACGGCGCCAGCGTCGATGGAGCCCGCGTGGAGGATCACCGCCGAAGCAAGAAAGGCCAGAGGCTCTGCCTCTGGACTCCGCTCAAGGCGATTGCCTTGAGAATCCCTTCCTTAAGGAATGGGATCAAAGGGTCCTCGGACCCTTTGCGGGTCTGGGCAGAGCCCGGCCTTGCTTCCTTCACAGCCCCACCTCCGCGTGCAGCGCCGCGACCCGCTCCGCGAACACCGGCAGCGTGAACTCGCGCTCGTACAGCGCCCGCCCCCGCTCCGACAGCCGCGCCGCCAGCGCCGGGTCGCCTGCCAGCCGGCGCAGCGCCGCGGCCAGCGCCGCCACGTCCCCCGGCGGCACCAGCAGCGCCGTGTCCCCGTCGTCCAGCACCTCCGGGATCGCGCCGACCGGCGTGGTCACCACCGGCACCCCCAGGCTCAGCGCCTCCAGGATCACCAGCGGCAGCCCCTCGTCGTAGGACGGCAGCACCAGCGCGTCCGCCTCCGCCAGGCACGCCGCCGCGCCCGCCTGGTCCACCCAGCCGGCGAACCGAACCCGCCCGCACAGCCCGAGGCCCTCCGCCATCTCCGTGTAGCCCGCGACGTCGCCGCCGCCCGCCACCACCAGCGTGCACGCCGCCGCGTCCGGCCCGAGCCGCGCCATCGCCGCCAGCAGGTCCGCGATCCCCTTGCGCTCGAACAGGTTGCCCAGGAACACCAGGCGGAACGGCACGCCGGCGCCCCGCGCCCGCCAGCCCCCGAGCCGCGGCACCCCGTTGCGCAGCACGCGGATGCGCCCCGCGTCCACGCCGAGCGACGCCACCCAGCGCCGCCACGGCTCGCCCAGCACCACGCACAGCGCGGCCTGCCGGAACATTACCCCCACCAGCGCCCGCGCCGGCCCGGGCAGCGCCGCGTGGAACGCCACGATCTGCGCGGCGTGCAGGTGCAGCACCACCGGCACCCCGAACAGCCGGGCCACCCCCACCAGCACGCCCTTGCGCACGACGCTGCCGCGCTCGGCCACGTTGACGTGCAGCACCGACGCCCTGCCCCGCACCGCAAGCCCGGCGATCCGCGCCGCGGCGCGCGCGACCGCGAACGCGGACCACGCGGCCGCGCCCTGGCCGCGGCTGTCCAGCGCCTCCAGCGGCGGCAGGTCCGTCCGCCCGGCCTGTTCCTGCATCAGGTACGCCGTGACCCGGCCCATGCCGCCGCCCGCCTGCC
>CAXSFE010000119.1:0-8607 GCA_964236585.1 uncultured Acetobacteraceae bacterium
GTCGCGTCCGCAGGCGCCGCGGCGGCAGGCTCGACCACGGCCCGCGCCGGGGCGGCCGCCTCCGGGCGGACCGGAGCGGCCGGAACCGGAGCGGCGGCGACTGGGTCGGCGGGGACCGGATCGGCCAGGACGGGATCGGGCAGGGCGGGGTCGGGCCGGGCGGCGGCCGCCTGCCCGTCGTCGTAGCGGCACAGCACCGCCCCGACGTCGGCGTCCTGGCCCGCCTCCACCACGATCTCGGTCAGCACGCCGTCGGCCAGCGCCGGCATCTCGACGGTGGTCTTGTCGCTCTCGATCTCCACCAGCGTCTCGCCGCGCCGGAACCGCTCGCCGGGCCGCTTCAGCCAGCCGGCGACCCGGCCGGTCTCCATGGTCTCGCCCAGTCGGGGCAGGGTGAGATCGACGATCATCGGCGCAGCATCCGCTGCACCGTGGCCGCGATCAGCGCCGCGGTGGGGATGCTGGCGCCCTCCAGCGCGGGCGAGACCGGGATCGGGATGTCCTCGCCGGCGATGCGGATCACGGGGTCCTCCAGGTAGTCGAAGCACTCCTCCGAGATGCGCGCCGCCAGCTCGGCCGCGACGCCGCCGGTCAGCGGCCCCTCGCTCACCACCAGGGCGCGCCCGGTCCGCTCCACCGAGGCCGCCACGGTGTCCATGTCCAGCGGGTTGAGGGTGCGCAGGTCGATCACCTCGATCGAGATGCCGTCGTCCGACAGGACCTTTGCGGCGTCGAGGGCGACGTGCACCATGCGCGAGTAGGTCACGAGCGTCGCGTGCTCGCCGCCGCGGCGCACGGCGGCCCGGCCCCAGGGCAGCGGCGGCGGCGCGTCCAGGTCGGCCATCTCCTTGCGGGTGTAGAGCGCCTTGTGCTCGATGAACACGACCGGGTCGGGCAGGGTCAGGCTGTGGCGCAGCAGGTGGTAGGCGTCGGCCGCGGTGGCCGGCATCGCCAGGCGCAGCCCGGGCGTGTGCAGGATCCACCCCTCCAGGCTCTGCGAGTGCTGGGCGCCGGCGGAGCGGCCGGTGCCGCCCTGGGTGCGCAGCACCATCGGCACGCCGATCTGGCCGCCGAACATGTAGCGGATCTTGGCCGCCTGGTTGGCGAGCTGGTCCATCACCAGGCCGAGAAAGTCGACGTACATCAGCTCGGCGACCGGGCGCAGGCCGGTCATCGCGGCGCCCACCGCGACGCCCACGATCGCGGGCTCGCTGATCGGGGTGTCGATGAGCCGCGCGGCGCCGAACTCGCCGATCAGGTCTTTGGTGACGCCGTAGGCGCCGCCGTAGGCACCGACCTCCTCGCCGATCACCACCACGGTCTCGTCGTCACGCATCGCGTCCTGCAGCGCCTTGCGCAGCGCGTCGCGGTAGGTGATCTCGATCGCCGCCACGGCGCTCAGGCCCGCGCCAGGATGCGGTCGAGCCGCGCACCCAGCGGCTCCGGCTCCGCCTCGCCCGGGCCGTAGACGTCGCGGAACATGCTCTCGGGCGGCGGCGCCGCGGCGGCGGCGGTGAAGTCGATCGTCGCGTCCATCTCGCGCGCCACCTCGGCGTCGAGCGCGTCGAGCGAGGCCGCGTCGAGGTGGCCGCGCTGCAGCAGGCCGTCGCGGGCGCGCAGCACCGGGTCGCGCTTGCGCCCGACCTCCTCCTCGTCCGCGGTGCGGTACGGGCTCTTGTCCATGCGGCCGTGGCCGAAGAAGCGGAAGCAGGAGATCGCCATGAAGCCCGGCTTGCCCGCGCGCGCGCCGTCCGCCAGCGCCTGCGCGGTGTGGAACACCGCCTCGACGTCCTCGCCGTCCACCATGTCCGCCTGCAGGCCGAAGGCGATGGCGCGCCGGTCGAACTCGACCGAGCGCGTGGCGCGGTCGATGCGCGTGCCCATGCCGTACTGGTTGTTGATGCACACGAACAGCACCGGCAGGTCCCACAGCGCCGCCATGTTCATGCTCTCGTAGAGCACGCCCTGCTGCATGGCGCCGTCGCCGAAGAACGCCACGGAGATCGCGCCGCTGCCCTGCCGCTTGTAGCTGAGGCCTGCGCCGACGACGTGGGGGATGCCGCCGCCCACGATCGCGTTGGCGCCGAGGTGGCCCAGCGCCATGTCGGCGATGTGCATCGAGCCGCCCTTGCCGCGGCAGTAGCCGGAGTCCTTGCCGCCGATCTCGGCCATCATCCTGGCCGGGTCCGCGCCGCGCGCCAGGAAGATGCCGTGGCCGCGATGGTGCGTGGTGAAGCTGTCCTGCGGCTGCATCGCCGCGGCGACGCCGGCCGCCGCCCCCTCCTCGCCGATCGAGAGGTGCAGCATCGAGCCGGCGGACAGGCCGCGCGCGTACAGCTCGGCGACGCGCTCCTCGAAGGTGCGGATGCGCCGCATGGTGCGGTACAGCTCGGCCAGCGGCGTGTTCGGCAGGCTCATGACGGCACGACCTCTCGGAGCGGCTTCAGGGCGGGATACAGGGCGTCGTAGCGTCGGTAGATCTCGTCGTAGCGCGCCACGCTGGCCGGGTCGGGCTCGATCCGCCGCCCCGGCCGGACCATCGCGGCGATGCCGTCGTCGATGCTGCCGAAGTGCCCGGCGCCATGGGCGGCCAGCACGGCGGCGCCGAGCGAGGGCGCCTCGGCCACCTCCGGCACCACCACAGGCAGGCCGGACGTGTCGGCGTGGATCTGCAGCCAGAGCGGCGAGCGCGTCGCGCCGCCGCCGGCGGTGATCTCGGCGGCGGCGAAGCCCGCCTCGGCCATGCGGCCGAGGATCGCGCGGGTGCCGAAGCCGATCCCCTCCAGGGTGGCGCGGAACAGGTGGGCCGCCGTGTGGTGCAGCGACAGCCCGGTGATCGCCCCGCGCGACAGCGGGTCGGTGTAGGGGGTGCGGTTGCCCTGGAAGTGGTCGAGCACCAGCAGCCCGTCCGCGCCCGGCGCGAGCCGCGCCGCCTCGAGGTTGAGCGCGTCGAGGCCGGGCGCGTCTCCGGTCAGGCGGCGCAGCCAGGCGACGATCGAACCAGTCGAGGTCTGGCCGCCCTCCAGGATGGTGCGGCCCGGATACACCGCGTCCCGGTAGCTGCCCCACAGTCCGGGCACATGGGTCGCGGCCTCGCCCACCGCGAACTGCAGGTGCGACGAGCCGGTGATGAGCGCGATCTGGCCGGGCCTGGCCACGCCCAGTCCGATCATGCCGATCAGGGCGTCGGCGCCGCCCTGCACCACCCGCACCGTCTCCGGCAGGCCGAGGTGGTCGGCGGCGCGTGCCGTCAGCGGACCCGCGACCTCGCCGGGCGCCAGCACCTCCGCGGGCCACTTCGCGCGCAGTTCGGACAGGTCGAGCGCTTCCAGCAGGCTGTCCGGCCACCCGCCGGCGTCGCTGCGGTAGTGCCAGCGGATCGAGGCGTTGTTCAGGCTCGCGGCGCGCCGCCCGGTCAGGCGCCAGGTGATGAAGTCCTGGTACTCGCAGATGGTGTGCGCGGCCCGGAAGACGTCCGGCTCGTGGCGCAGCAGCCAGAGCGCCTTGGGAATCATCCACTCGGCGGAGACCGGGCCCTGGCCGGCGCCGTTGACGGCGAGCGCGGGGTCGCCGGTGGCCAGCACGGCATCCGCCTCCTCCCCGGCCCGCACGTCCATCCAGAGCAGGGCCGGGCGCAGCGGCCGTGCCGCCGCGTCCAGCGCGACCACGGTGCAGCACGTCGTGGTGGCGCAGATCGCGTCGACGTCGCGGGCCGCGACGCCCGACTGCGCGACGGCCGAGCGCACCGCCAGGCCGGTCGCCGTCCACCAGGCCTCCGGGTCCTGCTCGGCGCGCGCGCCGGGCGCGAACTCGGTCGGGTACGCGGCGGTCGCCGAGGCGATCCTGCGACCCGCCAGGTCGAACACCGTCGCCCGCAGGCTCTCGGTCCCGCCATCGATGCCAATCACGTAGGCCACGGACTCCGGACCATCCCCCTGCACATATGACGCGCACTGCGACTTTTGTTCTTGCCGCACGTTCGTCGCTTGGCGGAACGAATGTCAAGGCCTAAACTCCGGCCATGCTGACCCTGAGCCTGGCGCACGAGCCCGACGGCGAACTCATCGTGCGGGCGGCGTGGCTGTACCACGTCGCCGGCCTGAACCAGGAGGAGGTGGCCCTGCGCCTGGGCGTGCACCGCACCCGTGTCGTGCGCCTGCTGGGCGAGGCGCGCGACCGCGGGCTGGTCAGCGTCACCATCCATCACGAGCAGGTCCGCGACCTCGACACCGAGGGCGAGATCGTGCGCCGCCACGGCCTGGACTTCTGCGTGGCCACCCCGCCGATCGGGCTCGACGACGCCGCCCTGGAGCCGAAGCTGGCGGCGGCCCAGGAGATGATCGCGCGCCGTGCCGTCGGCAGCGCCGCCGCCAGCGTCCTCAAGGGCAAGCTCGCCCCGGGCCGGCCGATCACCGTGGGCGTGAGCTGGGGCCGCACGCTGGAGCAGATGGCGCTGCACCTGTCCGGCGTGCACAACCCCAGGGCGCGCTTCGTGTCGCTCATGGGCTCGCTGACCCGCAACTCCGCGTCCAACCCGTTCGAGGTGGTCCAGGCGCTGGCCGCGCGGACCGGGGGCGAGGGGCACTTCCTGCCGGTGCCGTTCATCGCCGACACGGAGGCGGACCGGGCCGTGCTGATGTCGCAGCGCACCGTGGCCGAGGCCCTGGATCTCGCGCGCTCGGCGGACCTGTTCCTGATCAGCGTCGGCGAGCTGAGCGAGACCGCGTTCCTGCGCAAGCAGGCCATGCTGTCGGCCGCGGAACTCGCAGGCGTGCGCGCCCGGGGAGCGGTTGCCGACTCGCTGGGGCGGCTGTTCGACCGGGCAGGCGCGCAGGTCGACCACGAGCTTGCCCATCGCACCCTGGCCCTGGAGTTCGAGCACCTGCGCGGCCGCAACGTCGTGCTGCTGGCGGGCGGGGTGCAGAAGGTGGACTCGGTCCGCGCCCTGCTGCGGACCGGCGTCGTGCGCGGGCTGATCATCGACGGCGATGCCGCAACGCTCCTGGCGTCCGGCAAGGACTGACGGCCCGGACGTCCGTCGTGACGGCGGGCGCTGGTGATGACCGGCAGGCAAGGTTGGGGCTCTGCCCCAAACCCCGCCAAAGGGCGAGCCCTTTGGAAACCTCGACTCAAGTCAGGGGATCAAAGGGTCCTCGGACCCTTTGCGGGTCTGGGCAGAGCCCAGGCTTGCTTTCTTCGACAGGTCGCGATCAACGACTGCTGGAACCAGAAAGGCTGCGCGGCAGCTCCGGAGGATGCCAATGGATCGGCTCGACGCGGAGCTGGAGCGGCGCACCATGCGGCAGGTGGCGCTGCGCATCGTGCCGTTCCTGATGCTCGGCTACTTCCTGGCGTTCGTCGACCGGGTGAACGTCGGCTTCGCCGCCCTGCAGATGAACGGGGACGTCGGCCTGTCGCCCTCCGCGTTCGGGCTCGGCGGCGGCCTGTTCTACCTGACCTACGTGCTGTTCGAGGTGCCGAGCAACGTCGCGCTGGAGAAGGTCGGCGCACGGCTGTGGATCGCGCGCATCCTGGTGACCTGGGGGCTGGTCTCGGCAGGCATGGCCCTCGTCGTGGGGCCGCGCTCGTTCTACGCGGTCCGGCTGCTGCTGGGCGCGGCGGAGGCCGGCTTCTTCCCCGGCGTGATCCTCTACCTGACGTACTGGTTCCCCCGCGAGTACCGCGGCCGCATCGTCGCGATCTTCATGGTCGCGATCCCGGTGTCCTCCTTCGTGGGCTCGCCGATCTCGGCGGCCCTGCTGCAGGCCGACGGAACGCTCGGGCTGCGCGGCTGGCAGTGGATGTTCCTGCTGGAGGCGGCGCCGGCGGTGCTGCTCGGCGTCGCCGCGCTGTTCGTGCTCCCCGACGGGCCGGAGCGCGCCGGCTGGCTGGACAGGGAGCAGCGCGCCTGGCTGACGCGCCGCCTGGCGGACGAACGCGCGCAGCTCGGCGGCCCGGCCGGGCCTGTCCCGGTGTGGCGCGTGCTGTCGAACCGGCGCGTGCTGGCGGCCTCGCTGGTCTACGCCGGCGCGTCCGGCGCCAGCCAGTGCCTGTCGCTGTGGCAGCCGCAGATCATCCGCTCCTTCGGCCTGGGGCTCACGCAGACCGGGCTGCTGAACATGCTGCCGTTCGGCATCGCGTCCGTGCTGATGGTGCTGTGGGGCCGCAGCTCGGACCTGCGGCGCGAGCGTGTCTGGCACACCGGCCTGCCGCTCGGCCTGCTGGCCGCGAGCCTGCTGTCGGCGACCCTGACCCGCTCGCTCGGCCCGACGATGCTGATCCTGTGCGTGGCGGTCGGCGCCACCTACCTGGTCAAGGGGCCGTTCTGGGCGCTCGCGACGGAGTGGCTGGGCGCCACCGGCGCCGCCGCGGGCATCGCGCAGATCAACGCCGTCGGCAACATCGGCGGCCTGGTGGGCTCCACGCTGCTGGGCGTCATTAAGGACGCGACCGGGAGCTACCCGCTGGGCCTGCTGCCGCTGGCCGTGCTGTCCGGGGCGGGATGCGCGGCGGTGTTCCTCGTCGAGCGCCGCCGGACCACGGCGCAGGCAGCCGACGCGCGACCTGGCTCCGGCACCGGCCTGTCAGCCAGCAAGGCCGGGCTCCGCCCGGACCCGCCAAAAGGCCGAGCCCTTTGGAAACCCTTTACTTAAGGATTGGATTTCAAAGGCCTGCCTTTGGCGGAGTTTGAGGCAGAGCCTCAACCTTGCTCGCCTGACCGGCCAGGCTCACGGGCCACCGGCACGGCACGGTCTCGCCCCGGCCCGACGTCAGGTCGTCCGTGCGGCCGATCTGGCCGGTGGTGAGCGCCGGCGCGACCAGGCAGCGCGGAGTCCGCCAGAGGCTGCGCCTTTGGAACGCATCCCTTAACCAGGGCCGGGTCCAGGGGCGGCTTCGCTCCTGGCGGGTCTGGGCAGCGCCCAGCCTTGCTTGCTGATGGGGTTCAGCGACTCTGGCCGCGAGGAGGATGGCGATGCAGGACGGTTCCACGCTCGGCGTGATCCTGGCGGGCGGGCTCGCGCGCCGGCTGGGCGGCGGCGACAAGGGGTGGCGGCTCGTCGGGGGCGAGCCGGTCCTGCATCGGCTGGTCGGCCGCTTCGCGCCGCAGGTGGGTCGGCTGCTGCTCAACGCGAACGGCGATCCGGCGCGGTTCGCGGGCCTTGGCCTGACCGTGGTGCCGGACAGCCTGCCCGACCACCCGGGACCGCTCGCGGGCGTGCTCGCGGCGCTCGACTGGACGGCGGCCTGCTCGCCCGGGACGGAGTGGGTGGCGACGGCCCCGGGCGACGCGCCGTTCCTGCCGCGCGACCTGGTCGCGCGGCTGCACGCCGGGCGCAGCCGGTCCGGCGCCGTGATCGCCTGCGCCGCGTCGGGGGGGCGCACCCACCCGGTCGCCGCCCTCTGGCCCGTGTGGCTGCGCGGGGCGCTGCGCCAGGCGGTGGTGGAGGAGGGCCTGCGCACGATGCAGGTGTTCATGGACCGGCACGCCCGGGCCGACGTCGAGTGGGACGCGGCATCGGTGGACCCGTTCTTCAACGTCAACACGCCGGGCGACCTTGAGGAGGCTGACCGCCTGGCGATGGAATATCCTGACGGACGTGACCTTTTCGAGGAAAGCAAGGTCGGGCTCTGCCCGAACCCGCAAAGGGTCCGAGGACCCTTTGATCCCTTGACTTAAGTCCAGGATTCCAGAGGGCTCGCCCTTTGGCGGGGTTTGGGGCAGAGCCCCGACCTTGCCTGCTCGCTTCAGGAACAGCGCCGCCTGCCGTTCTCCGCTCAGCGCCCCGCGACCAGCGGCAGGAGGCCGCCCTGGGCCAGGATCGCCTGGCCGCGTTCGGACACCATGAACAAGGCGAGCTGCGCCGCCTCGGTGCGGTCGGACAGCACGGCGAGGCCGTACACCGGCCCCACCTCCAGCGTGTCCGGCAGCGGGATGGACACCAGTCCGGGCGCCTCCCGCGCGGCGGCGTCGGCCCCGCTGCAGTAGTAGAGCAGGGCGTCGGCCTGGCCGGTCAGGATGATCGACGCACCGGGACTGTGGCCTGGGCTCGGCGTCATCGAGGCGGGGCCGCCGAGCAGGAGCAGCGACTTGGCGACGAGGGCGGCGCGGGCGCCGGGATGGAGCAGCTCGGCGCGGTCGAAGACGGCGAGGGCGTAGTCGCCGCCGGGATCGGCGCCCGGGGTGGAGGTGGCGAGGCGCAGCCCGGGCGAGAGCATGCGGTCGAGCAGCGTGTCCGCGGTCAGGCCCGTGCTGTCCCTGGCGAGGACGCACATGCGGTTGCGCGCGAACGGCACGACCGGGATCGCGGTGTCGCCGGCGAGCGCGCGGGGCTGGGAGAGGTCGGCGGAGGCGAACAGGTCCGCCGTCTCGCCGGACTGCAGGCGGTGGCGCAGGGCGCCGGCGGGGCCGAACACCGGCGGGGCGACCGCGCCCGCGGGCAGGCCGGAGGCGGCGATCATCTGCCTGAGCACGGTGCCGAGGCTGCCGGCGGCGTAGACGCGGATCGGATCGGCGGCGCGGGCGGAGCCGGCCAGGGCGAGGCCGAGGGCTGGGGCGAGGCCGAGGGCTGGGGCGAGGCCGAGGGCTGGGGCGAGGCCGAGGGCTGG
>CAXSFE010000119.1:8707-10332 GCA_964236585.1 uncultured Acetobacteraceae bacterium
GGCGAGGCCGAGGGCCAGGCCGAGGCCGATGCGCCGGAGAGGGGTCACGTCAGGGGTTCCGTCGTTTGTTCCGGCCGCACGGGCCCTGGCTGGCCCGCATCAGCCTGCCGGGGCGAGGCCGTCGTCGGCAGACACGGCGTGGCCGGGCCCGGCGACGGCGCCGAGGAAGGAGGAGAAGCCGGAGGAGCGCAGCGGCAGCCACGGCTTGCCGAGCTGACGGCACAGGCGCTTGACGGTCAGTGCGGCGTCGTGGCTCACGCAGTCGACCGGGAACGCGACGCGGTCGGCCCGGCCGATCAGGCCCGCGAGCAGCGAAGGGTGGTCGTGGCGGCCGCCGTCGTGGCAGAGCAGCGCGCCGCCGGCGGCCTCCAGGCAGGCGCGGATCTGCTCGACGCAGCCGGGGCGGCCGCCGACATAGAGGATGGTCTGGGCGGGCAGCCCCGGCGACGGGCCGGGGTCGGACCCGTCGTGGTGCCCCTCGATCAGGGCCAGCTCCTGCTGCAGCACCAGGCACCGGGCCTCGGCCTCCCGGGCGTGCCCTTCCCGGAGCCGCGCCGACTCGGCGGCGGCGGCGAGGCGGCGTTCGAGGCGTTCGCGGCCGCCGGCCTCGCGGGCGAGGCGGGCCTGCAGGTCCGCCGCGAGGTGGCGCAGCCCCTCCAGGGCGTCGTCCGGAGCGACCTCGGCGACGCGCCCGGCGCTGCCGGCCGCGAGGCTGCCGAGGCGGCGGATCGTGGCGTCGCGCGAGGTGATCGCGTCCTGCAGGCGCTGCTGCTGGCGCTCGACCTTGGCGCGCAGCTCCGCGTTCTCCGCCTCCAGCGCGGCGAGGCGGCGTATGTCGGCGCGGTTCGCGGCGCCGACCAGGTGGGACAGCATGTGGACGTCGTTGAACGCCCGGCGCAGGCCGTCGTAGCCGACGTCCGGGTGGGTGAGCAGCGCCCAGTAGGTGCCGGGGATGTCGCCCTCGCGCCGCGCCTCGTCCCACTGCCGCATCACCGCGGCCTCCCCCTCGACGCGGGCGAGGCGCTTGATGACCGCCATGTGCCGGTCGTCGAGCGCCTTGTGCAGCAGCTTGGACGAGGCGTTGTGCTGGCCGCAGAGCGTGACCGCCTGGGTGTGCAGGTCGTGGTCGCCGAGGTGGGAGATGTCGACGCGCGCCACCTTCCCCAGGGTGCGGCGCAGCTCGGCGGTGGTCAGGCAGGTGCCGATGATCGAGCAGTGCAGCGAGCCGGTGAGCTGCCAGAGCCTGGCGCGCGGGCGCCTGGACGGCACGGGCTCCGCCGCCGGCGGCTGGGGCAGGCGCAGCCGGGTCAGGCCTGCGGTGACGAAGGGGCTGACGGCCTGGACGGCGCTGCTCACGGCACGCGCGCTCGGGCGAGACCGGCTGGCGGCGTCGGGGCGGCGGGCGTCGGCTCGGCCGGGGCGGGGGTGGCTCGGGTGAACAGGCCAATGTGCGTTGCTCCGTCTGCTGGCTCGGGTTCGGTCGGGACCGCTCAGGCCGCCTTAGACGCCTTGGCGTCGGCCCGCCCGCTCAGGGCGTCGGCCAGGCCGACCAGGCTGGTGCTCATCTCGCTCTTGGGCGTCCGCAGCACGACCGGCTCGCCGAAGTTGACGGCCGCGATCGCGTT
>CAXSFE010000120.1:0-10231 GCA_964236585.1 uncultured Acetobacteraceae bacterium
CAGGCTCATAACCTGAAGGTCACAGGTTCAAATCCTGTCCCCGCAACCATGGTTCGAAAATAAGTATCCGGATAAGCGCACCCATAGGTCCTGGGTGTCACTGTCCTGCGTAAAGCAAACGCCAGTTTGTCCGGACGCCGCTTTCCATTTACGGTGGTATCTCAAAACCTCGACCAAATGGAGACGTTAGTCTGACAGTATCTCAGCGGACGTGAAGCGCTCGACTTGGCCGTTGATCAAAGTCACCAGCGAGCCGTCCCTATCCAGCCCGACAAAAATCGCGTCCCGCCGAACCCCTGCCGCACTGACCCGCAGGGCATCGCCACTCTGATGACCTCGCTTTGCCCATTCGGCAAGAACCCACCCGAAACCGCCTCCACGCCACTCGTCCAGTCGTATGCCGAGCGAGCCCAGCACACGGTTCAGCATCGTTTCCGCCGTCACCTCCACGCCATGGGCCTGCAGCGACGTCGCAGGATACCCTGCATCTGCCGGAAAATGCCTCAGGTTGACGCCGATCCCGAGTACCACCGCCGTGCCATGCGCCGCCTGCTCCACCTCCAGCAGCAGCCCCGCCAGCTTGGCCCCATCCAGCATCACGTCGTTCGGCCACTTCAACCGCGCCCGGGCCTGCCCGCAGGACTCGTCAACCGCGTCCGCGACCGCCAGCGCCGCCACGAATCCAAGCTGCGGCGCAACGGCGGGCGCGCAGTCCACGACCACGGACATGTAAAGGTTGCCCTCAGGGCTCGACCATGTCCGCCCCCGGCGCCCCCGTCCCGCCGTCTGCGCCCTTGCCCACACCGTGGTGCCGCACGGCGCACCCTCCCGCACCATGCGCCGCGCCTCGTCGCTGGTGGATCCGAGCAGGGCGTGCGTGTGCACCGTCCAGCGCGGCGCACTGCCTTGTCCCTGACGCCCCGATCGTGGACCCGGCTCGCTCGCGGCCGGATCGCCGCTCACGGGCCAGGACGGCGAAAAGCCTGATGACACGGCAGCTCCCAGGGCAGTGGCCCGTCAACATGGCGCCTGAACGCCATCCACGCGATCGTCAGGAACAAACCCGGCCAGCAAGACCCCACACCCTCTTTGCAAACCCCGGACGCGCTGTTATACGGCGCGCCTCGCTGGACGGCGGGTGCATAGCTCAGTTGGTAGAGCAGCTGACTCTTAATCAGCGGGTCGTAGGTTCGAATCCTACTGCACCCACCCTGTCGCGCAACGCCTCGTGTCGGCCACAGGTCACCGGCTTGGCAGCCGCCCGCGACCCTGGCCACAGCGTCGTCCGCCGGCCATGCAGGTCATGCACACCTCGTCACAGTCCGCAATCCGTCGGCAACCTGCAGGTAATGCTCCGGAGTATATCTTTGGAGCCGTGAGTGTCCTGCAGAACCATGTCGCCTGGCGGCAAACCCTTCCATCACAGGCCGGAACGCCGTACGTCGGGCGGCACCCCGTGTCGCCCGCATCACGACGGGCGAATCCCAGGTCCGGCCGATGCGGCACCCGCAGCGTTCCCGTCTCCCTGGTATGCTGATGCTGCGTCGGGCACCCGCGGAGGCTTGATGAGCCAGCCGATCAGTTCAGACGTCGTCCCGAGCAGGGCCGGGTCCCACGGCACCGACCTCGTGCCTGCCAGCCACGAGCCGCAGCCGGGTCCCTCCGAGCCAGCACTCCCCCCGGATGCACGTGCCGATCCGTCGGCAGCCGCACGGGCCCGCGCGGGTGCCGCCACCAGCCCCACAGCCGACGCACGCCCGGGCCGCGGCCCCAGGGTCCTGCCTGCCGGGCCCGCGCCCACGACGCGCCGCCGCCGCAGCCGCATGCCGCTCCTGCTGCTGGTGCTCCTGGCAGCCGGCATCGTCGGCCTCGTGGTCTGGCATCCCTGGTCGGTCACCAAGCCCCCGGCCGCCGCAGGCAAGGGCGGACCGGCGCAGTCCCAGGCGGTGGGCGTCGCCACGGCCGCCCCCGGCGACGTCGCCATCTCGCTCACCGAGCTCGGCACCGTCACCCCGCTCGCCACCGTCACCGTGCGCACGCAGATCGCCGGCATCCTGACCCAGGTGGCCTTCACCGAGGGCCAGATGGTCCACCGCGGCGACTTCCTGGCCCAGGTGGACCCGCGCCCCTACCAGGCGCTGCTCGACCAGAACGAGGGCAACCTCGCCCGCGACCAGGCCACGCTCGCCAACGCCCTTCTCGACCTCGCGCGCTACCAGAAGCTCAACAGCCAGGACAGCATCGCGCGCCAGACCGTGGACACCGCGGCCGCGACCGTCCGCCAGGACCAGGGCACGATCAAGTTCGACCAGGCCGCGATCGACACCCAGAAGCTCAACCTGATCTACTGCCATATCACCAGCCCGGTGGACGGCCGCGTCGGCCTGCGCCAGGTCGACCAGGGCAACTACGTCACCACCGGCGACACCAACGGCATCGTCGTGGTCACCACCCTGCAGCCGATCTCGGTGATCTTCACCCTGCCCGAGGACAGCATCCCCGCCGTGCAGAAGCGCACCCGCGCCGGCGCCACGCTCCCCGTCGCCGCCTGGGACCGCGGCGACGCGGCGAAGATCGCCGACGGCAGCCTGCTGACGCTGGACACGCAGATCGACCCCACCACCGGCACGGTGAAGGCGCGCGCCTCCTTCCCCAACCAGGACCAGGCGCTGTTCCCGCAGCAGTTCGTCAACGCCCACCTGCTGGTGGACACGCTGCACGCCCCGGTGCTGGTGCCCAACGCCGCCGTGCAGCGCGGCAGCCCCGGCACCTTCGTCTACCTGCTGGGCGCTGACGACACGGTCAGCGTGCGCAAGGTCGCCACCGGCCCGGCCGACGGCACCAGCACCTCGATCAGCTCGGGGCTGGCCGCCGGCGACCGCGTGGTGGTCGACGGCGCGGACCGGCTGCACGAGGGCGCCAAGGTCACCGTTCCCGCGGACCATGCGGAGCCTGCGGCGGGCGAGCCGGCGCCGGAGCACCGCCACAGGCATGGCCAGTAGCGCGGAGGCAAGGCCAGGGGCTCTGCCGCTGGACCCCGCCAAAGGCCAAGCCTTTGGAAACCGCAACTTCAGACCGAGTCCGGCCCCCGGCCAGTGGAGTCCAACGGGCGCCGGTCCAGGGCGGCTCGCCCTGGCGGGTCCAGGGCAGAGCCCTGGCCTTCCTTCCCCATGAATCCCTCCCGCCTCTTCATCCTGCGCCCCGTGGCGACGACGCTGCTGATGCTGGCGATCCTGATGGTCGGCGGCGTCGCCTACCAGTTCCTGCCGCTCTCGGCGCTGCCCGAGGTCGACTACCCGACGATCCAGGTCCAGACCTTCTACCCCGGCGCGTCCCCCGACGTGATGACCAGTTCGGTGACCGCGCCGCTGGAGCGCCAGTTCGGCCAGATGCCCGGCCTGAACCAGATGCAGTCGCAGTCCTCCGGCGGCGCATCCGTGATCACGCTGCAGTTCGGCCTGTCGCTCAACCTCGACATCGCCGAGCAGGAGGTGCAGGCCGCGATCAACGCCGCCGGCAACCTGCTGCCGTCCGACCTGCCGGCGCCGCCGATCTACGCCAAGGTGAACCCCGCCGACGCGCCGATCCTGACGCTGGCGCTCACCTCGAAGACCCTGCCGCTCACCCGCGTCGAGGACATCATCGAGACGCGCCTGGCCAGCCGCATCAGCCAGGTCGCGGGCGTGGGCCTGGTCAGCGTCTCGGGCGGCAACCGCCCCGCCGTGCGCGTGCGCGCCAACCCCAAGGCGCTGGCGGCGTACGGCCTCAACATCGACGACCTGCGCACCACGCTCGGCAACCTCAACGTCAACACGCCCAAGGGCAGCTTCGACGGCCCGGCGCAGTCGTGGACCGTGGACGCCAACGACCAGCTGCCCTCGGCCGAGGCGTACCGCACCGCCGTCGTCGCCTACCGCAGCGGCGCGCCGGTGCGCCTGTCCGACGTCGCCACCGTCGTCGACGGCGCCGAGAACGTCTCGCTCGGCGCGTGGAGCAACCGCGACGCCGCCCTGATCGTCAACGTGCAGCGCCAGCCCGGCGCCAACGTGATCGCCGTGGTCGACGCGGTGCGCAAGCTGATGCCGCAGCTGCAGGCCACGCTCCCCGCCGCCGTCGACCTGCAGATCCTCACCGACCGCACCACGACGATCCGCGCCTCCGTCGCCGACGTGGAGTTCGAGCTGGCGCTGGCGATCGCGCTCGTCGTGCTGGTGATCTTCGTGTTTCTGCGCAACGTCCCCGCGACGCTGATCCCGGCGCTGTCGGTGCCGCTGTCGCTGATCGGCACGCTGGCCGCGATGTACCTGTGGGGCTTCAGCCTCGACAACCTGTCGCTGATGGCGCTGACGGTCGCGACCGGCTTCGTGGTCGACGACAGCATCGTGGTGATCGAGAACATCTCGCGCTACGTCGAGGCCGGCCGCTCGCCGATGGACGCGGCGCTGGAGGGCGCCGGGCAGATCGGCTTCACCGTGATCTCGCTCACCGTGTCGCTGATCGCGGTGCTGATCCCGCTGCTGTTCATGGGCGACGTGCTGGGCCGGCTGTTCCACGAGTTCGCGATCACGCTGGCCGTGACCATCGTGATCTCGGCGTTCATCTCCCTGACCCTGGTGCCGATGCTGTGCGCGCGCCTGCTGCGCCACCGGCCGCAGAGCCGCGAGAACCGCCTGTCGCGCGCCGTCGCCGCCACGCTGGACGGCACCATCGCGGTGTACGCCCGCGGCCTGGACTGGGTGCTGGCCCACCAGGTCGTCACGCTGCTGGCCGGCACGCTGACCGTGGCGGCGACGCTGGCGCTGGTGGTGCTGATCCCCAAGGGCTTCTTCCCGGTGCAGGACACCGGCGTGATCCAGGGCATCAGCCAGGCCGCGCAGTCCACCTCCTACGCCGCGATGGCCGAGCACCAGCAGGCGCTGGCCGATGCCATCCTGAAGGACCCGGACGTCGTCAGCCTCTCGTCGTTCATCGGCGTGGACGGCAGCAACGTGACGCTCAACTCCGGCCGCTTCCTGATCAACCTCAAGCCGGACAGCCAGCGCGCGCTCAACGCCAGCGCCATCATCCGCCGGCTGCAGGGCGAGGTGGCCGGCATCACCGGCGTGTCGCTCTACATGCAGCCGGTGCAGGACCTGACGCTCGACACCGCGGTCAGCGCCACGCAGTACCAGTTCGTCCTGGAGGACGCCAACGCCGCCGAGTTCGCCGAATGGGTGCCGAAGCTCGTCGCCCGCCTGCGCCAGGCCCCTGCGCTCGCCGACGTCGCCAGCGACCTGCAGCAGAACGGCCTGTCCGCGATGATCACAATCGACCGCGCCACCGCCGCGCGCTTCGGCATCACGCCGGCCACCGTGGACAACGCGCTGTATGACAGCTTCGGCCAGCGCATCGTGTCCACGATCTACAGCCAGTCCAACCAGTACCGCGTGATCCTGGAGGCCGACGCCTCGCTGTCGCACGACCTGTCCGCGCTGGACAGCATCTACCTGCCCTCGTCGACCGCGACCAACGGCCAGGTGCCGCTCTCGGCCATCGTGCACGTCGTGCAGCGGCCCTCGCCGCTCGTCGTCGGCCACCTCTCGCAGTTCCCGGCCACCACGGTCAGCTTCAACCTCGCACCCGGCGCCTCGCTCGGCGCCGCGGTGTCGCAGATCGAGGCGGCCGAGCACGACCTTGGCCTGCCCGCCAGCATCCAGACCGCCTTCCAGGGCGCCGCCGCCGCCTACCAGTCCTCGCTCGGCAACGAGCTGTTCCTGATCCTGGCCGCCGTCACCGTCATGTACATCGTGCTCGGCGTGCTGTACGAGAGCTTCGTGCACCCCCTGACCATCCTCTCGACGCTGCCGCCCGCCGGGCTGGGCGCGCTGGCGGCGCTGATGCTCGACGGCTCCGACCTCGGCGTGATCGGCATCATCGGCCTCGTGCTGCTGATCGGCATCGTCAAGAAGAACGCGATCCTCGTGGTCGACTTCGCGCTGGAGGCCGAGCGCGAGCGCGGCGTCCCCGCCCTCGACGCGGTGCGCGAGGCCTGCCTGCTGCGCTTCCGCCCGATCTTGATGACCACGCTGGCCGCGGCCCTGGGCGCGCTGCCGCTGATGCTCGGCACCGGCACCGGCTCGGAGCTGCGCCGGCCGCTGGGCATCGCCATCGTCGGCGGGCTCGCGGTCAGCCAGTTCGTGACGCTGTTCAGCACGCCGGTGGTCTACCTGCTGTTCGACCGCATCTCGCAGCGCTTCGGCCGGCCGTCGCGGCTGGACATGCCGGACCCGGTGGTGCCGTGAGCCGAAGGCAAGCAAGGCCAGAGGCTCTGCCTCTGGACTCCGCCAAAGGCCGAGCCTTTGGAAACCCCGACCCCAGACTGAATCTAATTAGTGCCGGTCCAGGGCGGCTCGCCCTGGCGGGTCCAGGGCAGAGCCCTGGCCTTGCTGTCCTCGCATGAGCATCAGCTCCCCCTTCATCAACCGCCCCGTCGCCACCACGCTGCTCACCCTGGCCGTGGCGCTGGCCGGCGTGTTCGCGTTCACGAAGCTGCCGGTGGCGCCTCTGCCGCAGGTCGACTTCCCGACGATCTTCGTGCAGGCGATGCTGCCGGGCGCCAGCCCCGACACAGTGGCGACCAGCGTGGCCGCCCCCCTGGAGCGCCACCTCGGCCAGATCGCCGACGTGAGCGAGATGACCTCGACCAGCTCGATCGGCTCGGCGCGGATCATCCTGCAGTTCGGCCTGTCGCGCGACATCGACGGCGCCGCGCGCGACGTGGAGGCGGCGATCAACGCCGCGCGCGCCGACCTGCCGACCGCGCTGCGCCAGAACCCGACCTACAAGAAGGTCAACCCGGCCGACAGCCCGATCCTGATCCTGGCGCTGACCTCGGACACGCTGACGCCGGGCCAGCTGTACGACGCGGCGTCCACCGTCATCCAGCAGAAGTTCAGCCAGCTCCCCGGCATCGGCGAGGTCGACATCGGTGGCAGCGCGCTGCCCGCGGTGCGGGTGGAGGCCAACCCGCTCGCGCTGTCGCAGTACGGCATCGGCCTGGAGGACCTGCGCGCGGCGCTGGCGTCGGCCAACGCCAACAGCCCCAAGGGCGCGATCGAGGACGGCGCGCGCCGCTTCCAGCTCTACACCAACGACCAGGCGCGCAAGGCGGCCGAGTACGCCCCGCTGATCGTGGCCTACCGCAACGGCCGCGCCGTGCGCCTGACCGACGTCGCCGAGGTGGTCGACAGCGTGGAGGACCTGCGCAACGCCGGGCTGTACAACGGCCACCAGGCGATCACCGTGATCCTCTACCGGGAGCCAGGCGCCAACATCATCAGCGCGGTGCAGGGGGTGAAGGACGCGATCCCGCAGCTCAGGGCGGCGCTGCCCGGCTCGATCGACATCGCCATCGCACTCGACCGCACGCCGACCATCAAGGCCTCGCTCGCCGACACCGAGCGCGCGCTGGTGATCGCGGTGATCCTGGTGATCCTGGTGGTGTTCGCCTTCCTGCGCGACTGGCGGGCGACGCTGATCCCCGCGGTCGCGGTGCCGGTCTCGATCATCGGCACCTTCGCCGGCATGTACGCGTTCGGCTACAGCCTCGACACCCTGTCGCTGATGGCGCTCACGGTCGCGACCGGCTTCGTGGTCGACGACGCGATCGTGGTGCTGGAGAACGTGCAGCGCCACATCGAGGACGGCATGGACCGCGCCGAGGCGGCCCTGCGCGGCGCGCGCGAGGTCGGCTTCACCGTGCTGTCGATGAGCCTGTCGCTGATCGCGGTGTTCCTGCCGATCCTGCTGATGGGCGGCATCGTCGGCCGGCTGTTCCGCGAGTTCGCGGTGACCCTGTCGCTCGCGATCCTGGTCTCGCTCGTGGTGTCGCTGACCACGACGCCGATGATGTGCGCCTTCGTGCTGCGCCAGCCGCACCGCCCGGGCGACCCCGAAACGACGCCCGCGCGCCCCGGCCGCCTCGCGCGCGCCGGCGCCTGGACCGCCCGGGTGGGCGAGCGCGGCTTCGACGCCATGCTCCGCGGCTACGAGGTGAGCCTGGGCTGGGCGCTGCGCCACCCGCGCATCGTCATGCTCAGCCTGCTGGCCACGATCGGGCTCAACGTCGCGCTGTTCAAGGTGATCCCCAAGGGGTTCTTCCCGGTCCAGGACAGCGGCCAGCTGATCGGCGGCGTCACGGCCGACCAGGACATCTCGTTCCAGGCGATGAAGCAGAAGGTCGCCGGCATCCAGCAGGTCATCGGCGCCGACCCCTCGGTGGACGCCGTGGTCGGCTTCACCGGCGGCCGGCAGACCAACTCCGCGTTCATCTTCGTCACCCTCAAGCCGCAGGGACAGCGCGACGGCGCGCCGAAGGTGCTGGAGCGCCTGCGCCGCCGCCTGGGCCGCGTCCCCGGCGCGCAGACCTTCCTGTTCTCCGCCCAGGACGTGCGCGCCGGCGGCCGGCAGGGCAACGCCTCCTACCAGTACACGCTGCAGGGCGACGACGCGCAGGAGCTGTACGCCTGGACCCCGCGCCTGACCGACGCGCTGAAGAAGCTGCCCATCCTGACCGACGTGAACAGCGACCAGCAGGAGAAGGGCCACGACGTCTACGTCAGCTACGACCGCCCGACCCTGGCGCGGCTCGGCCTGACGCCGTCCGAGATCGACAACACGCTGTACGACGCGTTCGGCCAGCGCCAGGTCTCGACCATCTACAACGCGCTCAACCAGTACCACGTGGTCCTGGAGGTCGCGCCGAAGTGGTGGCAGAGCCCGGACTCGCTCCAGATCGTGCGCGTGAGCACGTCGGGCGGCACCGCGTCGGGCACCTCGGGCACCAACGCCTCCGCGCGCGCCATCAGCAGCACCGCGAGCGCCACCAGCACCACCCAGACCGCCGCCCAGGGCGCCGTGCAGGCCAGCGCCCCCGTCGGCACGGGCGCCAGCGCCGGCGGCAGCACCGCCCAGGCCGGCACCACCCAGGCGGCGACCACCGCCGCCGACCCCTCGCAGAACTCGCAGATCAACGCCCAGAACAACGCGCTCGCCGCGAGCGGCAAGTCCGGCGCCTCCTCCGGCGCCTCGGTCAGCACGTCGGCCGAGACCATGGTGCCGCTGTCCGCCTTCACCCGCGTCACGCAGAGCGCGGCACCGCTCGCGGTGAACCACCAGGGGCCGTTCGTGGCGTCCACCATCTCGTTCAACATGGCCCCGGGCCACTCCCTGTCGGAGGCCACGGCCGCGATCGCGCAGGCCATGGCGGAGCTGCGCGTGCCCACCGACATCCACGGCACCTTCGCCGGCACCGCCGCGCAGTTCCAGTCCTCGCTGTCGCAGGAGCCGCTGCTGGTGCTCGCCGCCCTGGTCGCGGTCTACCTCGTGCTCGGCGTGCTCTACGAGAGCACGATCCACCCGCTGACCATCCTCTCCACCCTGCCGTCCGCCGGCGTCGGCGCGGTCCTGGCGCTGCTGGTCACCGGCCAGGAGTTCAGCATCATCGCGCTGATCGGAATCATCCTGCTGATCGGCATCGTGAAGAAGAACGCCATCCTGCTGGTCGACTTCGCGCTCGCCGCCGAGCGCGAGGACGGCTTCTCCACCGAGGACGCGATCTTCCAGGCCTGCCTGCTGCGCTTCCGCCCGATCATGATGACCACCTTCGCCGCCCTGCTCGGCGCGCTGCCGCTGGCGTTCGGCGGCCCGGGCGGCGAGCTGCGCATGCCGCTCGGCATCTCCATCGTCGGCGGCCTGATCGTCAGCCAGGCGCTCACGCTGTACACGACGCCGGTGGTCTACATCTACCTCGACCGCCTGCGCGGCCGGTTCCGCGGCCGACGGGCCGACCCGGTGAGGGCATGAGGAGAAAGCAAGGCCAGAGGCTCTGCCTCTGGACTCCGCCAAGGGAAGCCCCTTGGATGGCTTCCCTTAAGTCAAGGGATCAAAGGGTCCTCGGACCCTTTGCGGGTCTGGGCGGAGCCCGGCCTTGCCTGCTTGCCTTCCTTGCCCTGTCCGGCTGCATGGTCGGCCCCGACTACCGCCGCCCCGCCGCGCCGATCGCGCCCGCCTACAAGGAGCTGCCCGGCTGGACCGTGGCCACGCCGGCCGACGCCCTGCCCAAGGGCGACTGGTGGCGCCTCTACGACGACCCGGAGCTCGACACGCTGGAGCGCGAGGTCAACAGCGGCAACCAGACGCTGCGCGAGTTCGAGGCCGCCTACCGCCTGGCCCGCGCCGTGGTCGACGAGGA
>CAXSFE010000121.1:0-10221 GCA_964236585.1 uncultured Acetobacteraceae bacterium
CGGCGGTTGCCGAGGTTGTCGATGTCGTCGATCGTGCCGCGGCCGTCCTTCAGCTCGCACATGATCTTCACCGTGCGCAGGATGTCCTCCTTGCGCAGCACGCGCACGGTGTCCTCGGCCTGCAGCGTCAGGCGCATGTTCATCTTCACGCGGCCGACGGCGGACAGGTCGTAGCGGTCGGGGTCGAAGAACAGGCCGCGGAACAGGGTCTCGGCGGTGTCCGGGGTCGGCGGCTCGCCGGGACGCATGACGCGGTAGATGTCGGTCAGCGCGTCGTCGCGGTTGGTGTTCTTGTCGACGGCGAGCGTGTTGCGGATCCACGGGCCGTTCTGCTGGTCGACGGCGAGCGTCGGCAGCTCGGTGATCCCGGCCGCCTCAAGGGCCGCGAGGCGGGCCTCGACCAGCTCCTCGCCGGCCTCGGCGTAGATCTCGCCGGTCTCCTCGTTGACCAGGTCGATGGCCATGAAGCGGCCGAGCAGGTCCGCGCGGCCGACCAGCACGGTCTTCGTCTTCTCGGCGATCTTGCGCACCATGCGCTGCGTCAGCTTGGCGTCGGCCTCGGCGACGACCTCGCCGGTCTCGGCGTCGACCATCGGCGTGAGCAGCTTCATGCCGCGGAACGCGTCGGCGTCGAACGGGCGGGCCCAGCCCTTCGGCGTGAGGCTGAAGACGACCTGGCCGTAGAAGGTGGCCAGGATCTCCTCAGGGTCCATGCCCTTGATCTCGATCGTGGCCGGGTCCTCGCCGGCGGCAATCCGCTCCTCGCGGCGCGCGGCGCTGGCCGCGCCTTCGAGCGCATAGAGCAGCGTGGTCGCCGGAAGCTTGCGCTTGCGGTCGATGCGCACGTAGCACAGGTCCTTGCTGTCGAACTCGAAGTCGAGCCAGGAGCCGCGGTACGGGATCACACGGGCGGCGAACAGGAACTTGCCGCTGCTGTGCGTCTTGCCCTTGTCGTGGTCGAAGAACACGCCCGGGCTGCGGTGCATCTGGCTGACGATGACGCGCTCGGTGCCGTTGATGATGAAGGTGCCGTTGTCCGTCATCAGGGGCATGTCGCCCATGTAGACGGGTTGCTCCTTGATGTCGCGGATCGAGCGGGCGCCGGTGTCCTCGTCGAGGTCCCACACGATCAGGCGCAACACGACCTTGAGCGGGGCGGCGAAGGTCATGCCGCGCTGGATGCACTCCTCGACATCGTACTTCGGCTCCTCCAGCTCGTAGTGCACGAACTCCAGGCGGCCGCGGCCGGCGAAGTCGTCGATCGGGAACACCGAGCGGAACACCTCCTGCAGCCCGGTCTGGGTGCGGCTGTCCGGCGGCACGTTCATCTGCAGGAACGCCTCGTAGCTGGAGCGCTGCACGTCGATGAGGTTGGGCATCGGCGCCACTTCGGGGATGCGGCCGAAGCTCTTGCGGATGCGCTTCTGCGCGGTGAACGATCTGGAAATGGCGTTCATGCTGTCCTGGTGCCCCATCGTTCCTGCCGACCCGCGCCGATGCGGGGAGGCGTGATGCGCGCGGCCTGAAATCCCCGGCCGCCGGGGCTGGTCTCCGGAAGGCTCCGCGGCGTCCGGGTCCGGCCCCGGTTCGCCACGCCGCAACGGGAAATCGGGCGGGAACCGACCCCGGTTCCCGCCCTCCCCCGTCTCAGGTCACGCGGCGCAGCGCCGCGTGCAGTTCGGTTCGATCGCTTATTTGACCTCGACAGCGGCGCCCTGATCCTCAAGCTGCTTCTTCAGCTTCGCGGCCTCGTCCTTGTTCACGCCTTCCTTGACGGTCTTCGGCGCGCCCTCGACGAGGTCCTTGGCCTCCTTCAGGCCGAGACCCGTGATGGTGCGGATCTCCTTGATCACGTTGATCTTCTTCTCGCCGGCCTTGGCCAGGATCACCGTGAACTCGGTCTGCTCCTCCACGGGGGCGGCGGCAGCGCCACCGCCGGCCGGGGCGGCGGCTGCCGCTGCGGGGGCGGCTGCGGAGACGCCCCACTTCTCCTCGAGCATCTTCGACAGCTCGGCCGCCTCGAGGACGGTCAGCGCCGACAGGTCGTCAACGATCTTCGCAAGATCAGCCATTGTTCAGCATCCCTACATTAGTCTCTGGTCTGTTTCATGCAAGGCCGGCTCGCGGCCCCACGCTCATTTGCGGCGGTTGGTCAAGCGGCTTCCGCGGCCGGCCCTTCCGGGGCGGCCTCGGGCGCACCGTCGGGGGTGCCCTCGGGCTCCCCGGTCGGCTCGCCGTCCTTCCTGGAGTAGGCGCCAATCACCCGCGCGACACCCGCGGCCGGCGCCGCGATCACCGCGGCGATCCGGGTGGCGGGGGTCTGGATCATCCCCACCAGCCTGGCGCGCAGCGCGTCGAGCGACGGCAGCTCGGCGAGCGCCCTGATCCCGTCCGCATCCAGCGTCTGGGAGCCGAGCGCGCCGCCGAGCAGCACGAGCTTGTCGTTGGTCTTGGCGTAGTCGACGGCCACCTTGGCCACCGCCACAGGGTCCCTGGCCCACGCGAGCGCGGTGGGACCCTTCAGCAGGGGGGCGATGCCGGCGAACGAGGTCCCATCCAGGGCGAGGACGGCCAGCCGGTTCTTCGCGACCTTGAAGGTCGCACCCGCCGCCCGCATCCGCTGCCGCAGCACCGTCACCTCGGCCACCGTCAGACCCTTGTTCTGGGTGACGACGACCATCGACGTGTCCGCGAAAACGGTGGCGAGCGTCGAGACGAACTCCCGCTTCTCCGTACGGTCCAAATCCC
Organism: uncultured Acetobacteraceae bacterium; assembly: GCA_964236585.1. Classification (GTDB taxonomy): domain Bacteria; phylum Pseudomonadota; class Alphaproteobacteria; order Acetobacterales; family Acetobacteraceae; genus CAXSEF01. The sequence continues at coordinate 2,749 of CAXSFE010000121.1, forward strand.
GTCTCCTTCGTGGCCCGGGCATGGCGTGAGCCGCGCCGGGCCTGGTTGCCCGTGGGTCCCGCGCTGGCGCGAGACCCGGTTCGCCTGTCGAGTCAGAGCGGAACCGCCAACCATCCTCTGGCCCCGCCCACGCCTTGGCGCGGGGGAGAGCCGAATTCCGTGTGGCACCCCGTCTCCCGCGCGCGGACCCAGAGGTCCATTACTGCCGGCCGCTCCTGGGAGCGGATGGCGACGTGCGGTCTCGGACAGGTTCGGGGCAGGCGATCGTGCCGCCCCTGGCCGTCGCCCACCCCGGCCGGAGCCGGGAAGGGCGTCGAATCTCGTCAGCCGGCGGCGAGGCTCGCCACGTCGACCTTCACGCCCGGGCCCATCGTCGAGCTGAGCGACATCTTCTTGACGTAGGTGCCCTTGGCGCCGGTCGGCTTGGCACGGTTGATCGCGTCCACCAGCGCGCGGATGTTGCCGAGCAGCTTGTCCTCGTCGAAGCTCGCCTTGCCGATGCCGGCGTGGATGATGCCCGCCTTCTCGGCGCGGAACTCGACCTGGCCGGACTTGGCCGCGAGGATCGCGTCCTTCACGTTCATCGTCACGGTGCCGAGCTTCGGGTTGGGCATCAGGCCGCGCGGGCCGAGGATCTTTCCCAGGCGGCCCACGAGCGCCATCATGTCCGGCGTCGCGATGCAGCGGTCGAAGGCGATCTCGCCGGCCTGGACCTTCTCGGCCAGGTCCTCGGCGCCCACGATGTCGGCGCCGGCGGCCTCAGCCTCGGCGGCCTTGGGGCCGCGGGCGAACACGCCGACGCGCAGGGTCTTGCCGGTGCCGTTGGGCAGGCTCAGCAGGCCGCGCACCATCTGGTCGGCGTGGCGCGGGTCGATGCCGAGGTTCATGGTCATCTCAACGGTCTCGTCGAACTTGGCGCTGGCGTTGGTCTTGACCATGCGCACCGCCTCCTCGATGGAGTACGGCTTCTGCCGGTCGAAGGTCGCGTAGGCGTTGTTCAGCCGCTTGTCGTGCGCCACCGGATCAGCCCTCCACCACGCTCAGGCCCATGGATCGCGCCGACCCGGCCAGCATCCGCACCGCGCCGTCGACGTCGTTGGCGTTCATGTGCACCATCTTCGTCGCCGCGATCTCGCGCAGCTGGGTCATCGTCACGCGGCCCACCGCGGCGCCCTTGCCCGGCGTCGTCGTGCCCTTCTGGATGCCCGCCGCCTTCTTGAGGAAGTAGGTGTTCGGCGGCGTCTTCATGATGAAGGTGAAGGTCCGGTCGGCGAACGCGGTGATCACGACCGGGGTCGGCATGCCGACCTCCATGCCCTGCGTCAGCGCGTTGAACTCCTTGCAGAACGCCATGATGTTCAGGCCGCGCTGGCCCAGTGCCGGGCCGACCGGCGGCGAGGGGTTCGCCTTGCCCGCGGGGATCTGCAGCTTGATGTAGCCGACGATCTTCTTCGCCATGATCCTGGCCTCCACACGTGAAGCCGGACCGCGGTCCATGCGACCCGCGGCCGCCACGGCGAACATCGCCAGGGCGGAGCGACGGGTCTCCCGCGTTCCGATGAGGGGCGCGGCATAGGGGAAGGGCGAAGGCAAGTCAAGCAAGGCCGGGCTCTGCCCGGACCCGCCAGGGGCGAGCCGCCCCTGGACCGGCCTCTCTTAAGGGATGGGTTCCAAGGGCCCTGCCCTTGGCGGAGTTTGAGGCAGAGCCTCAACCTTGCCTGCTGTCATGGCCCTGCGAGCCTCCAGGAGCTGCCACGCGCACAGGGCGGGCACCGCCAGCGTCAGGTCGCGGGCGCGGCGGACCAGGGACAGCGCCAGCGCCGCGTCAGGCGGGACGCCGAACAGCCCGCCCACCAGCACCAGCGTCGCCTCCTGCACCCCGATCGCGTTCGGCACCAGGAACGCGAAGCTGCGCGCGCCGTACAGCAGGCTGTCGATCACCAGCCCGCCCGACAGGCCGGGGTGCAAGCCCATCAGCCGCAGCGTCGCCCAGGCCTGCACGCCGCTGAGCACCCACTCGGAAAAGTGCAGGCCGGTGGCGGCCAGGAGCGCGCCGCGGCGGGCGTGCATCCCGCGCACGGCGTCGGCCAGGGCAGGCGGCGAGCCCCCTGCCCCGCCCGCAGACAGCCGGGCCGAGGCGCGGACCAGAAGCCGGTCCGCGGCCCCCGCACCGCGCGCCTGCACCGCGACGAAGGCAGCCACCAGCGCCGCCATCGCCAGGGTCGCGAGCAGCACGGGCGCCACCAGGCCGCTCCCGGGCCGGCGCCATCCCAGCAACGCCAGGCCGAGCAGGGTGTAGCCGAGCTGCCCGGCCAGCTCCGTGCTCACGTCCACCACGGTCGAGGCGGCGGCGAACGGGCCGGCCACGCCGGCGAGTGTCAGCGCACGGGCGCCCGCGGCGTAGCCGCCGAGCTGGCTGAACGGCAGCGCTTCGCCGGCAGAGTCGCGCACCAGCCGCGCCCACACGAACCGCGGCAGGCGCGCGTCGAGGCGGCCGCGGGCGAGCAGCCACCAGGCCACGGCCATGGGCACGATCAGCAGCGCCTGGGCCGCGAGCACGAGCGCGAACCCGGCCCAGCCTAGGGCCGCGGCGGCATGCAGCACGGGGGTGATGCCGGCCTGCGCGACCAGGCGCCAGGATACGGCGAGGCCGGCAAGCGTCAGGAGGGCGGGGACCGTTGCGCGGGTCAGGAAGGCCAGGGCTCTGCCCTGGACCCGCTGGGGGCGAGCGCCCCCAGACCCGCGCAAATTAAGCACAAGCCAATGTCGGGGTTTCCAAAGGCGAGCCTTTGGCGGGGTTCAGGGGCAGCGCCCCTGGCCTTGCTGGCTTCCTTCGCAGCGGCCGCTACTTCGCGCTGACCGCGACCGGCAGGGTGTCGTGGGTGTTGAGCCAGATGCCGTGCGGCGAGCGGCCGACGGGGATGGTCTCGACGCTGCCGGAGACGGGGTCGATCACGGCGACGGCCTGGCGCCAGCGCAGGGTGGCCCACAGCTTGCCGTCCGGGGCGAAGTCGATGTCGTCGGGCCCGCCGGGCACGTGCAGGGTGCGGGTCACGGCCAGCGTCTTCGGGTCGAGCACGGAGATCGTGCCGTCGACGCGGTTGGTGGCGTAGATCACCGAGCGGTCGGGGGGGACGAACAGGACGTGGGCGCCGCGGCCGGTGGGCACGAGGCGGAGCACGTGGCCGTCGGCGGGGTCGACGGCGGCGATCTCGCCCTGGCCCATCAGGCCGACGAGCAGCTCGTTGTCGTGCCACAGCACGCCGGCGGGGACGCGGCCCACCTTGGAGGTCCAGAGCACGGCGCCGGTGCGCGTCGCGATGGCGACCAGGCTGTCGGTCTGCTGGAGGCTGACGAACACCTTCGAGGAGTCCGGCGAGTAGTTGATGTGGCTCGGCATGGCGCTGGCGGGGACGCGGTGCAGCAGGGCCAGGGTCTTCGCGTCGTAGATGTCGATCTGGTTGCGGGCGAGGCCGGTGATGGTCAGCACGGAGCCGTCGGGGCTGTACTCGACCTGGTAGGGGTCGCTCATGGTGACCTGGCGCTGGATGTCGCCGGTGCGCGGGTCGAGCAGGAACAAGGTGTTGCCGTTGGTGTCGCCGACCGCGAGCGAGCGGTGGTCCGGGGTCAGCGCCATGTGGTGCGGCTCGCGCAGCATCGGGATGCGGCGCAGCTCCCGGCGGGCGTCGACGTCGAGCACGCTGATGGAGGCGTCGTTGGAGTTGATGACGAAGGCGAGGTGCGCGGCGCGCGCGGGGCCGGCCAGGGCGAGGGTCGCGGCGAGGGCGAGGAGCGGGCGGATGGTCATGGGGCGTCTCCGGACGTCGTGGCGGCTATAGCCTAGGGTACGGCCGCATGCCTCATCAAACGGCGGGGGGGCCTGCCAGCCTGGTTCCGTGCGCAGGGAAGAGCAGGAAGCGTGTTCTTTCTTGAAAGAAAGAACCAAAGAACTTTGCCCATAAGGTCTCGGAGCCACCAGCCGGCGCAGCACCCCAACGGGCAAAGTCTTTTTGCTTCTTTTTCTTCAGAAAAAGAAGACGCTTGCTTCCCTGCCTGCGGCGGCATTCGGGGCCGGGCGTTCATGGTTCGTTGAGTGTCGCGGCCCATGCTGGCGGCGGGAGGCCGTGCGCCATGGGGACGAGGACGGGATTGCGGCTGGCGGCGCTGCTGCTGGCGGGCGTGCCGGGCGTGGCGTGGGCGCAGGGTCCGGCCGGGCTGCCGGCGCCGCTGCCGGAGCGGCCGGGGATGCTGAACCCGCGCAACGCGGGGCGGCCGGTCGGGCACTGGGAGGGCGTGCTGCCGGACGCGCGCTGCGGCGCGGTGCAGACCGAGCTTCGCCTTGCCACCGGGCTGGACGGGCCGGACGGCTTCTACTCGATGACGGAGCGCTGCGTGAACGACCCGCCGGGCCTGGACCCGCGCGTCAGCCGGGGGCGCTGGCAGACGCTGCGCGCCAGCAGCGTGTTCCAGCTGCTCGACACCTCGCCGGACGGGGCGCGCGACTTCGCGCTGCAGCCGGACGGCAGCCTGCACGAGCTGGACCCGGGGCTCGACGCGGACGGGCCGCCGTGGCGCTGGCGTGTGCTGTCGCGCGTGCCGTGAACCCTGGTAGTCTGCCCCCGTGGGCGTGCCCGGGCGGGCGGGCCCGGACGCACCCGCCCGCGGCCTGACAGGGCGCTGCGGCCGGCGTGCGATGGGGGATGCGGCAGGATGCAGGACAGTTCAGGGATCGTGGTCGTCGGCACCGGCCAGGCGGCGTTCCAGCTCGCCACGTCGCTGCGCGAGGAGGGCTACGACGCGCCGATCACCCTGGTCGGCGACGAGCCGGGGCTGCCGTACAACCGCCCGCCGCTGTCCAAGGCGTTCTTGAAGGGCGAGCGCGGCAGCGTGGACCTCGCGCTGCGGCCGGAGTCGTTCTACGCGGGCAAGCGGGTCGAGCTTCGCGCCGGCGTGCGGGTGCTCTCGATCGACCGCGAGGCCCGGCGGGTGGCGCTGTCCGACGGCGGGACGCTCGGCTACGCGCACCTCGTGCTGGCGACGGGCACGCGCAACCGGCGGCTGGACGTGCCCGGCGCGGGCCTGCCCGGGGTGACGTCGCTGCGGACCCAGGTGGAGGCCAACGCGCTGTGGGACCACGTGCGCGCCGCGCGCCGGGCCGTGGTGGTCGGCGCGGGGTTCATCGGGCTCGAGTTCGCGGCCGTCGCGAGCGCGATGGGCTGCGCAGTGCACGTGATCGAGGCCGGGCCGCGCGCCATGGGCCGCGCCGTGACACCCGAGACGGCCGCGACCTTCGTCCGCTGGCACGAGGCGCAGGGCACCTGCTTCTCGTTCGGCGCCGGCGTCTCCGAGATCGTGGGCGACTCGTCGGTGCGCGCGGTGCGCACCACGGACGGCACGGAGCACCCGGCGGACCTGGTGCTGGTCGGCATCGGGGTGGAGGCCAACGACGCCCTGGCGGCCGAGGCCGGGCTCGCGGTGGCCAACGGCGTCGTGGTGGACGAGCAGCTCGGCACGTCCGACCCGGCGGTCTCGGCGATCGGCGACTGCGCCGTCTACCCGAGCCGCCACGCCGGCGGGGCGAGCGTGCGGCTGGAGTCCGTGCAGAACGCGGTGGACCACGCGCGCAGCCTCGCCGCGCACCTGTCGGGCCGCAGCCGGCCGTACGACGCGGTGCCGTGGTTCTGGAGCGACCAGGGGCCGCTGAAGCTGCAGATCGCCGGGCTCACCGCGGGCAGCGACGCGCACGTCACGCTCGGCGAGGGCGAGTCGTGCGCGGTGCTGTGCTTCCGCGAAGGGCGGCTGGCCGGGGTGGAGTCGATCAACCGGCCGGCGGAGCACATGGCGGCGCGCAAGCTGCTGCGGGCGGAGGCGCCGGTCACGGCGGAGGAGGCCGCGCGGCCGGGGTTCGGGCTGCGGGAGGCGGCAAAGGCGATGGGCGGGGGAGGCAAGGAAGGTTGAGGCTCTGCCTCAAACTCCGCTCAAGGCGATTGCCGTGAGAATCCATCTATAAAGACAGGCCTGCCTTTTCTTAGTAGTGCCGGTCCAGGGGCGGCTCGCCCCTGGCGGGTCTGGGCAGAGCCCGGCCTTGCCTGCCTTACGGCAGGAACGGCTGGTTTTGCTGCAGGCTGTCCTTCGAGGGCAGGTCTGAGGCGTTCCAGCCGCCGCCCAGCGCCTGGATCAGCGTGACGCTGGCGACGAGGCGTTCCTGCTGCAGCGTGATCAGGGTCTGCTCGTTGCTGAGCGCCAGCGCCTGCGCGGTGACGACGGCGGTGTAGGCCTGGGTGCCGGCGCGGTACTCGTTGAGCGTGATCTCCACGGAGCGGCGGGAGTCGGTGACGGCGGCGGTGGCCACGCCGAGCTGCTGGTCGAGGATGCGCAGCGCGGCCAGCTCGTCCTCGACCTGCTGCAGGGCGGTGAGCACGGTCTGGCGATAGGTCGCGACGCTCTCGTCGTAGGTGGCGCGCGCGGCCACGACCTGCGCGGTGCGCGCGCCGCCGGCGAAGATCACCTGGCTGGCCGAGGCGCCCAGCGACCAGAGCTGGTTGCCGGCCGAGATCAGCGAGCCGAGCGGCGAGCCGCTGTAGGTCAGCAGGGCGGAGAGGCTGATCGTGGGGTAGTACGCGCCGATGGCCGCGCCGATCAGGGCGTTCTGCGCGGCCATCAGGCGCTCGGCCGACGCGATGTCGGGCCGGCGCTGCAGCAGCGTCGCGGGCAGGATGGCGGGGATGGCAGGGATCGCGTGGGCCAGGGTGGTCGGCGGCAGCGACAGCAGCGCGGGCGGGCGGCCGGCGAGCACGGCGATGGCGTGCTCGTACTGGGCACGGGCGATGCCGGCGTTGATCAGCTGCGCCTGGGTGGTCTCGAGCAGCACCTGGGCGGTCAGCTCGTCCGAGCGCGCGGCGACGCCGGCCTCGTACTGGTTCTTCGTGATCTGCAGGGAGTGCTGGTAGTCGGCGACGGTGCGGGTGAGCAGCGCGATGATCGCGTCGCTGGCGCGCAGGTCGAAGTAGTCGGTCGCGAGCGTCGCCTGCGCGGACAGGCGGGCGTTGGCGACGTCGGCGGCGCTGGCCTGGGCGGAGGCGACGCCGTTCTCAACCTGGCGGCGGATGCGGCCCCAGACGTCGAGCTCCCAGTCGAGCGAGCCCTGCAGGTTGTAGTTCGTGCGCGGGCCGGAGCCGCCGGCGAGCGAGGTGGCGGAGGTGCCCGAGGCGGTGGTGCCCCCGGTCGTGCCGCCCGTGGCGGCGGTGCCGGAGGTGGTGCCGCTGACGCCGGCCGAGGTCGTGGTGGTGCCGACGCCGGTGGTGCCGGTGGTGCCGCCGGTGAGCGCGGAGTTGAGGCTGGTGCTGCTGGAACCGCTGCCGGAGCCGGAGCGGGTGACGCCGAAGCCGGCGGTGGCCTGCGGGAACAGGTTGGCGCGGTCCTCGTCGACCACGGCGCGGGCCAGGCGGTAGGCGGCCTCGAACTCGCGCAGCG
>CAXSFE010000122.1:0-10046 GCA_964236585.1 uncultured Acetobacteraceae bacterium
CCCCCCGACGCCCCGCCTTCGCCCAACGAGTCCGCCCGCGCCGCCGCCGGCACGGCCAGCCCGCCGAACGCGCCCCCCACCGGCCCGCCGCTGTCCAGCCCGAGCCGCTGCGAGATCGTGCGGAACCCCATCGCGTCGAGATACGTCGACAGCCTGTCCCGATCGAACGGCACGCACCGCAGCGCGTCGAGCGGCAGCGGCAGCGGCACGCTGTCGCACAGCAGGACGAGCTGCCGCGACAGCCGCGCCGCCTCCGCGTGCTCGATCAGCGCGTCCCGCCGCTTGCTCGCCTTCATCGAGGGCGCCGCCGCCAGCACCCCCTCCAGGTCGCCGAACTCCGCGACCAGCTGCCCCGCCGTCTTCGGCCCGATCCCCGGCACCCCCGGCACGTTGTCGACGGAATCCCCCATCAGCGCCTGCACCTCGACCACCTTGGACGGCGGCACGCCGAAGCGCTCCATCACCTCCGCCGGCCCGATCGGCTTCTGCTTGATCGGGTCGAGCATCTCCACCCGCTCGCCCACCAGCTGCATCAGGTCCTTGTCCGACGAGACGATCGTCATCCGCCCCCCCGCCTCCACGGTGGCGCGCGCATAGGACGCGATCAGGTCGTCCGCCTCCCAGTCGTCCAGCTCGACCGACGCCACCCCGAACGCCGCCGTCGCCTCGCGCACCAGCGCGAACTGCGGCCGCAGCTCGTCCGGCGGCTCCGGCCGGTGCGCCTTGTACTCGCCGTACAGCCGGTTGCGGAACGTCAGCCGTCCCGCGTCGAAGATCACCGCCAGATGCGTGCCGACATGGTCGCGCATCATCCGCGCCATCATGTTGGTGAACCCGTACACCGCGTTCACCGGCGTCCCGTCCGCCCGCGTCATCGGCGGCAGCGCATGGAACGCGCGGAAGATGAACCCCGACCCGTCCACCACCACCAGGTGGAACGCCGCCGCCCCCGCCGACGCCCCGCCCACGGATGTCCCGACTGCCGGCGACCCGCCCTCCGACGCCGGGCCGTCCGCCCCCGCATCCGCCGCCACCTCGGCCACGACGTCGGGCCCTGCCACACCCACGCCCGCCTCCGCCGCGTCCCGTTCCGCCATGCCGAGGCCGGTGCCGTCCACCTCGGTCACGTCCGCGCCACCCCCGGCCGCCGCCGGCCGGGGCGCAAACAGGTCGCCGTTGCGCGCCACCTCAGTGCCCGCCCGCAACCCCGCCCGCCTGCAGCACGTACACCCGCGAGCAGTACGGGCAGAACGTCTGCTCGTGCACGATGCGCAGCCACACGCGCGGGTGGCCGAGCGGCCCGACGCCCCCGTCGCAGGCCACCACGCGGCTGTCCACGACGAACTGCTCGGTCGTGCCGACATCGGGGGTCGGGCTGGAATCGCCGAACGCCATGGGCCGCTCTCTCTCGATGGATGGGGACCCTGGTCGGGGCAACCCCGCGATGATACGCCTGGAGGCCGTGCTGACAACTCCGCCCCGCCCGCGCGCCCCAGGCCACCGCGCCGCATGCCTCGCCGCCGCGCTCCTGCTCGCCGCCTGCGCGGCCGGCCCCGGCGCCCCCGTCGTTGGCGCCCCAGTCCTTGGCGCCCCCGCCCTCTCAGCCTCGCCCGCCAGGCCCGCCCCCCTCGCCGCAACCCCGCCAGGCCCCGCCGCCGCGTTCCCCGCCCCCGACCTGTCGCTCGCCATGCCCGACGGCACCGCCCTGCCCGCCCGCGCCTGGCTGCCGCCCCCCGGCACCCCCACCCGCCGCGTCATCCTCGCCCTGCACGGCTTCAACGACAGCCGCGACGCCTGGGCGATCCCTGCCCCCGCGCTGGCCGCCGCTGGCAACGCCGTGATCGCCCCCGACCAGCGCGGCTTCGGCGCCACCCCCACCCGCGGCCGCTGGCCCGGCGCCGACGCCCTGGTCGCCGACGCCCGCGCCTGTGTCCGCGCCCTGCACGCCCGCTTCCCCGGCCTCCCGCTCGCCGTGATGGGCGAGAGCATGGGCGGCGCCGTCGCCCTCCTCCTCGCCGCCTCCCCCGCTGGCGCCTCCCCCGCCGCAACCCCCGACGACGCGGTCGACGCCACCGTCCTCCTCGCCCCCGCCGTCTGGGACCGCGCCGAGCTGGGCCCGGTGCTCACCGCAGCGCTCTGGGCCGCCGCCACGATCGCCCCCGCCCACGAGGTCACCGGCCGCGAGCTCCCCCTGCGCGTCGTCGCCACCGACAACCGCGACGCGCTCCTCGCCCTGATCCACGACCCCCTCACCGTCCACGCCACCCGCCTCGACGTGCTGCACGGCCTCGTCGACCTCATGGACCGCGCCGCCACCGCCGCCCCGCACGCCCGCGGCCCCCTGCTGATCCTCGACGGCGGCCGAGACCGCATCGTGCCGCCCGCCGCCACCGCCGCCACCTGGGCCGCCCTGCCCGCCGCCGCGCGCCACGGCTTCTACCCCGGCGGCTACCACCTCCTGCTGCGCGACCGCGACCGCGCCCTGCCCACCGCCGACCTCGCCGCCTGGCTCGACGACCCCGACCGCTGGCTCCCCTCCGGCGCCGACGCCGCGGCCGCCGCCTGGACCGCCAGCCACGACTGGACCGACAGCCCGGCGCCCTGGGTGCCGGGCAACCTCGACACGCTCGCGGGCAGCGATGCGCCGCCGTAAAGCGAAGCAAGGTTGGGCTCTGCCCAAACCCGCAAAGGGTCCGAGGACCCTTTGATCCCTTGACTGAAGGGAAGCCATCCAAGGGGCTTCCCTTGGCGGGGTCCCCGCTTCCAAGACATGGGGGCAGAGCCCCTGGCCTTGCTTCCTTCAGGCCCCCCAGGGCTGGCGCGACCCCCTGGATCGCGCTAGACCGATCTCCAAGGACCCGTAGCTCAGCTGGATAGAGCGCTGCCCTCCGAAGGCAGAGGTCGCACGTTCGAATCGTGTCGGGTCCGCCATCTCCCCCTCAGCTCGTCGGCGCTCCCTCGCCCGGCACCGGCGCCTGCGGCAGCGGGATGAACTCCGTCTCGTCTCCCGGCACGCGCGCGAACTGCCCTGCCCGCCACTCCGCCTTCGCCTGCTCGATCCGCTCGCGCGACGACGACACGAAATTCCAGAACAGGAACCGCGGCCCGTCCATCACCGCGCCGCCCAGCAGCAGCAGCCGCGCCCCCGCCCGCCCCGCCCGCAGCGACACCGCGTCGCCCGCCCGGAACAGCAGCATCCGCCCCGCCTCGAACACCACCCCGGCGACCTCCACCGAGCCCTCCACCACATACGCCCCGCGCTCCTCGTGCCCGTCCGGCATCGGCAGCGCCGCGCCGGCCTGCAGCACCGCGTCCGCGTAGAACAGCTCGGACGGCGTGCGCACCGGCGCGCGCAGCCCCCACCCCGTCCCCGCCACCAGGCGCAGCCGCGCGCCCCCGTCCTCGATCACCGGCAGCTCCCCAGCCCCGTGGTGCACGAACCCCGGCGCGTCCTCCTCGTGTCCCTTCGGCAGCGCCACCCACGACTGGATGCCCGACAGCCGGTTCGCGTGCACCCGCGACGGCACCGCCGTGCGCTCGGAATGCGTGATCCCCCGCCCCGCCGTCATCCAGTTCACGTCGCCCGGCTCGATCGACTGGTCCGTGCCCAGGCTGTCGCGGTGATGGATCGCGCCCTCGAACAGATACGTCACGGTCGACAGCCCGATGTGCGGGTGCGGCCGCACGTCGAGCCCCTTGCCCGTCAGGAACTCCCCCGGCCCGATCTGGTCGAAGAAGATGAACGGCCCGACCATCTGCCGCTCCGTCGCCGGCAGCGCCCTGCGCACCTCGAACCCTCCGATGTCGTGCGCGCGCGGCAGGATGACCTGCTCCAGGCAGGTCGGCATGGCGCCCGTGGGATCGGCCTCGACGCTCATCGTGCATGCTCCTGATCCGGGTGGATGCGCCGGCACCGGCCCGCCGCGGCAGGCCCGCTCACCCGCAGCGCGGGGCGCGGGTCGCCCGCCGGCACCGGGCGGCGCGGCGTCGGATCTGGCGTCGGCCCCGGACCGGGGCGCTCGCCCGCGTGCCGGGAGAATGCCCTCCCCGGGCGGCATGCGCCACCATGTCCCGTCGCATCCGATCGGAACACCGCAGCCAGCTCAACCGCACCCTGGGCGGCGTCGCCCTCCGGCCTCGACAAGGCCCAACTCCGACAAGGAACCACCATGCCGGCCCCGCCAGCCCTCCCGCTGCTCGCCGCCCTGCTCGCCCTCGCCGCCTGCAGCGCCCGCCAGACCGCCGCCAACCAGGCCGAGGCCACCTGCCGCGTCCAGGCGATCAGCGACACCTCCGAGCTGCCCGGCGTCGTGGCCGACACCGCCCGCGACCGCATGGTCCGCCACTGCCTCGCGAACCGCGCCCCCTGAGCCCTGCGTGTCCCGCGACGGGACGCGCCCGGCACGACGCGACACGCGACCCGGGCTTGCGCTCCCGCCGCCCCGCGCCACCTCCGGTACAAGTCCAGGAACGACCTGCAACACGACCCAACGAAGGTGCGGCAGACATCATGACCCGGTTCGAGCAGCTCGCTCTCGACGAAGCGCTTGGCATCGCCATGGCCAGCCAGATCATGACCGCCTCCCTCCTGCTCCACGTCGCCGAACGCGACCCGTCCGCCATCCCGGCGCTGCGGGAAACCCTGGACGCCCACGCCCGCATCCTCGACGGCCCGCACGCCGCAAGCTGCTACAGCCGCGCCGCCATCGGCCTCGCGCGAAGCCTGCTGGCCTCGCGCGTGCAGTCCCTCGCCGCCATCGAGCAGGAAGCGACCTAGCCTCCAGGCAAGCAAGGCCGGGCTCTGCCCAGACCCGCAAAGGGTCCGAGGACCCTTTGATCCCTTGACTTAAGGACGGCGATCCAAGGGCCCAGCCCTTGGCGGAGTTTGAGGCAGAGCCTCAACCTTCCTTGCCTTTCCCCGCATCCGCGGTATGCGAAGCCGCCCCGCCCTGCCATCCTCCCGCCCGATGCCAGAACCCGACGGTCCCGCCCGCCCGACGCTCGCCGCCCTGCTGCGCCCCGCCGCGTCGCTGCCCGGGCTCAGCGTCCTGCTGCTCGCCCTCGGCCTGGGCGCCGCGGTCTGGAACAGCGCCGCCACGCACCAGGCCGCCCGCGTCGTCGAGCGCAACGCCGCCCTGTCCGACGGCACCGAGCGCCTGCTCGCCGCCCTGCGCGACATTGAGCGCGGCCAGCGCGGCTACATCATCACCGGCCAGGACGAGTACCTCGTCCCCTACACCGCCGGCCTCCTCCGCATCGACCCCCTGCTCGACCGGCTGCGCGGCCTCGGCTTCGACCTCGCCACCCTGCCGGACGCGGTCGCGACGAAGCGCGCCACCACCATGCACGGCGTCGAGAGCTTCCGCACCCGCGGCTTCGACGCGGCGGTGGCCTTCGTGCGCTCCGGCGAGGGCCGCGCCAGCATGGAGGCGGTGCGCGCGCAGACCGACCGCCTGCAGGCCGACGCCGCGCGCCGCATCGCCAAGGCGCGGCACGCGGACGCCCGCCGCGACGCCGTGCTGACCGCCCTGGCCGCCCTGTCGATCCTGGCCGCGTTCGCGATCATGGTCCTGCTCGTGCTGCGCCGCCGGCGGGCCGAGCAGGCCGGCCGGGCGCTGCTCGACGCGGTGCTGGAGAACGCGCCGCTCGGCCTGGGCATCCTCGACGCCCGCCTGCGCATCCGCCACATCAACCGCGCGCTGTCCACGATGAGCGACCGCGCGCTGGGCGCCGCGGTCGGCGACTCGATCTGGGACGTGCTGCCCGACCTGCGCGCCAGTCTTGAGCCCCGCCTGCTGCAGGTGGTCGAGGGCGGCCGCGCCGTGCCCAACCTGGAGGTCGCCGCCGACAGCACCGGCCGCCCCGGCCGCCCCGCCCAGAAGCGCGAGTTCCAGATGAGCTTCTACCCCCTGGCCCGGCACGGCGCCGCGGCCGGCGGAGCAGGCGCCGCCCCCGACGGCGCCGGCATGGTCGTCACCGACGTCACCACGCGAAAGCGCGTCGAGCGCCGCCTGCGCGAGAGCGAGGAACGCTTCCGCACCATGACCGAGGCCGCCGCCTCCATCGTGTGGACCACCTCGCCCGCCGGCGAGTTCGTCGAGCCGCAGCCGGAATGGTCCAGGTTCACCGGCAGGGACTGGGAGGCCCTGCGCGGCTGGGGCTGGCTCGCCACCATCCACCCCGAGGACCGCACCGCCACCGCCGAGGCCTGGAGCCTGTCGCTGGCGTCGCACGCGCGCTTCGACACCGAGAGCCGCATCCTGCGCGCCGACGGCGAGTGGCGCGACATGGCCGCGCGCGCGATCCCGGTGCTCGAGGAGGACGGCTCCGTGCGCGAATGGGTCGGCACCCACACCGACATCACCGAGAAGAAGCGCGACGAGGCCGAGCTCGCCGCCGCCCGCAACGCCGCCGAGGCCGCCAACCGCGCGAAGAGCCAGTTCATCGCCAACATGAGCCACGAGCTGCGCACGCCGCTCTCCGCGGTGATCGGCTACTCCGAGATGCTGGAGGAGGAGGTCGAGGAGCTCGGCCAGGAGCAGCTGCTCGGCGACCTGCGCAAGATCAACTCCAACGCCCGCCACCTGCTCAGCCTGATCAACGACGTGCTCGACCTGTCCAAGATCGAGGCGAACCGCATGACCTCCTTCGCCGAGGAGTTCGACGTGGCCGGCCTGGTCCGCGAGGTCGCGTCCACCGTGGACTCCCTGGTGCGCCAGAAAGCCAACACCCTCGTCCTCGACCTGGGCGAGGCAGCCGGGGGCGAGGCAGCCGGGGGCGAGGCCGGGAGCGGCGCGGGGGACGGAGCCGACGCGCACGACGCCGCCGTCGGCACGACCACCCTCGGCCTGATGCGCACCGACGCCGTGAAGGTGCGCCAGTGCCTGTTCAACCTGCTGAGCAACGCGTCGAAGTTCACCGAGGGCGGCACCATCACCCTCTCCGTCCGCCGCGAGCCCCGCCCGGAGGCCGGCGCCTCCGCCGTCGCCGCCTCCCCCGCCTCCGACGACGACTGGATGATGCTGCGCGTCTCCGACACCGGCATCGGCATGACCCCGGAGCAACTTGCAAAACTGTTCGAGCGCTTCGCCCAGGCCGACAGCTCGACCACCCGCCGGTTCGGCGGCACCGGCCTCGGCCTGGCCATCACCCGCGCCTTCTGCCGCCTGCTCGGCGGCGACGTCACCGTCGAGAGCACCGAGGGCCAGGGCACCACCTTCACCATCCGCCTGCCCGTCGACATGCCGGAGCACGTCCAGCCCGACGACGACGACACCCCCGACGCCGCCACGCCCGCCGCCCCCGCCAGCCGCGAGCTGGTCCTGGTGGTCGACGACGACCCCGCGCAGCGCGACCTGCTCACCCGCTTCCTCCAGCGCCAGGGCTTCGCCGTGCAGACCGCGCCCGACGGCCGCGCCGGCCTGGAGCTGGCCCGCGTGCTGCACCCGCGCGCCATCCTGCTCGACGTGATGATGCCGCAGATGGACGGCTGGACGGTGCTGCGCACGCTGAAGGCCGACCCCGACCTCGCGCGCATCCCCGTCGTGATGTCGACCTTCGTCAACGAGCCCGCCCTCGGCCAGTCGCTCGGCGCCGCCGACCTGGTGCCCAAGCCCGTGGAGTGGGACCACCTGCGCACCGTGATGGAGCGCTTCCGCGACCACGAGGGCGCCGTCCTCGTGGTCGACGACGACGCCGCCGCCCGCGACCGCCTGCGCACCCTGCTCACCCGCAACGGCTGGACCGTCGCGGAGGCCGCCAACGGCCAGGAGGCGCTCGACCACGTCCGCCGCGCCCGCCCGCGCCTGATCCTGCTCGACCTCACCATGCCGGTGATGGACGGCTTCACCTTCCTCCACGACCTGCGCGAGCTGGAGGGCTGCGCCCACATCCCCGTGGTCGTCCTCAGCGCCCGCGACCTGACCCGCGAGGACCGCGTCCGCCTGCAGAGCGCCGAGCGCGTGCTGGGCAAGGGCGAGACCAGCATGTCCGACCTCGCCGGCGAGCTGCGCGCCCTCGCCCCCCCGGACTCCCCCCGCGACCTTCTACCCGCGGCCGCCCCTCCTGCCGCAGCCGCGCCCGCCGCAGCCCCACCCGTCGCAGCCCCGCCCGCCACGCCCGACCGGGCGACCGCGCGTCCCGGCCTGTCGCCGGCCCGATGAACCCTTCGCCCTCCCGCGGGTTGAGCCCCTGCCCGCATGAAGGACCGACGTGATGCGCCTGCTGCTTGTCGAGGACCACGAGGAGATCTGGGACTTCCTGTCCCGCCGCCTGACCCGGCGCGGCTACGAGGTCAGCGTCGCCACCGACGGCGAGGCCGGCCTGCTCAAGGCGCAGACCGAGCACCCCGACGTCATGCTGCTCGACATGAACCTGCCGCTGATGGACGGCTGGACCGTGGCCCGCGCGCTGAAGGCGTCCGACGCCACCAAGGCCATCCCGATCATCGCGCTCACCGCCCACGCCATGTCCGGCGACAAGGAGAAGGCGCTGGAGGCCGGCTGCGACGACTACCACGCCAAGCCCGTCGACTTCTCCCGCCTGCTCACCCAGATCGACGCCCTGTCCGCCGCCACCTGAGCCGCGACCCGCCCCCCCATGCTGCCCCCGACCCTGATGCCACCGACCCCGCTGCCCCCGGCCGCCGACGCCCTGGACTCCACCACCCACATCATCCAGGTCGCCCTGACCCCGGTGTTCCTGCTGTCGGGCATCGGCACGCTGCTCAACGTGTTCAACACCCGCCTCGCCCGCGTCGCCGACCACAGCGAACACGCCGCCGACCTGCTCGAGGCCGACCCCGACCGCCCCGAGGCCGCCCGCCTGCACCGCCAGCTCCGCCGCCTGCGCCACCGCACCGTGGCGCTGGACCTGTCCATCGCGCTCAGCGCCCTGGGCGGCGCCACCATCTGCGGCGCCGTCTTCGCCCTGTTCATCGGCGCCGTGCACAGCACCACCACCTCGAACATGATGCTCTCCCTGTTCGGCCTGGCGCTGGTCTTCACCATCGGCGCCCTGGCCGCCTTCGTCGCCGACACCCTGCTCGCCTGGCACGGCCTGCGCAGCGACGGGCCCCTGCCCCACGTCCGCCGCCAGCCCTAGGAAGCAAGGTTGAGGCTCTGCCTCAAACTCCGCCAGGGGGAGCCCCCCTGGACCGGCCTCCCTTGAGTCATGCCGGTCTAGGGGCGGCTCGCCCCTGGCGGGTCCAGGGCAGAGCCCTGGCCTTGGCTCCCTACAGCACCCCCACCCCCACCAGCAGCGCGTACAGCCCCCCCGCCCCACCCAGCGCCAGCCCCAACACCAGCAGCCACCCGATCCGCGTCACCAGGAACAGCCCCGCCAGCACGATCGCGATCTGCAGCCCCCGCACCCCGCGCTCGAACCCCTCGTACAGCCCGAACTCGTGGTCGCGCCCCCGCTCCCGCTCGTGGGCCCGCTCGGCGAGCTGCTCCATCCCGTCGTGCCCCGGCTCGGACTGCATCCGCGCCGCCTCCGAGCGCGCCCGCGCGGCAGCCCCGCCCCCCGCGCCCTGCCCGTCCAGCACCTCCGCGCCCTGCAGCAGCACCGTCCTGCGCACCGACTTCGCCTGGTACTGCGTCCACAGGTCGCTCGCCGCCACGTGGTCCGCGAGATACGCCGTCTGCGCGTCGTTGGCGCTCATCTCCACGATCACCGCCACCGCCGCCAGCACCGCCACCAGCACCGCCGCCCGCCTGGCCATCGACGCGCCCTCGCCCTCGGCGCCATGCGCGTGCCCGTGCGCCTTCTCCAGGCTCTCCTGCGCCATCTCCACGTTGTCCACGCGACACCCTCCCGAACCGGACGTTCCCATCCTGGTAGCACCACACAGCCCGCGGCGCCGGAGCATCAAGGCGCGGCAGCTCCTGCTCCAGCAGCGTGGCCAGACCCGCCGCATCGCCCCTGCAGGTGCGCCGCTGCAACTCCCCCGCCAGCACCCGAGCAGCCCTGCCACAGCCAGGCCCCCCGCCAGCGCGTTGAGCCGCCCCGCCCCGCCCGGCGCCGCGCCCGCCGCCGCCACTCCCAGC
>CAXSFE010000123.1:0-9857 GCA_964236585.1 uncultured Acetobacteraceae bacterium
AAATCACCGACGCAGCCCTCGGATACAAAGACATCGTCACAACCGTCATGAACGCCCTGGGTCAGACGCTGTCCAAGGTGGTCCCGTCCCGATGAGCCCTCCCGTTCCGGCGACCGCGTCCGCCCGCCTCCGCCGTGCCTGCGCCGTCGCGGCGTTCGGCACGGCCGGCCTCGCCGCGCTGCTGGCGCTGTGCCCGGCGGCCCGGGCCCAGGCCCAGGCGACGGAGGGCCTGTCCGCGCCGATCGCCGCCCTCGACCAGGCGCTGCTGACCGCCGCCCGCAACGGCAGGCAGGCCTTCACCGACCGCTACGCCGCCCTGGCGCCCGTGGTCGAGCACGCCCTCGACCTGCCGGCGATCCTGCAGACCTCGGTCGGGCCGCACTGGGCCGAGCTGCCCACCGAGCAGCAGCAGCAGCTTCTCTCGGTGTTCCGCACCTTCACCGTCGCCTCCTATGTCGCCAACTTCAACAAGTTCAACGGCGAGCAGATCGACCTGCTGCCGGAGACCCGCGCCGTCGGCCAGGAGCAGGTCGTCGAGACCCAGATCGTGCCCAGCGGCGGCAAGCCGATTCGCATCGATTACGTGATGCGCGAGGGCGAGGCTGGCTGGCAGGCGGTGGACGTGCTGCTGGACGGCTCGATCAGCCGGGTCGCGGTGCAGCGCTCCGACTTCCGCGCCCTGCTCGGCACGGGCGGCAACGCCGACGCCCTGATCGCCAGCCTGCAGAAGAAGGTGGCGGACCTGTCCGGCGGCGCGATGAAACCCTGATCGTGTCGCTCGACTGGATCCTCGCGGCCTCGAACGACGCCGCCCTCGCCGCGGCGGCCCTGGCGGTCTGCGGGCTCGTGCAGGCCGTCGTGGGCCTGCGCGCGCTGTCGCGGTTCCGCGCCCGGCCCATGCCGGTTGCAGCAGTGCTGCCGCCGATCACCGTGCTCAAGCCGCTCCACGGCGACGAGCCGCTGCTGGAGCAGGCGCTGGCGACGTTCTGCGCCCAGGACTACCCCTGCTTCCAGATCGTGTTCGGCCTGCAGGACCCCGCCGATCCGGCGCTGCCCATGCTGCGCCGCCTGCGCGCCCGCTTCCCCGGGCTCGACATGGCCGTGGTCGTGGACCCCACCCCGCACGGCGCCAACCGCAAGATCGCCAACCTCCTCAACATGTTCGCCTCCGCGCGCCACGACACGCTGGTGATCGCGGACTCCGACATCCACGCCGCCCCCGACTACCTGCGCCACCTCGCCGCCGCCCTGTCCGACGGGCGCGCCGGGCTGGTCACCACCCTCTACGCAGGCCTGCCGGCAACCACACGCCTGCCGGCCAGGCTCGGCGCCGCCTACATCAACCACGGCTTCCTGCCCGGTGCCCTGATGGCGCGCGCCCTGGGCCGGCAGGACTGCCTCGGCGCCACCATGGCCCTGTCGCGCGAGACCCTGGAGAGCGTCGGCGGCCTGTCCGCGTTGTCCGCGCACCTGGCCGACGACGCCGTGCTCGGCCAGCTCGTCGCCGCACGGGGCCTGGAGGTGCGGCTCGCCGCCACCATCCCGTCCACCACGGTTCCCGAGACCAGGATGCTGCGCCTGTTCACCCACGAGCTGCGCTGGGCCCGCACCATCCGCGCGCTCGCACCGGTCGGCTTCATGCTGTCGATCGTGCAGTATCCGATCGCCTGGGCGCTGCTGTCGGTTGTGCTGTCCGGCGCCGCGCCCTGGTCGCTGGTCGTTCTGGCGTCGGCCTGGGCCGGCCGCGCGTTGGTGGGGCGCAGGGTCGACCGGCTGCTGCAGCGCGCGGGAGCGTTGCCGGTGCGCTCGCGCTCGCCCATGTGGCTGGTGCCGATCCGCGATGTGCTGTCGGTGCTGGTGATGCTGGCCAGCTACGCCGATAACAGGGTGGCGTGGCGCGGCCAGACACTGCGCGCCAAGCCGAAGCCCAAGGCGATGTTGAGACCGGTCGGCGGAAGCTTCGCCCCGGAAGAGGGATGACCTGCCGATGACCATGAAGACACTGTTCCTGCAGCCGCCCTCGTTCGACGGCTTCGACGGCGGCGCCGGCTCGCGCTACCAGGCCAAGCGCGAGATCAAGTCGTTCTGGTTCCCGACCTGGCTCGCCCAGCCGGCCGCCATGGTCCCCGGCTCGCGCCTGATCGACGCGCCGCCGTCGCGCACGCCCCTGGAGGACGTGCTCGCCGACGTGCGCGGCCGCGACCTGTGCATCATGCACACCTCGACGCCGAGCTTCGCCTCAGACGTGAAGGTCGCCCAGGCGCTCAAGGACGCGAACCCCTCGCTGAAGATCGGCATGGTCGGCGCCAAGGTCGCGGTGCAGCCCGAGCAGAGCCTGCTCGCCGGCGCCCCCATCGACTTCGTCGCTCGCAACGAGTTCGACTTCACCATCCAGGAGATCGCCGAGGGCCGTGACTACGCCTCCGTCGACGGCATTTCCTATCGCAACGCCGAGGGCGTGATCGTGCACAACAGGGAGCGCGCGATCATCGAGGACATGGACACGCTGCCGTTCGTGTCCGACGTCTACAAGCGCGACCTGCGCATCGAGGACTACTTCATCGGCTACCTGATGCACCCCTACCTGTCGATGTACACGGGCCGCGGCTGCAAGTCGCACTGCACCTTCTGCCTGTGGCCGCAGACCGTAGGCGGCCACCGCTACCGCACCCGCAGCCCCGAGCACGTCGCCGCCGAGATCCGCCACGCCCGCGCCCTGTTCCCCCAGGTGCGCGAGTTCTTCTTCGACGACGACACGTTCACCGACGACCTGCCCCGCGCCGAGGCGATCGCGCGCGAGCTGGGCCGCATGGGCGTCACCTGGTCGTGCAACGCCAAGGCCAACGTCCCGCGCGAGACGCTCAAGGTGCTGCGCGACAACGGCCTGCGCCTGCTCCTCGTCGGCTACGAGACCGGCAACCAGCAGATCCTCTACAACATCAAGAAGGGCATGCGGATCGAGGTCGCCAAGCAGTTCACGAAGGACTGCCACGAGCTCGGCATCAAGATCCACGGCACGTTCATCCTGGGCCTGCCCGGCGAGACCCGCGAGACCATCCAGGAGACGATCCGCTTCGCCACCGAGATCAACCCGCACACCCTGCAGGTTTCTCTCGCGGCGCCTTACCCCGGCACCTTCCTGCACAAGCAGGCACTGGAGAACGGCTGGCTCGACGAAGGCAACGCCGAGCTGATCGACGACCACGGTGTCCAGATCGCGCCTCTGCACTACCCGCACCTGTCGCACACCGAGATCTTCGACAGCGTCGAGACCTTCTACCGCAAGTTCTACTTCCGGGCGCCGAAGATCGCCTCGATCATGAACGAGATGGTGCGCAGCCCACAGATGATGAAGCGCCGCCTGCGCGAGGGCGTGGAATTCTTCCAGTTTCTCCGCGAGCGCAACACGGCCGCGTAGGAAGGCCAGGGGCTCTGCCCCTGGACCCCGCCAAAGGCAAGCCTTTGGAAACCTCGACTGGGCCTGTGCCCATGTGTGCCGGTCCAGGGCGGCTCGCCCTGGCGGGTCCAGGGCAGAGCCCTGGCCTTCCTTGCGCATGAGACGCGCCATCATCGCCGCCGACGACTTCGGCCTCACCTTCGAGGTCAACGAGGCCGTCGAGCACGCCCACCGCCACGGCCTCCTGTCCACCGCCAGCCTGATGGTCGCGGGCGATGCCGCTGCCGACGCCGTGCGCCGCGCCCGCAGGCTGCCCAGCCTTCACGTCGGCCTGCATCTCGTGGTGATCGAGGGCCCCGCCGTGCTGCCGCAGCCCGAAATCCCCGCCCTGGTCGACAGCGCCGGCCGTTTCCCCTCCGACCAGCTCCGCCTCGGCGTGGACTACTTCCTCCGCCCCGGAACCCGCCGCCAGCTCGCGGCCGAGATCGAGGCGCAGTTCGCAGCCTTCGCCGCCACCGGCCTGCCGCTCGACCACGCCAACGCCCACAAGCACATGCACCTGCATCCCACGGTCGGCCGCCTGATGATCGAGTCGGGCCTGCGCCACGGCCTGCGCGCGATCCGCGTGCCGAGCGAGCCCGCCGCCGTCCTCGCCGCCTGCGGCACCAGCACCGGTCCTGGCGATCGCGCCCTGCGCCGCTGGTCCGGCCTGCTGCGGCGTCAGGCGCTGCGGGCCGGCCTGCGGGTGAACGACCACGCGTTCGGCCTGGCGTGGAGCGGCCACGTGACCGCCGAAAGGCTGCATCGCCTGGCTGCCCACCTGCCGGACGGGCTGAGCGAGATCTACCTGCATCCCGCGACGCGACAGTCCCCGTTGCTGCGCCGTCTGATGCCGGGCTACGCGCCGGAGGCGGAGCTGGCCGCGCTGCTGGATCCGGCGGTGCGCAGGGCGTTCGACGGGGTGGAGCTGACGACTTACGGGTAGGAAGCAAGGTTGAGGCTCTGCCTCAAACTCCGCCAAGGGCTGGGCCCTTGGATCGCCCTTCCTAAGTAAGGCCGGTCCAGGGGCGGCTCGCCCCTGGCGGGTCTGGGCAGAGCCCAGCCTTACTTCACGGCTGCCGGCTGCCGCAGCGCCGACAGCAGCGCCGGCACGAACACCAGCGTCGCCACCAGCGTGCACCCCAGGCTGAGCAGCAGCACGTCGCCCATGCTCGCCGTCCCCGGGTGCTGCGACAGTGCCAGCGAGCCGAACGCCGTGCCCGTGGTCAGCGCGGAGAACACCACCGCGCGCGCCGTGGGCGAGGCCAGGCGCGACATCTCGCCGGCCCGCCAGTTCATCACGAAGTAGATGTTGAACGACACGCCGACGCCCAGCAGCAGCGGCAGCGCGATGATGTTGGCGTAGTTCAGCTGCATCCCCGCGAGCACCATCACCAGCGCCGTCATCGACGCCGACAGCAGCAGCGGCGCCAGCACCAGCGCCACGTCCAGCACCCTTCGCAGCGCCAGGAACAGGATCACCGCGATCGCGATCACCGCGCCGATCGCGGCCCGCCGGAACGCCTCGATGATGGTGTCGCTGGTCGCCACGATCGTCACCGCAGAGCCGCCGGCGTCGGGTGCGATCGTCTGCACCTCGGCCACGAACGCGTGCAGGTTGCGGCTGCCGCGCGCCGCATCCGCCTTCGGCACCACCTGCAGCCGCGCCCGCCCGTCCGGCAGCACCCAGTCGCGGCTGATCGCCGGCGGCACGTCGGCCACCGTGACCGCGCGCGCCGTGAGCAGCGTGCGCAGCCGCGAGAGCTGCGCCGGCAGGAACCGCACCAGCGCCTCGTTCATCGCCAGCAGCGTCGCGTCCGACGCCCCGTGCAGCGCCTTCAGGTCGGCAAGGATCGGCCGCATCGGCGAGTCCGCAGGCAGCCTGTCCGCCACATGCCCGAGCTGCGCCGCGGTCGCGTCGGCCGCCATGCGCAGGTCCGACGCCGTGATCGGCACCGGCGTGGGGCTGGCCGACAGGGTCGGGCCCAGAACCGAGGCGGCGTCGGCCACCAGCGCCAGCTTCGGCGCCTGGTCCTGCGGCACGTAGCTCTGCAGGCTCAGCGCCGCGCCGACCAGCGGCAGCGCCTCCGCCTTCGCCCCCAGCGCCGCCGCCTCGGCCACGCCGGGCCGCATGATGTCGATGCTGAACGGGTTGGTGACCGGGTCGACGATCAGGTCCTGCAGCGTGCGCATCGCCTCGGTGTCCTGCTTCTTGGTGTCCAGCGTGTCCGCGTCGAAGCGCAGGAAGGGCAGGGCGGCGATCCCCGCCACGAACACCAGGCCGAACGCCGCCAGCAGCACCCGGTGCGAGCGCGCGATCCCCCGGTCGACCGGCGCCGCCCAGGCGAAGCCCACCTCGTCCGCCTCGCCGTGCGGCCGGAACACCGCCAGCGCCGCCGGCAGGAACGTCAGCGTGCACGCGAGCGCGATCAGCATCCCGCTGCCCGCGATCACCCCCAGCTCGGCGACTCCGGTGAACGCCGTCGGCACGAACGCCAGGAACCCGATCGCCGTCGCCAGCGCCGCCACCACGACCTGCAGCCCCATGCGCCGCGCGGTGGCCACCAGCGCCGTGCCCGCGTCGGGCGTGCCCCGCCGCATGTCGCGGAACCGCACGCTGAACTGGATCGAGAAATCCACCGCGATGCCGATGAACAGGATCGCGAAGCCCACCGAGATCAGGTTCAGCGTGCCCACCGCCAGCGCCGCCCACGCCGTGGTGAGCAGCAGCCCGAGGAACAGCGTCAGCACGATCGGCACGATCAGCCGCCAGCTCTTCACCGCCAGGAACAGCCACAGCAGCACCAGCAGCAGCGACCCGACGGCGCCGGCGAGCGCGCCCTGCGCCACGGTCGCGAACTCCTCGTCGGCCAGCGGGATCGACCCGGTGATGCGCACGTGCGCCGTGCCGTCGACGACGAACGGCAGCCTCGCCGCAGCCGCCCGGATCGCCGCCGTGGCCACCCCGCCCGGCTGCAGCGCGCCGTAGTCGAGCACCGGGTGGACCAGCACGAAGTGGTACTTGCCCCCCTGGTCGGCCAGCGACCCCGACAGCAGCCGTTCCCACGACAGCGCCACCGGGTGCCCGGCGGCGGCGGCGGCGAGGCTGTCGTGGAATCCGTGCAGCGCCGGCGCGAAGGCGGCGAGGTCGCCCTGCCCGTGCTCGACCCCCATCGCAACCAGCGACAGCGCCGCGAACAGCCCGCGCGCCGACGGGTCCGCCACCAGCTGCCCCAGGAACGGCTGCGCGTCGATCGTCTGGTTCAGCAGCGGCTCGAGCTTCGCGCGGTCGAGGAACAGCAGCCCCTCCTGGTCGAAATAAGGGCTGCGGTCCGGCTGGCGCACGGCGGTGAAGTGCGCGTGGTCCTGCGACAGCGCCGCAGACAGCGCCGCCGCCGTGACCTCCGCGGCCTCGGGCGTCGTCCCGTCCACCACCGCGACGATCAGGTCGTTGAACTGCGGGAACTCGGTGTTCAGCGCGACCTGGCGCTGCTTCCAGCCCAGGGAGTTGGAGAACAGCCGGTCCACGTCGGTGGACACGCCGAGATGCCCGGACGCGTACCAGGCGGACAGGCCGGCGAGCACGAGGCCGGCTGCGAACACCGCGCCGGCGTGGCGCGCGCAGCGGGAGACGAGGGAGGCGAGCAGGGACGGGAAGGACATGGCCAGGGTTTAAGGGCCACAAGGAAGCAAGGCCAGGGGCTCTGCCCCTGAACCCCGCCAAAGGCTGAGCCTTTGGAAACCCCTACTTAGTAGAGCCGGTCCAGGGGCGGCTCGCCCCTGGCGGGTCTGGGCAGAGCCCAGGCTTTCTTCCTAGAGCGCCAGCGTCACCGCAACCGGCACGTGGTCCGACGTCCTCGGCCAGTCCCGCGCCTCCGCCAATACTGTCATCGCCTGCAGCGCCGGCGTCAGGTCGTGCGACACCCACACGTGGTCCAGGCGCCGCCCCCGGTTCGACGCCCGCCAGTCCCGGTTGCGGTACGACCACCACGTGTAGAGCTTCTCGCCGTCCGGCACGAAGTGGCGCAGCGCGTCGGCGAACCCCGTTGCCTGCCACGCCAGCAGCGCCTCGACCTCGACCGGCGTGTGGCTCACCACGTCCAGCAGGGCGCGGTGGCTCCACACGTCGTGCTCCCCCGGCGCGATGTTGAGGTCGCCGACCAGCACCGTGCGCGCGAACCGCGGCCGTCCGGCGAACCACCGCGTCGCCTCCGCCACGAAGTCGAGCTTGTGCGCGAACTTCGCGTTCAGGCTGCGGTCCGCCACGTCGCCGCCGGCCGGCACGTAGAAGTCGTGCAGCTCCACCGGTCCCGACTCCGCGTGCAGCGTGACGTGCAGGTGCCGGCAGTCGCCGCGCTCGCACCAGTCAGGCGAGTCCATGCGCTGCGTGAGCGGGATGCGCGAGAGCACCGCCACCCCGTTATACCCCTTCATCCCCCGCCGCGCGACGTGCGGGTAGCCCAGCGCCCCGGGTGCCGCGTCGGGGAACAGCGGATCCGGCACCTTGGTCTCCTGCAGGCAGATCACGTCAGGGTCGAGCGCCTGCACCAGCCGCTCCAGCAGCGGCAGGCGCAGGCGGAGCGAGTTGATGTTCCAGGTGACGATGCGCACGGCCGGCTCGGTCGCAGGCCCGGGCGGCCTTGGCAAGGGGCCGGACGCGGCCTCCCGGGCTTGTCTTTCCGCGACCGTATCCGCTGGACATCGCGCCAGAGTTGTGGAGGCGTGACGGCAGGACGGGGGGAGATGTCATGGCGACAACAACCTGGATCGGCGGGTCGGGCGACTGGAACACGGCGTCCAACTGGAGCAACGGCGTTCCCACCGCGAGCGACAACGCCGTATTCGGCGGCGACAGCGGGCTGGGCGACGAGACGATCACCGGCGGCGGTGCCGCGGCCTCGGTCGACATCAGGCTGGACAGGCTCGTCTACGGCCTGACCCTGGCCGGGACCTACACCGTCGGCGCCTTCGTCGACGATCAGGTGTTCGTCTCCCTCGCCCCGGTCGCCGCGCTGCTGGCCGGCGCCGCCACGGTCACGGACGGCGGCCAACTCACCGTGCAGCCCGGCGCATCGTTCGCCCCTGGCACCCTCACTCTGGACAACGGCATCCTTCTCGGAAGCCTGGGCACGCTCGCCAGCCCGATCCTCCTGCCCGCCCTCGGCGTGATCGACCTGGTCGGCACGGCCGCCTCCCCGGCCGCCACCCTGACCGGCCTGATCAGCGGCCCCGGCACCCTGAGGATCGGCGGCGTGGTCGGGCGTGTCGGCTTCGCGGGCGCGGTGATCCCCAGCAGCGACGTCGTCCTGGCCAACCCCGCCAACAGCTTCTCCGGCGGCCTGGTGGCCGAAGGCGCGCGGCTCGAGCTGGCCGCAGGCACCGCCGGCGGCAGCGGGCCGGTGCTGCTGGCCGGCACGCTCGTGCTCGACCCCGGCGTCGTGGTCGGACCCATCACCACGACCGGCCTCGCGGAGATCGACGCCACCGACCAGACCACCACGGTCTTCGCGGCGGCCACCGGCCTGCTCTACGAGAATGGCGCCGGGCACGCCAACATCGTGGGCTCGATCGACCCGAACGCGGTCGCCCCGGGCGAGGAGTTCGGCCCGCCCGCGTTCGGCTCGTTCACCGTCCAGGGCGGCACCGGCAGCGTCACCGTGTTCGGCGGCAACGAGAGCGGCGCATTCTATGGCGGCAGCGCCGGCAACAACGTCATCATTGCCGGCCTCGACGTGCCCGGCCCCCGGCCGATCAGCGGCTACACCGATGCCCAGGGCCGTGGTTTCGCGATCGCCGCCCAGCCCGCGCCGGTCACGATCGTGGGCGGCGGCAGCGGCGACATCCTCGTCGCCACCGGCACCGACAACGGCACCGGCAGCAATCTCATCATTGCCGGCGCCGGCAACGAGACCCTGACCGGCTCCGACGCCACCGCCAGCAACGTGTTCTTCGGTGGCACCGGTGCCGACGTGATCGCCGGCGGCAGCGGCCAGAGCGTGATCGTCGCCGGCAGCGGCCCCGCCACGCTGAGCGGCGGCGCCGGCACCGCCGCGATCTTCGCCGGCACCGGGCAGGAAGTCATCCTGGGCGGCACCGGCACCGCCTACGTGCAGCTCGGCGGCGGCGCTGCCACCCTGTTCGCCGGCACCGGCATGGACCTGATCGGCGTGGTGAACGGCGCCGGCGGCAGCCTCGTGGTGTCCGGCTTCAAGGTCGGCACGGACCGCATCTCGGCACAGGGCTACGCCTCCGCCCCCACCGTCGCCGCGGCCGGCGGCAACACGGTGCTCGGCTTCTCGGATCATGCGCAGGTCACGCTGCTCGGCGTGGCGTCGCTCCCGGCCTCCGCATACTCGTGAGGGCGCACAAGCAAGCAAGGCTGGGCTCTGCCCAGACCCGCCAGGGGCGAGCCGCCCCTGGA
>CAXSFE010000124.1:0-9754 GCA_964236585.1 uncultured Acetobacteraceae bacterium
CGGAGGCGGCGCGCACGCTCGCCGCGCTGTCCGGGGGCACGGCGCTGGGCGCGGGCGGCGCCGTCGTGGCGCGCGCAAGCCTGCCGGTCGTCGGGCTGGAGCCGTCCTGCCTGCTCACCCTGCGCGACGAGTTCGCCTCGCTGCTGCCGGGCGAGGCCACCGCGGCGCTCGCGCCCCGCGCCCTGCTCATCGGCGAGTTCCTGGCGCGCGAGAGGCCCGACCTGCCGTGGCGCCTGGAGCGCACCGCCCACGTCCACGGGCATTGCCACCAGAAGTCGTTCGGCGCGTTCCCCGACGCGCTCGCCACCCTGGGGATGGTCGGCGGCCTCGACGTCCGGCCGGTCGAGTCCTCGTGCTGCGGCATGGCCGGGGCGTTCGGCTACCAGGCGGAGACCCAGGACGCCTCGCGCGCCATGGCGGAGGCCGGGCTGCTGCCGGCCGTGCGCGCGGCCGGGCCGGACGACCTGATCGTCGCGGACGGGACCTCGTGCCGGCACCAGATCGCGGACCTGTCGGGGCGCGAGGCGCTGCACTCGGTGCGCGTGCTGGACATGGCGCTGCGGCAGGCGCCCTAGGGAAGGGAAGCAAGACTCTTCTTTTTCTGAAGAAAAAGAAGCAAAAAGACTTTGCCCATAAGGATCAGGTCATGCGGGCGGCTCCGGGGACCAATTTGCAGAAGTTCTTTGGTTCTTTCTTTCAAGAAAGAACACCTTGCTTGCCTTCCTGGCGCACGAAGCCGACAAACCCGGGCCTCGCGCCAGGACTCCGCGCGCATCGGGAACCGCCGCCATGACGCTCCGCCGCCTTCGCCCGCTTGTGCTGCTCGCCCCGCTGCTGCTCGGCGCCTGCGCCGGGCTCGACCGCGACGACCAGGGGCGCCTGCAGCCGCAGACCGTGCGCGGGCCCTGCCAGGCGAAGAAGTTCTTCCTCCTGGGCTTCCTCTCGGTGAACGCCAGCCTCGCCGTCGAGGACACCGGCGAGGCCTGCACGCTGACGATCCTCAACCCGGACCTGCAGGTCGTGCTCAACGCCGCCCTCGTCACCACGCCCGCGGCCCACGGCCAGGCCAGCGCGGGGCTGATCACCCTCGGGCGGCAGGCGGCGATCTCCTACGTCCCGCAGCCCGGCTACACCGGGCCCGACCGCTTCAGCGTCACGCTGGAGCCCAACGCGGTCGGCATCACCTTCGCCGTCACCGTGCAGCCCGCCGGCGCGCTGCACCTGGGCGCCGCCGACGCGCCCCCCGCCAGGAGAAACCCCGCTTGATCCAGCCCCCCGCCACCGTCGGCCAGCACGTGCGCGACGTCGACACCCCGGCGCTGCTCGTCGAACTGGACGCGTTCGAGGCCAACATCGCGCGCATGCGCGACCGCATGGCGGGCACCGGCGTCGCGCTGCGCCCGCACTCCAAGACGCACAAGAGCACCGCTATCGCCGGCCTCCAGCTCGACGCCGGCGCGGTCGGCGTGTGCTGCCAGAAGGTGTCGGAGGCGGAGATCATGGTCGCGGGCGGCGTGCGCGACGTGTTCGTCACCAACGAGATCGTCGGCGCGCCCAAGGTGGCCCGGCTCGCGGCGCTGGCGCGGCACGCGAAGGTGTCGGTGTGCGTGGACTCGCTGGCCAACGTCGCGGCGCTGGGCGAGGCCGCGGCGCGCTGCGGCACCACGCTGCACGTGCTCGTCGAGCTGAACGTCGGCGCGAACCGTTGCGGCGTCGACAGCGTCGAGGAGGTTCTGCCGCTGGCCCGGGCGATCGCCGCGCAGGGCGGCCTGCGCTTCGCGGGGATCCAGGCGTACCACGGCCCGGCCCAGCACCTCCGGGCCCGCGAGGCGCGGCGCGCCGCGATCGGGGCCGCCACCGAGAAGGCGCGCGCGGCCGCGGCCTTGCTGGCGGGGCACGGCCTCGCCTGCGGCGTGGTCGCCGGCGCGGGCACCGGCAGCCACGAGTTCGAGCTGGCGTCGGGGCTGTACACCGAGATCCAGGCCGGCTCCTACGTGTTCATGGACGCCGACTACGGGCGCAACCGGGACAGCGACGGTCGTTTCGTGTCTGACTTCGGCAACGCGCTGTTCGTGCTGGCGACCGTGATGAGCGGCACGGCGCCGGGGCGGCGCGTCGTCGACGCCGGGACCAAGGCGCTCAGCACGAACTCGGGCATGCCCGTGGTGTGGGGCCTGCCCGGCGTCGCCTACGTCCAGGCCAACGACGAGCACGGCCTGCTGGAGATCACCGGCGACGCAGCGCCAGAGGTCGGCGAGAAGATCCGCATCGTCCCGGGCCACGTCGACCCGACGGTGAACCTGCACGACTGGTTTGTGGGCGTCCGGCGCGACCGCGTCGAGTGCCTGTGGCCGGTCAGCACGCGGGGGGCGCTGTTCTAGGAAGCAAAGGCCAGGGCTCTGCCCTGGACCCGCAAAGGGTCCGAGGACCCTTTGATCCCTTGACTTAAGGAAGGGATTCCAAAGGCTCCGCCTTTGGCGGGGTCCCCGCTTTCAAGCATGGGGGCAGAGCCCCTGGCCTTGCCTTAGCCGAACGTCCCGGGCGCCAGCGTGGTCACCCCCGAGAACACCACGTTCGTCCCGTCGGTCAGCGTGACCACGGTGGACCCGCCGGTGACCTGCTGGCTTGCGACCGCCTGCCCGCCGAACCCGGTCGTCGTCACCTGGTCCTGGCCCGTCTTGAAGCCGACGATGACGTCCGTGCCGCCGCCGGCCCCGCTGGTGAACGCGAAGGTGTTGGTGCCCGACCCGCTGAACACAGAGGCGCTGCCCGACCCGAACTGGAACAGGTTGCTGCCCGCGCCCTCGACGGCCAGGAGGCTGCCGCTGCCGGCGGTGATCACGTCGTTGCCCTGGCTGCCGAACACGGTGGTCTGCCCGGCACCTCCCATGAAGTCGATCGCGACCTGGCCGCCGACCATCAGCGTGGCCCCGGTGGCGCTGCCGACCATGAGGCTGCTGCCGGTGCCGGCGTACATCGTGTCGTTGCCGGACCCTGCGAGCATCTGCTCGGCGCCGCCGCCGGCCACCATCACGTCGCCGGCGCTGCCGCCCTGGATGGTGTCGCCGCCGTCGGCGCCGCCGTAGACGATCGACTGGCCGGTGCCGCCCACCACCGACTCGTCGTCCTGGGAGATGACGAAGGTCTGACCGGCGCCGGCCATGATGGTGTCGTGGCCGCCGGAGCCGCCGTAGACCTCGGACACGCCGGCGCCGGTGGTGATCAGGCTGTCGCCGGTGCCCGAGGCGAGCAGAGACAGGCCGCCGCCGCCGCGCAGCGTCTCGGGGCCGGAGCCTCCGAGCAGCTGGTTGGCGCCGGTGGCCGAGCCGACGAGCTGGTCGCCTGCGCCGCCGCCCAGCAGCGTGGTGTTGGCGCCGCCCGCGGTCAGCATGTTGGCCCCGGAGGTGCCGCCCTGGTAGTAGCCGCCCGCGGCGCCGCCGCTCACGGTGACCGAGCCCGCGCCGCCCATGACGGTGTAGGAGCCCGCGCCGCCCACGAAGGTCAGCGGGCCGTCCGGGTTGTTCACCAGCGCCGTGCTGCCCGACGCGTTGATCGTGTCCGCGCCGCTTCCGGCGGAGGTGATCGTGTCGTTGCCGGTGCTGTTCACCACGTGGTTGCCGGTGGTCAGGGTCACCATGTTGGCGCCGCTGCCGGTGTTGATGGTGCCCGAGCCGCCGGCGGTCACGGTCTCGCTGCCGCCGGCGGCCACGCCCACGAAGGCCACGATGCCGCTGCCCGCGTAGTTCACGCTGCCGCCGTTGGCGTTGACGACCGCGTCGGCGGTGCCGGTGATGGTGATGTTGCCGCTGCCGCCGGTGACGCTGACCGCGCTGGCGCCGGTGGCGTCGATGGTGTCGTCGCCGGTGCCGCCGGTGATGTTGGCGGCGCCGGTGACGTTCACGGTCAGCTTGCCGGAGCCGAGCTGGATCGTGTCGGTGCCGTTGCTGTCGACGGTGGTGGCGGCCGCGCCGAGCACCAGGGTGTTGTTGCTGCCGGCGTCGGTGGCGATGAAGCCGATGTCCTGCACGGAGACGCCCGACAGGATGACGGTGACGCCGTCCGCGGTGATGCCGGCGCCGTTCGGCAGGCCGGCGAGCACCACGGTGCCGCCGCGCAGGACCGTGGCGCCGGTTCCGATCACCCTGCCGTCCAGCCGCAGCGTGGTGTCGTCCTTCGCGCCGCCGAAGTTCAGGCCGCCAGCCGGGTTGATCAGGGTGTCGGCGATGGTGACCGTGCCGCCGGTGCTGCCCGGCTGGGCGATGCTGAAGATCCCCGTGTTCTGGGCGCTGATCGTTCCCGTGAAATGCGAGGTGGGGTCGACGTCGACCTCGGCCCCGGTCACCGCCAGGGTGCCGAAGCTGTTGGAGCTGCCGTTCTCGGCGACGATGGTGCCGCCGACCGTCTCGGTGCCGGTCGTGGTCAGCGCCGCGCCGGTCCCGGAGGTGGTGACGGTGCTGCCGGCGCCGGCCACGAGCGCCGCGTTGTTGAGCACGCCGTTCAGCGTCAGCGCGCTCCGGTCGACCACCACGGTGCCGGTGGTGCTCACCGAGGCCCCGGCGGCAATCGTCAGCGAGCCGCCGCGGATGTCGACCGCGGTGTTGGGGCCCTTCACCGGGTCGGTCTCGCCGGTCGCGGTGACGGTGCCGGTGAAGACCACATCGTCGCCGAGCACCTTGATCTCGCCGAACGCCGCGTTGCCGTTGACGGTATAGTGCGCGTCGGCGAGGGTGACGAACTCCGCGGTATCGGTGCTGTTCGGCGTGGTGCCGAGCTGCATCCCGTTCTGCAGCCAGTTGCCGGAGGCGGCGATGTTGCCGCCGTCGCCGCCGACCCAGGTGAAGGTCTCGTTCGCGGGCCGGGTGACGGTCACGGTGGAGTCGAGCGTCGAGCTGGCGCCGCCGTCGGTGACGCCGAGGCGGAACGGCACGGACACCGGCGCGCCCGGCTGCGCCTCGTCGGGGGTGGGCGTGAACACCAGGGCGCGCAGGCTGGCCTGCACCGACGCCGGCGAGCCGGTCACGGTGTAGGTCCCACCGTCGGCGCTGAGGACGCCGCCGCCGAGGCCGGACAGTCGGCCGAGCGAGGGGTTGAAGCGCAGGACCGCGGTGTCGCTCGCCTCCAGCGCGGGGTCGGTCACGGTGATCGACGCGAAGGGCTGCGTGGCGACGCCGTCCGTGGTCTGGGTGCCGCCGCCGGCGACGCCGCCGAGGACGATCACGCCGGCGGCCGGCGCGGGCTGCGCGGCCGGGGCGGTGGCGGTGAGCACGGTGTGGCTGTCGGTGACGGCCGGCCCGCCGTTGTTGGACACGGCGATCGCCAGGGTGGTGGTCACGCTGGTGCCGGGCGCGGCCGCGCCGAAGGCGGGGGTGAACACCGCGCCGTCCAGCGCGGCGGTGACGGAGGCGGGCGAGCCGGTCAGGGTGTAGACGCCCGGCGCGGTCTCGTGCAGGCCGGTGCCGGCCAGCGTGCCGCCGGCGTCGGTCGGCTGCCCGTCCGCGCCGAGCAGGGTCACGGTGACGCTCTCGCTCGCCCCCTGGTCGGGGTCGGCGACCGCGACCGCGGCGAACGGCCGGGTCGGCCCGCCGGTGGGGTCGGCCACGGGGCCGGTGCCGGCGATGCTCGCCGCGTCGTTGCGCGCGGTGGCGGTGATCACGGTGGCGGGCGCCTGGCTGCTGGCGGTCCCGTCGGACAGCGCGACGGCGAGCGTGGTGGTCACGCTGGCGCCGGGCGCCGCCTGGTGGGGCGTGGGGGTGAACACGAGCTGATCGAGCGCCTGGCTCAGCTGCGCGGGCGTGCCGGACAGCACGTAGGTGCCGGGCGTGGTCTCGACCACGCCGTCGCCGGACAGCGTGCCGTTCGCGTCGGTGGGCACGCCGTCCGCGCCGGACAGGGTCAGGGTCGCGCTGTCGCTGGCGCCGACCGTGGGGTCCTGCACCGTTTCGGTGCCGAACGGGTGGACCGGCGTCGCGTCGTCGGTCGACACGGCGTAGCCGCCGTCGGTGCCCGGCTGGTCGCCGGTGAGCGTCGGCGCCGCGGCCACCGCGGCGATCGACAGCACGCTGCTGCCGGGCACGGAGGGGCCGCCGTCGTTGGACACCGCGACCGACAGCGTGGTCGTCACGCTGCTGCCGGGGGCGACCTGGTGCGCCACGGGGGAGAACACCACCGCGTGCAGGGCGGCGGTCACGGCCTGGGGCGAGCCGGACAGGGTGTAGACGCCGCTGCCCGGGGCGGTCTCGTGCAGCCCGGCGCCGGACAGGGTGCCGGTGCCGTCGCCGGTCACGCCGCCAGAGGTCAGGGTCCCGGAGGTCAGGGTCAGGGTCACCGTCTCGCTGGCGCCCAGGTCGGGATCGACGACGGTGGCGGCGCCCAGCGGGTTGACCGGCGCGTTGTCGGTGCCGCTCACGGCCGCCGGCACGCCGGACAGGGTCGGCGCGTCGTTCACGGCGGTGGCGGTCACGCCGGTGCTCGCGGTCACCGGGCCGTAGCCGGCGTTGGAGACGGCGAGCGAGAGGGTGGTCGCGACCGTCTGGCCGGGTGCGACCTCGTGGGCGGTGGGCGTGAACACCACGTTGCGCAGGGCGGCGGTGACGCTCGCGGCCGTGCCGGTCAGGGTGTAGACGCCGGGCGTCGCTGTGGTGGCGAGGCCGCCGCCGGACAGGGTGCCGTTGGCCACCCCGGTCCCGTCGGCGCCGTGCACGGTGATGCTCACCGTCTCCGTCGCGCCCGGCTGGTCCGAGATCGTGGCGTTGGCGAACGGGGAGGCGGTCTGCTCGTCGGTGATGGCGGCGGGGGACTGGCCCATGCCGCCGATCGTGGGGACCATGCCGGCGGGGTAGAGCGTGACGACGGTGCTCGGTGCCGCGGTCGTGTCGCCGGCGCTGTCGCCGACCACGAGGCCTAGGGTGAAGGTGCCGGTGCCGCTCGGCGTGAAGGCGAGCGCGTCCAGCGCGGCGGCGAGCTGCGCCGGCGAGGCGGCGCTCACCACGTAGGTGCCGGGCGCGCTGGCGACGAGGCCGTTCGGGACGAGCGAGGCGCCCGCGGAGGTTCCCGCGCCGGTGACGGTGAGGGTGGCGGTGGCGCTGACGTTGTCCGGGTCGACGATCGAGACGTCGGCGAACGGGGTGATCGTCCCGGTGCCGCTGGCGGCGATCGCGCCGGGGCCGCCGTTGCTGACCGAGAGCGGGTCGTGCACGGCGGTGGCGCTGACGACGAGGCTGCCGGTGGCGGCGGGCGACAGGCCGTCGGACAGGGCGAGCGAGAGGGTGGTGGCGACCGAGCTGCCGGGCGCCGCCTGGTGCGCGGTGGGGGTGAAGCTCACCTCGGCCAGCGCGGCGTCGAGCGAGGCGGGGCTGCCGCTCAGCGTGTAGGTGCCGCTGCCGGGTGCCGTCTCGCTGATGCCGCCGCCGGACAGGGTGCCGTCCGCGTCGCCGGCGCCGCCGGCGCCGGTCAGGGTGATGGTCAGCGTGTCCATGGCCCCCTTGTCCGGGTCGACCACGCCCACGGAGGACAGCGGCATCACGGCGGCCGCGTCGGTGGTCGAGACGGCGGCCAGCGTGCCGGAGAAGCTCGGCGCGGTGTCGGGCGCGGTCGCGGTGAACACGGTGCGGGTGTCGGTGACGGGGGCGCCGCCGTTGCCGGACACCGACAGGGCCAGGGTCGTGGCGACGCTGGCGCCCGGCGCCACCTGGTCGGCGGTGGGGGTGAACACGGCGGCGTCGAGCGCCGCGGTGACGGCGTCGGGCGAGCCGGTCACGACGTAGACGCCGCTGCCGGGGGCCGTCTCGACGAGGCCGGCGCCGGCGAGCGTGCCGTTGGCGTCGGTGGGCTGGCCGTCGGCGCCGAGCAGGGTGACGGTGACGCTCTCGCTGGCGCCGTGGACCGGGCTGGCGACGGCGACCGCGGCGAATGGCGCGGCCGGGGCGCCGGTGGCGTCGGACACCGGCGCGGTGCCGGCGATGGTGGGGGCGTCGTTGAGCGCGGCGGCCTCGACCACCACGGTGCCGGCGGCGACCGGCGCGGTGCCGGGGCTGGACAGGGCGAGGCTGAGCGTGGTGGCGGTGCTGCTGCCGGGCGTGGCCTGGTGCGCGGTCGGGGTGAAGCGCAGCGCCGCCAGCTCGGCGGTCAGGGCCGCGGGCGAGCCGGACACCGTGTAGGTGCCGCTGCCGGCGGCGGTCTCGTGCACGCCGGCGCCGGACAGGGTGCCGTTGGCGTCGCCGGCCACGCCGAGCGCGTTGGTGAGCACCACGGTGACGGTGTCCATGGCCCCGAAGGTCGGGTCGGCGACCGCGTCGCCGACGAGCGGGCTGACCGCGGTGGCGTCGTCGGTGGCGACCGTCGAGCTGCTGGCGCCGGTCGAGGGCAGCCCGCCGTGCGTGAACACGGGCGGGGCCGGGATCGCCGTCGCGCTCAGCACGATCGGCGCGGCCAGCGACCCGGTGGCGCCGTAGGCGTCGGACACGGACAGCGCGAAGCCGGTGGCGACGCTGGTGCCGGGGGCGACCTGGTGGGCGGTCGGCGTGAAGCTCAGCGCCTGCAGCGACGCCGCCAGGGCGGAGGCGTTCGGCGCGGTCAGCGTGTAGGTGCCGGGCCCGGTGCGCGTCAGCCCGCTGCCGGCGAGCGTGCCGTCGGCGTCGGTGGGCATCCCGTCCGCGTCGCGCAGGATCACGGTCGCGGTCTCCGCCACCGTGCCGTTCGGGTCGGCCAGGGCGACGGAGGCGAACGGGTGCAGGCTCGCCGCGTCGCTGCCGGCCAGCGCGGCGGAGCCCGCGGCGACGGACAGCGGCGCCACCATCAGCACGTCGGTGCCGGTGCCCGCGTCGCGGGCCAGCCGCACCAGCGTGCCGTCGGCCAGGCTGACGCCGACCTGCGCCACGGTCGTGCCGCCGGAGGAGATGGTCAGCCGGCCGCCGTGGACCTGGGCCGCGAGCGTCGGCGCGTAGGCCAGGGCGGACAGGTCAAGGGTGTCGGCCAGGCCGAAGCCGGTCACGACGTTGGCCAGGGTGGTGCCGGTCGAGAGCTGGAGCGTGGCGGGGCCGGCGCCGAAGCCGAGCGTGCCGGTGCCCGCGGAGGCCGCGGAGGCGAGGTCGAGCGTGCCCGACCGGATCGCCGCGCCGCCGGTGAAGCCGTTGGCGCCGGACAGCAGCACCGTGCCGCCGCCCGCCACCAGGCTGCCCGCGCCGCTGACGGGGCCAGACAGGGTCAGGGTGCCGGCGGGGCTGCCGCTCTCCACCGTGTCCGTGCCGACGTTCAGCACCACGGCGTTGGTGACCGTGCCGGCGCCTTCCA
Source organism: uncultured Acetobacteraceae bacterium (assembly GCA_964236585.1). Taxonomy (GTDB): domain Bacteria; phylum Pseudomonadota; class Alphaproteobacteria; order Acetobacterales; family Acetobacteraceae; genus CAXSEF01. The sequence goes on from CAXSFE010000124.1 coordinate 9,289, forward strand.
GGGTCGAGGCGGTGCCGGCGGCAAAGGTGATCGCGCCGTGCCCGGCCACGCCCGTCGCCGCGACCAGCAGCGTGCCGCCGGCCAGGGTGGTGCCGCCGGTGTAGGTGTCGACGGCCGCGATCGTGACCGTGCCCGCGCCGGACACCGCGACCGAGGCGCTGCCCGCGCTGCTCCCGGCGCCGCCGGAGCCGGACTGGTCGGCGATCACGTCGCCGAGCACGAGGGTGGTGCCGGCGGCGGGGTCGAACGCCAGCGTGGCGTTGCCCTGCACGAAGATGCCGGAGCCGTAGGCGGAGCCGGCCGCGGCCGCGCTGCCGCCGGCCGCACCCCCGGCCACGGAGGCGCCGGACAGCGAGCCGGACGCGATGTCGAGCGTGCCGCCGGAGGCCACGAAGATGTCGCCGCCGGCGCCGAGGCCGCCGCCGCCTGCGCCGTTCGTCCCGGACGCGGTGCCCGCGGCGCCGGC
>CAXSFE010000125.1:0-9742 GCA_964236585.1 uncultured Acetobacteraceae bacterium
GGCGCCGCGCCGGCCGGGCCCGCGGGCCCGACCGTCGTGCCGGGAGCGGCCGCAGCCGCGGCCGCGAGCGGGCGGATCGCCATCCGGTCCGCCAGCCGCAGGTCGACGCTGGCCAGTGGCCGGTCGAGCAGCCCGTCCGCCGCCTGCAGCTCCGCGAGCTTGGCCAGCGCCTGCGGCACCGCCCCCTCCGGCAGCATCACCGTGGTGCCGTTGCGCAGCTGCAGGTTCCAGCGGCGCTCGCCCACCCGCACCGCCGCGCTCACGTGGCTCCTCACCTCCGGCAGCGCCGCAAGCCCGTCGATCAGCCCCGCCGCCTGCGTCGGGGCGCCCGCGCCCACCACCAGCGGCAGCGAGGCAAAACTGCCCCAGTCGCGCGGCGAGACCTCCTGGTTAGCGACCACCTGACCGTCGCGGTCGACCAGCACGAAGCGCCCCTGGTTCTGCCAGATCGCGAACGGCCGCCGCTCGATAACCTGCACGAAGATCGTGCCCGGCAGCCGGCGCTCGACGGCGACGTGCTCGACCCAGGACAGCGTCTCGATCCGCGCCCGCGCCGCCTCCACCGAGAAGCCGAGGATCGGGTCGCCCTTCGACACGCCCAGCGCCGCGCGCAGCAGCGTCTCCGGCGTGTTGACGCGTCCCGCGATCACCACGTCGGTGACGTGCAGGTTCGCGGCCCTGCCCAGACGCTCGCGCAGCGTCGCGATGCTGCCGCCCGGGCGCGCGGAGTGCAGCAGCACGATCCCCCCCAGCACCGCGACGAAGCCCGCACACCCCCACAGCACCGGGCGAACCAGCCGGCGCTGCCGGCGCAGCAGCAGCTTGAGCGCGGACGGCCGCCCGCCGATCCGCCCGCCGGTCCGCGACGTGCGCGCGCTGCCCGCGTCGCGGTCGCCGGGGCGCGGCGGGGTCAGCCGCGGCACGAGGCGTGCTCCACCATCCAGGCGCACAGCGCGGGAAAATCCATCCCGCACCACGCCGCCTGCTCGGGCAGCAGCGACACCGGCGTCATCCCCGGCTGCGTGTTGACCTCCAGCAGCACCAGCCGCCCCGGCTCGCCGGCGGTGTCGTCGTAGCGGAAGTCCGCGCGCGTCGCCCCCCGGCACCCCAGCGCCCGGTGCGCCTCGACCGCCATGCGCATCGCCGCCGCCGCAACGTCGGGATGCACGACCGCCGGCAGCACGTGGCGCGACCCGTTGGCGCCGTACTTGGACTCGTAGTCGTAGAACCCGCCGCGCGCGGTGATGTCCGTCACCGTGAGCGCCCGGTCGTCGAGCACCCCCACGGTCAGCTCGCGGCCCGGCACGTACTCCTCGACCAGGACCTCGTCGCCAAAACTCCACCCGCGCGCCAGCGCCTCGCGCCGGTTGTCGCCGTGCCGCAGGATGTGCACGCCGACCGAGGAGCCCTCCGCCACCGGCTTGACCACGTAGGGCAGGGGCATCGGGTCCGCCTCCGCCAGCATTTGCGGCGAGACCACCATCCCCGCCGCCACCGGCAGCCCGGCCGCCTGGAACACCAGCCGCGACGCCGACTTGTCCATGGCCAGTGCCGAGGCCCGCCCGGGCGAGTGTGTGTAGGGAATGCCCAGCCAGTCGAGCACGCCCTGGATCACCCCGTCCTCGCCGAACCGGCCGTGCAGCGCGTTGAACACCACGTCCGGCCTCGGATCGAGCGCCGCCAGCACGGCCGCCAGGTCCCGCCCGACCTCGACCGGCAGCACGTCGAAGCCGCCCTCGCGCAGCGCCGCCACCACCTGCGCGCCCGACGACAGGCTCACCTCGCGCTCCGCCGAGATGCCGCCCAGCAGCACCGCGACCCGCGTCACGACACCACCCCCGGCCGCGCGTCTGGCGCGAGGCCCGGCCGCGCGTCTGGCGCGAGGCCCGGCCGGCCGCCGGGCACGCCGATGCGCCGGATCTCCCACAGCAGCGACACGCCGGAGGCGGCATGCACCCGCCGGCGCACCTCCTCGCCCAGCCCCTCCAGGTCCGACGCCGTGGCGCCGCCGGTGTTGAGCAGGAAGTTGCAGTGCTTCTCGCTGACCTGCGCACCCCCACGCACCAGCCCCCGGCAGCCGGCCGCGTCGATCAGCTCCCACGCCTTCATGCCGTCCTCCGGGTTGCGGAACGTCGAGCCGCCGGTCCGCGCCCGCACCGGCTGCGTCGCCTCGCGCGACGCCCGGATCTGCGCCATGCGGGCCGCGATCGCGCCGGCATCGCCCGGCGCCGCGTGCAGCCGCGCCCGCACCACCACCGACTCCGGCGGCAGGGCCGAGTGGCGATACGTCAGCGCGAGACGCTGCGCCCCCACCCGGACCAGCTCGCCGCCGCGCGTGACGACCTCCGCCCAGTCCAGGCAGCCGGCCATGTCGCCGCCGTACGCGCCCGCGTTCATCGCCACCGCCCCCCCGAGCGTGCCGGGGATGCCCGACAGGAACTCCAGCCCGGCCAGCCCCGCCGCCGCGGCGTGCTCCGCCACCGTCGCGTCCATGCACGCCGCGCCCGCCACCACCCCGTCCGCCTCGACCTCGACCCCGGCAAAGCCGCGCGCCAGACGCACCACCACGCCCGGCAGCCCGCCGTCGCGCACGATCAGGTTCGACGCCGCCCCCAGCACGGTGACCGGCAGCTCCGGCGGCAGCGCGCCCAGGAAGCCGCACAGATCCTCCACGTCCGCCGGCCGCGCCAGCGCCTCCGCCGCACCCCCGACCCGGAACCAAGTCGCAGGCCCCAGCGGCGCCGCGTGCTGCAGCCGCCCGCGCATCGGCGGCAGCGCGGCCTGAACGGCTGCCGGCATCATCGCGCCGACCTCCGCTGGCCCTGCAGCGCGGCCAGCTCCTCCGGCAGGGACTGCGCCCACGCCGTGATGTTGCCCGCCCCCAGGCAGATGACGAAGTCGCCCGACCGCGCGATGGCGTGCACCATCTCGGCCAGATGCTCCGGGCCCGGCAGCGGCACCACGCTGCGGTGCCCCCGCGCGCGCAGCCCGTCGACCATGGCGTCGCGGTCCACCCCCGGGATCGGCGCCTCGCCGGCCGCGTAGATGTCGGCCACGATCACCGTGCCCGCATCGTTCATGCACGAGCAGAACGCGTCGAACAGCGACTCCACCCGGCTGTACCGGTGCGGCTGCACCACCGCCACCACGTCGCGCGCCCCGGCCTGCCGCGCCGCCTTCAGCACCGCGGCGATCTCGACCGGATGGTGGCCGTAGTCGTCAATCACCGTGATGCCGCCGCTCTCGCCGGTCTTGGTGAACCGCCGCTTGACCCCCCTGAACCCGGCCAGCGCCGAGCGGATCGTCGCGTCGTCGATCTCCATCTCCATGCCGACCGCGATCGCGGCCAGAGCGTTCTGCACGTTGTGCTGCCCCAGCATCGGCAGCCGGAACGGCCCCATGCGCCGCTGCGTGTTGCGATGCCGGTCGGTGAGCTGCACCTCGAAGGTCGCCCCCATGCGGTCCGCGACCATGCGCTCCGCCCGCACGTCCGCCTGCGGGGAGAACCCGTACGTCACGATCCGACGATCGAGCCGAGGAATCATCTGCTGCACCGTCGGGTGGTCGAGGCACAGCACGGCAAAACCGTAGAACGGGATGTTGCCCACGAACTGGTCGTAGGCCGCGATCATCGCCTCGCCGGTGCCCCAGTGGTCGAGGTGCTCGGGGTCCATGTTGGTCACCACCGCGATCACCGCCGGCAGGCGCAGGAAGCTGCCGTCGCTCTCGTCCGCCTCGACCACCATCCACTCGCCCTCGCCGAGCCGGGTGTTGGAGCCGAGCGCGTTGATGATGCCGCCGTTGATCACCGTGGGATCGAGGTGCGCCGCCTCCAGCACCGCGGCGATCAGGCTTGTCGTCGTGGTCTTGCCGTGGGTGCCGCCGATCGCCACCGACCACTTCAGCCGCATCAGCTCGCCCAGCATCTCCGCACGGCGCACCACCGGAATGAGCCGGGCGCGGGCGGCCGCGACCTCCGGGTTGGACTTCGGGATCGCGGTCGAGGTGACCACGACCTGCGCGTTGCCGAGGTTGGCCGCGTCATGCCCAACAGCGACGCGGATGCCGGCCTCGCGCAGACGCGCGACGTTGGCGTTCTCGCTCATGTCCGAGCCCTGCACCGCGTAGCCGAGCGTGTGCAGCACCTCGGCGATGCCCGACATGCCGATGCCGCCGATGCCCACGAAGTGGATCGTGCCGATGCCCAGCGGGAGCGCCCTCACGCGCGCGGCTCCCTGTCCGACAAGAGTCCGGGCGACGAAACGCCTTGCGCCGACACGCCGGACGCCGCGGTCCGCGCCGCCACCTCCCCGCCGCGCCCGCCCGGCGCCACGCTCGCCCGGATGCGCGCCTCCACCAAGTCCGCCAGCCGCACCGCCGCATCGGCCCGCGCATGCGCCGCCATCCGCCGGCCCAGCACGGCGAGCCCCGCCGGATCGGCCAGCATCGCGCGCAGATGGCCAGCGACACTCTCCGGCGTGAACGCCGCCTGCGCCAGCACGGGCGCACCGACCGACTCCGCGTTGCGCGTCTGGTGGTCGTCGATCGCGGACGGCAGCGGCACCAGCAGCGCCGGGCACCCCGCCACCGCCAGCTCGGCCACCGTCGACGCGCCGGCCCGCGCGATCACCGCGTCGCACCCGGCCAGCCGGTCGGCGACATCGGGGAAGAACACCGACAGCTCGTGCGAAACTCCGGCAAGATCGTAGGCGCGGGCGACGCGGCCAAGGTCCTCTGCGCGGCACTGCTGCACCACGCGCAGCCCTGCGCGCTCCTCCGCGTCGAGCAGAGCAAAGGCCGCAGGCACCACATCGCTGAACACGCGCGCCCCCAGCGAGCCCCCCAGCACCAGCAGCCCCAGGGGACGCCGCGGCACCCCACGCTCCACCCCGCCAAGCGCGCGGATCGCCGGCCGCACCGGATTGCCCGTCACCAGCGTCTCGACCCCGGCCGGGACGCGCGTCGTGCCCTCGAACCCCAGCGCGAGCACGTCGACCCGCGGCGCGAGCCAGCGGTTGGCCCGGCCGAGCACCGCGTTCTGCTCGTGCAGCACCAGCGCCGGCCGCCGGCGCAGCGCCCGCGCCGCCAGCACCGGCGCCACGCACGGATACCCGCCGAACCCCACCACCGCGGAGGCATCGAGCCGCCCGAGGTGCCCCCGCGCCTGCACCGCGCCGCGCGCCAGCGCAGCCACGGCCCGCGCGCCCCGCAGCGCCCCCCGCCCCGCGATGCCCGCGCCGGACAGCACGAAGGTCTCCGCGTTGGCAAATACCTCCGAGCGCAGCCCGCCGGAGCGCGCGTCGGTCATCAGCACGACCCGCTGCCCGCGCAACAGCAGCTCCGCCGCCAGCGCCTCGGCGGGAAAGAAGTGCCCGCCGGTCCCGCCGGCCGCGATCACGATCGGGCGCAGGGCCGGTCCCCTCATGAGCAGATCCCCCTCATGCGGACGCACAATCCAAAGAAAGCAAGGCCGGGCTCTGCCCGGACCCGCAAAGGGTCCGAGGACCCTTTGATCCCTTGACTTAGGCAATCGTTTCCAAAGGGCTTGCCCTTTGGCGGGGTCCAGGGGCAGAGCCCCTGGCCTTGCTGCCTGCCGATCCCGGTGCCCGACACCCTCATGCGAGCTCTCCCCGGGCGCGCCGGCGCGTCAGCGCCAGCAGCATCCCCATCGCCAGCGCCACCGACATCGCCGACGACCCGCCGTACGAGATGAACGGCAGCGTCATGCCCTTGGTCGGGATCAGGTGCAGCGACGACGCCATGTTGACGAACGCCTGCAGCCCGAAGCCGGTGATGATCCCCGACGACGCCAGCACCACGAACTCGTCGCTCTCCGCCAGCAGCCGCAGCAGCCCGCGCACCACGATGAAGGCGAAGATCACCAGGATCACCAGGCAGATCACCAGCCCGAACTCCTCGCCCGCCACCGCGAACACGAAGTCCGCGTGCGCGTCCGGCAGCAGGTCCTTCACGCGCCCCTCGCCGGGCCCGCGCCCGAGCAGCCCACCGTTGCCGAACGCCTGCAGCGCCGTGTCCACCTGGTAGTGGTCGCCGCGGTCCGGGTGCAGGAACCGCGTGACCCGGCTGCGCACGTGTGGGAACAGCGCGTAGGCGCCCACCCCCGCGCCGACCATGCCCGCCCCGGCCACGCCCACCATGAACAGGTTGAGCCCGCCGACCACGAGCTGGGCGAAGAACACCACCGTGATCACGGTCAGCATGCCGATGTCCGGCTGCGACTTGAGCAGCATCAGGATCACGCCGAACAGCACGCAGGCGATCACGGTGCCCGGGAAGTTCCGTGTCCGGTGCGCCTCGGTCAGCAGCCACGCGGTGACCACCGCGAAGCACGGCTTGAGGAACTCGCTCGGCTGCAGCGACATCCCCGGCAGCGCGATCCAGCGCCGCGCGCCCTTGATCTCGACGCCGTGCACCAGCGTCAGGAACGTCAGCACCAGCGCCGCCGCACACCCGGCCATCGCCAGCCGCCGCACGCCGCGCGCCGACAGCATCGAGGTCGCCACCACGATCGCCCCCGCCACGGCGAGGAACACGACCTGCTTGAGGATGAACAGGTCGCGCGACTGGCCGATGCGCTCGGCCACCGCAGGGCTCGCCGCCAGCATCAGGATGTAGCCGAACCCGATCAGCGCGGTCACCGCGAACAGCGTCCAGTGGTCGACGGTCCACCACCAGCGCCCGAGCACGGAGTTGTCGTTGCGCGACAGCGCGGGCATCAGGCGGCATCCTCTCGTGCGATCGCGGCCGGGCGTTCGCCGCCGCAGCAGGGCAGGGCGCGCGCCAGCTCGGCGAAGCGCAGCCCCCGCGCCTCGAACCCGGGAAACTGGTCGAAGCTGGCGCAGGCCGGCGACAGCAGCACGACCTCCGCCCCCAGCGCCGCAGCCGCCCGCGCGGCCCGCGGCACCGCCGCCTCCAGCGTGCCCGCGACCTCGTGCGACACCCCCGCCGCCGCCAGCGTCTCCGCCAGCACCGGCGCGTCACGCCCGACCAGCAGCGCGTGCGCCACCCGGGGGAACCACGGCGACAGCGCCTCGATGCCGCCGGCCTTGGCGACCCCGCCCGCGATCCACACCAGCCGTCCGTAGCAGCCCAGAGCGCGCGCGGCCGCATCCGCGTTGGTCGCCTTGCTGTCGTCGACGTAGACGATCCCGCCCCGCTCGGCGACGCGCTGCTGGCGGTGCGCCAGCCCGCCGAATCCCCGCACCGCCGCGTCGATCGCCTCCGCCGTCGCCCGCGCCCCGACATCGGCGGCCAGCCACGTAGCCATCACCACCGCCGCCGCGACGTTCTGCGCATTGTGCGCCCCGGGCAGCGCGGCCGCATCGCGCAGCCGCAGCCCGCGCACGCCGTTCGCGTCCACGAGGCGCCCGTCGCGCACGAAGCACTCCGCCTCCCCGTCCGCCGCCTCGCGCCCGGAAATCCGCACGCAGCCGTCGATCCCCGCCGCCAGCTCCGCCGACAGCGGATCGTCCACGCCGACCACCGCCAGCCCGGCGCCCTCGCGCCGGTCGAACACGTGCCGCTTGGCCGCGACGTAGCCCGCCATGTCGCCGTGCCGGTCCAGGTGGTCCGGGCTCAGGTTGAGCAGCGCCGCCGCGTCGAAGCGCAGCGTGGCCAGCCGCTCCAGCATGTACGACGACATCTCCAGCACGTACACGCCCCCGTCCGGCAGCAGCGGCAGCGCCAGCGCCGCCGGCCCGAGATTGCCCCCCGCCGCGACCGGCACCCCGACCGCGCCCAGCACGTGCGCCAGCAGCGCCGTGGTCGTGGACTTGCCGTTGGTCCCGGTGACGCCGGCAAAGCGCGCCCGCGACCCCGCGCGCCGCACTGCCTGGAACAGCAGCTCCGCGTCCGACAGCACCGCCACTCCCGCAGCGATCGCCGCCGCCGCCACCGGATGCGCCACGGGCAGCGCATGCGGAATGCCCGGCGAGGCCACCAGCGCGTCGAACGCCTCGCCCGCGAACTCCGGCCGCCGCACGTCCATGCCCTCCGCGGCCGCCGCGCCCCGCGCCGCCTCGCCGTCGTCCCACACGCACACGTCGGCACCCATCGCCCGCAGCGCGCGCGCCGCCGGCATCCCGTTGCGCCCGAGCCCGAGCACGGCATAGCGGCGTCCCGCGAACAGGCCGGGAGGGAAGGGCAGGGGCGCGCTCATCGGATCTTCAGCGTCGCCAGGCCGACGAGCGCCAGGATCATCGAGATGATCCAGAATCGGATCACGATGGTCGGCTCCGCCCAGCCCTTCTTCTCGAAGTGGTGGTGCAGCGGCGCCATCAGGAACACGCGCCGCCCGGTGCGCTTGTACCAGAATACCTGGATGATCACCGACACCGTCTCGACCACGAACAGCCCGCCCACGATCGCCAGCACGATCTCGTGCTTGGTCGCGACCGCCACCGCCCCCAGCGCGCCGCCGAGCGCCAGGCTGCCGGTGTCGCCCATGAACACCGCCGCCGGCGGCGCGTTGAACCACAGGAAGCCGATGCCCGCGCCGACCAGCGACGCGCAGAACACCCCCAGCTCGCCCGCGCCGGGGATCGGGTTGAGCTGCAGGTAGTCGGCGAACACCCGGTTGCCGACCAGGTAGGCGATCAGCGTGAACACCGCCGCCGCGATGATGGTCGGCACGATCGCCAGCCCGTCGAGCCCGTCGGTCAGGTTGACCGCGTTCGACGCCCCCAGCATCACCACCATCCCCACCAGCGGGAAGGCGTAGCCGAACGGGACCAGCACCTCCTTGAACACCGGGATCGTCAGCCCGGTCGCCAGCGGCCCGTGCGTCGCGGCCGCGATCCAGATCGCCGACACCAGCCCGATCACCACCTGCGCCACCAGCTTGCCGCGGGCCGAGACGCCCTTCGTGTTGCGCTTCGACAGCTTCATGTAGTCATCGGCAAAGCCGATCGCGCCGTAGCCGAGGGTGCAGAACAGCACCGCCCAGACGTAGTCGTTGCGCAGGTCGGCCCACAGCAGCGTCGAGCCCACCGCGGCCAGCAGGATCAGCACGCCCCCCATCGTCGGCGTGCCCTGCTTCTCCAGCAGGTGGCGCTCCGGCCCGTCGAGGCGGATCGGCTGCCCGCCCCGCTGCACCGACTTCAGCCAGCGGATCACCGGGGAGCCGAGCAGGAAGCTCAGCACCAGCGCCGTCAGGCACGCCGCCCCCGAGCGCACCGTGAGGTAGCGCAGCAGGTTGAACAGCGCGTACTGGTCCGCATGCGGATGGAACAGGTTGAACAGCATCAGGCCGCGTCCTCGCCGGCGGGCGCGCCCGCCGCCTCGAGCGCCGCCACCACCAGGCGCATGCGGCTGCCCAGGCTGCCCTTGACCAGCACCGCGTCGCCCGCCCGCACCGACCGCGCCGCGACCCCGGCCAGCCCCGCCGCGTCCGGCGCCCACACGCCCCGACGCCCCTCGGGCAGCGCGTCGAACAGGTGGCGCATCATCGGCCCGCAGCAGTGCACCAGATCGGCCGCCGCCAGCACCGCCCCGGCCAGGCCCTCGTGCTCGGCGCGGGCATGGTCGCCCAGCTCCAGCATGTCGCCGAGCACCGCGACCCGGCGCGCGGCCCGCTGCAGCGCCAGCACCTCGAGCGCCGCGCGCACCGAGGCGCCGGACGCGTTGTAGCTCTCGTCCAGCAGCCACGCGGTGCCGCCGAGCAACGGACGCAGCGCGCCGCGCCCGGCCTGGCGACATGGCGGAACGAGGCCGATTTGGCGCC
>CAXSFE010000126.1:0-9662 GCA_964236585.1 uncultured Acetobacteraceae bacterium
GGCCGCGTCGCCGCCCGCCGCATAGGACAGGATCGAGCCGTCGCCGGTCATCGGCGTGGCGCTGCCCACGTCGGCCGCCCCGTACGCCGCCGCCGCCAGCCGCGCGAGCCACCCCGGCGGCAGCAGCGTGTCCGGGTTGAGCAGCACGACGTCGCGCGGCCCGTCCGCGCGGGCATGGCGCAGCCCGGTGTTCGCCGCCGCCGGGAAACCCCGGTTCTCCGGATGGCGCAGCAGCACGACGTCGCCCCGCGCCGCCGCCTCCTCTGCCGCGCGGCGCAGCGCCGGGTCGGGCGAGGCGTCGTCGACCACCACGATCCGCAGCCCGGGCGGGCGGTCGCGCAGCAGCGTCGCCAGGCACGCGGAAAAATCCGCCTCCCCCCGGTGCACCGGCATCACGACATCGACCCCGCGGCGCACCGGCACCGCGCGGGCCGTCGCGCCGACTCCGTCCCACGCCGCAGCCCCCGGCGCGCCGCCGGCGCCCGCCCTGCGGGGTCCGCCCCGTCGCTCCACCGCAAGCGGGCTGCCGACCAGCTCCGTGCCGTCCGCCCCCGCGACCCCGATCGTGTCCGCCCCCGCGAGACGCCGCGCCGCCACGCGGAACCCGCGGCGCCGCTCCGACCCGTCCCCGTCGCCCTGCTCCGCCACCGCCCGCAGCCGGATCGCGCGCGCCGCGCCCGCGTCGTCGCGCACGCGCACATCCAGGGCCGGCGCCCGGTCCGGGTCGCCCGGCAGCCACGCCCACCCCGCCACCGATCCGTCCGGCTCGATCCAGGCGACGCCGCGCGTGCGCCGCCGCGCCGCCAGGTCGACCCCGCTGCCCAGCAGCGCCCGCCCGCCGCAGCACGCCGTCACCAGTCCCGCACGACCCGGCGCCAAAACCTTCGTCCGGCAGGTCCCGTCCGCGACGACGACGCCCGCCGCCACGCCATCCACGGCAAGCTCGACCCACGCGGCGCACCCCCCGTCCGGCGCAGGGGCCACGGCCCCCCCGTCAGCCGCACCCTGCGACGCGCAGAGCAGCAGGCGCCCGCGGCTGTCCGCGCCGATCCACCCGGGCGCCCCGGCCGCGCGCGCCACCTCGCCGGCCAGGCGAGCGAACACGTCGCCAAGCGGCGGCGCCATGGCCAGGAGCAGCCGGTCGAGCTGCCGTGCCGCCTCCGCCACCGCCCCCAGCCGCCGCTCCGCGATCACCAGCGCCACCCGTGCGTCCCGCAGGTCCGGCGCCGCCGCGACCAGCTCGCGCAGCAGCGCCCGCCCGTGCGCGTCGTCGATCCCGGTGAACGCCGAGGCCAGCAGCAGCGCCACCGACCGGTCGCCCGGCGCCAGCCGGTGCGCACGGTCGAGCCAGCGCACCGCCTCCGCCCTCTCGCCCGCCCGCAGCGCCGTCCGGCCCCGCTCGACCGCGTCGTGCGCCGGGCCGTTCACGGCGAGACAACCCTGAAGGAAGCAAGGTCGGGCTCTGCCCGAACCCGCCAAAGGGCCGAGCCCTTTGGAAACCCTGCACTTAAGTAACGGATTCCAAAGGCTTGCCTTTGGCGGAGTTTGAGGCAGAGCCTCAACCTTGCTTGCTTCCCCGGTCACGCATCACGACAGCCGGTGTCACTGGTGGCTGAAGCTGCCGCCCCCGATGGTGGCCGTGGTGCCCTGGATGACGATCTTCGTGCTGTCGGCGAGCGTGATCGTGGTCGCCCCGCCCGACACGCTCTGGTGGGTGATCGCGTAGTCCGCGGTCGCGGAGTCCTTGAAGTAGAGCACGTCGCCGGCGTTGAACTGGTCCACGGTGTAGACCTGCGCGCCCTGGGCCGCGGTTTCCTTGACGAACGACAGCACGTCGTCGCCGCTGCCGGCCGCCAGCGTGTCGCTGCCGGTGCCCGCGACCAGCGTCTCGTTGCCGGCGCCCGCGGTGAGCAGGTTGGTGCCGGTGCCGCCCTCCAGGTAGTCGCCGGACACCGCGCCGGTCAGCGACACGTTGCCCCCCTGGCCGATCAGCACGTTGCCGCCGTCCGAGCCGCCGGTGAACACGCCGCCGCCCGCGCCGGCGTAGATCGTGGCGCTCGCGGTGCCGGCCTGCACCGTGCTGGCGTGCGCGCCGCCCTCGAACAGCAGCGTGGCGCCGGCCACCGTGCTGCCGCTCACCACCGCAGAGCCGACGTCGACCGGGTCCGGGTCGGTGACGCTCGCCGGCACCGCGCCGACCGCGACCACGGCGTTGCCGGCCCCCAGCGTGACGCTGTCCGCGCCGTTGACCACGAACACCGTGGTGGCGGCCGTGTCCGTGCCGCCCTGCAGCGTGTCGCCGCCCACCCGCGCGACGAGCTGCTCGCTGCCCGCGCCGGCCGAGATCAGGTCGTGCCCGGAGTTGCCCTCCAGGTAGTCGCCGGCGCCGCCGCCCTCGATCGTGGCCGAGCCGCTGCCGCCGATCACCGTGCTGCCGCCGCCGCTGCCGGCCGCCAGGAAGCCGCCGCCGGCCCGGCCCTCGATCCGGTCGCTGCCGGTGCTGCCGCCGAGCACGATGGCGGGCGAGCCGCCGCCGGTGAAGTTCAGCGTGCCGCCGCCGTCGCCGGAGCCCTCCACCACCACGCCGCCGCTGCCGGTGACGACCACGTTCGCGCCGCCGGTGCCGAGTTCGACCTGCGTGCTGCCTGTCATCGCCTCGACCACGAAGGTCGTGGTGCCGGCGCCGCCGACCAGCGTGTCGCCGGAGACCATCGCGGCGACGGTCTCGCTGCCCGCGCCCGCGGTGATCAGGTCGTGCCCGGAGTTGCCCTCGAGGTAGTCGCCGTCCCCGCCGCCGGCGATGGTGGCCGCACCCGTGCCGCCGATGATCGTGTTGGCCCCGCCGCTGCCGCCGACCAGGACGCCGCCGCCGTCGCGTCCCTCGATGCGGTCACCCGCCGTGCCGCCGCCGTCCACCGTGGAGGCCGCGCCGCCGCCCTGGAAGTCCAGCGAGCCGCTCGCGCCACCGCTCACCGAGGCCGCGCCGCCGCCGAGCACCGCGACCTTGGCCGTGCCGGACCCCAGCTCCACCTGCGTCGTGACCGCATCCGCGTTCTGCAGCAGGAACGTGGTCCGCCCGCCGCTGCCGACCAGCGTGTCGCCGCCAGCCATCGCCGACACGGTCTCGCCGCCGGCGCCCGCGGTGACCAGGTCGTGCCCGGAGTTGCCCTCGAGGTAGTCGCCGTCCCCGCCGCCGGTGATGGTGGCCGCACCCGTGCCGCCGATGATGGTGTTGGCCCCGCCGCTGCCGCCGACCAGCAGGCCGCCGCCGCTGCGTCCCTCGATCCGGTCGCCCGTGGTGCCGCCGCCCTGCACGGTGCTGGCGGCAGCGCCCCCCTGGAAGTCGAGCGAGCCGCCCGTGCCGCCGCTCACCGTGGCGCTGCCGGAGCCGATCACGCCCACGGTCGCGGCGCCGCTGCCCAGCTCGACCCGGTCGTTGCCCTCCACGATCACGCTGCTGGTGCCCGCCCCGGTGCGCACCAGGTTGCTGCCGCCGCCCGCGTCGATGGTGCTGGCGCCGTCGCCGCCGGTCACCGTGTCGTCGCCGGTGCTCAGGTAGGCCGCGTTCGTGCCGGTCCCGCCGGCGAAGGACACCGAGTTGGCGCCGCCGCCCGCGACCACGGTGGTGCTGCCCGCCACTGCCGAGAACACCAGCCCGCCGTCGCCGGCCAGCACCGACTGGCTGCCGGCACCGCCGCCGGCCACGGTCAGCGGCCCCGTGTCCTGGATCGCGACCGCGCCGGCGCCCGTCACGTCGACCGCACCGGTCGTGCCGCCCGGCACGATGACGTAGGCGGAGGCCGCGCCCCCGCCGGCGCCGTAGACGGAGGCCTGGGTCGCGGAATACTGCCCGTCGATCATGCCGGCGAGCGCCTCGCCCAGCAGCCTGGCGCGGTCGCCCGCGTCGAACTGCAGGCTGACCGCGGCATGGTCCGCGCCGCCGGTGACTGTCAGCGGATTTCCGGCCATCGTGCGCCCCAAGTGTCAGGAAGGTATCTGAATGCGTCGCAACCCGGCTAACATGGCTGAATGGTCTGCACAAGCAATGGTTGCATACGATGGCAAACAGTTCGGTTCCGGGTTCATGGCGGGCAGGCTGCCTGCATGACGTGCACCAGCGACAGACGATGACACTGGAGGTGATCCCCTTGCCTCGTGTCGCGACCCGCGCGAGACAGGCCGCTTGATCCGCATCGGCCGGGACGCTCCCGCATGTCGTCCGCTGCCATGTCCGGCCAGGTCCCGGCGACACCGCGCCCTGCACCTGGCGCCACGCCCGGGGAGCGCCTCATGATCGCGGACACCGAACTCGGACCCCTCGCGCATCCCGACCGGCCGGACACGCCCGGGGAGGTCGCGGACGCCTTCGCCACGGATGTCTCGCCGGCTCTCGACGCAGCGCTGCGCGACGGCGGCTCCCGTCACGACGACCCCCTCCGCGACAAGGGTCTCCTCGCCGCGTCGGCTGCCGGGGCGCACCGGCGCGAGGCGCCGGCCCGGATCGTCCTGCGCGGCTGGCAGCACCCGACCGTCTCGGCCGGCCGGCCCGACGCGCCGGGCCCCGCGCAGCCTGCGCCGGCCGCCCCCGCGCTGGCCGCCCCCATTCGCGGCCGCTCCACCCGGACCGGATGGACCGCCTGGCTGCCCGGCCCGAGGCGCACCCTCCCCGAGCTGGCCGCCAGCGAGCTCGCGGCATCCGGCCACCCCGCCATCCCCGACTCCCCCGACAACGCCACCGCCCAGGAAAGCCGCGCGGTGGCGCCGTTCCTCGACGCGGACCACTACCTCGCCGGCTTCGCCGACCCGGCCGCGGCACCCCCCAAGGCGGAGGCGCTCGCCCACTTCCTGCGCCACGGCTGGCGCGAGGGCCGCAGCCCCGGCCTGTCCTTCGACACGGGATACTACCTGGCCGCCCACCCCGACGTGGCGCGTGAGGGCGTCAACCCGGTGTGGCACTACGTGCTCGCCGGCCGCGCGGAGGGCCGCCTGCCGGTCGACCCCCTGCGCCCGCCGTTCGGCTCCGCCCTGGAGCGCGCCCCCGCCGAGCTGGCCCGCCTGGTCCCGTTCGTCGACCGCGCGCACTACCTCGCCACCTACCCGGACGTGCTCGCGAGCGGCGACGACCCGCTGCTGCACTACTGCCGCTACGGCTGGCGCGAGGGCCGCAGCCCGTCGCGCTCGTTCCACACCCGCTACTACCTGGAAACCAACCCGGAGGTGGCGGCGCGCGACATCAACCCGCTGTGGCACTACGCCGTGCTCGGCCAGCGCGAGGGCCGCCACCCCGTCGACCGTACCGGCTTCCAGCGCACCCTGCTCGGCGCGCTGCGCACCGCCGACGAGCGCACCCGCGACTACCAGGCCTCCGACTCGCTGAGCGTGCTCGACCCCCCCGCCATCCTCGCCCTGCTGCGCCGCAGCCTGGCCGGCGCCCCCGCCCCCGCCGCCGCCGGCGTCCCCGGCCCCGCCACCACCCTCGTGCTCTCGATCAGCCACGACCCCTACCGGCGCGTGGTCGGCGGCACCCAGATCTTCATCGCCGACGAGGAGGCCCGCTTCCGCGCCGCGGGCGGCACCTACCTGCACCTCTCGCCCGTGGCGCCGCGCCTGCGCCTCGCCGCCGCCGCCGACGGCCCGCAGTTCCTCCGCCTCACCCTGGACGGCGCCGAGATCGGCCACCTCGACGCGGCCGGCCTCGCCGCAGCGCTGCGCGCCCTGGCCCCGGAGCTGCCGTCGCGTCGCCTGCTGGTGCTGCACTGCCTGCTCGGCCACGCCACCGCCGACGTCGCGGCCCTGCACGAGGCGCTGCGCCCCGCGAGCACCGTGCTGTGGCTGCACGACTACTCGACCCTGTGCGAGGGCTTCAACCTGCTGCGCAACGACACGACGTTCTGCGGCGCCCCCCCGCCCGGCAGCCAGGCCTGCCGGGTCTGCATCCACGGCCCCGCCCGCGCCGCGCACCTCGCGCAGGTGCAGGCGCTGTTCGCGGCGGTCCTGCCCGACGTCGTGGCCCCGTCGCGCGCGGCGCTGCGGGTCTGGCTGGACGGCCAGGCCAGCCTCCGCACGCCGCCGCCCGTCCTGCCCGCGCCCGACCTTTCCACCCTCGACGCGCCCGCGCTGCCCGCGCGCTCCACCCGCGTCCACCCCCACGCCCGCGTCGAGTTCACCGCCACCCGGCGCAGCCTGGTGGCCCCGGAGCTGCGCGGCACCCCGGCCCACCCGGTGCGCGTCGCCTTCGTCGGCCACCCCGGCGCCCACAAGGGCTGGCCCGCCTTCCTCGACATGGCGGGCGAGTGCGGCGAGGGCGGCGCCTACCGCTTCTTCCACTTCGCCGACGCGCCGGCCCCGGCGGCGCCCGCCTGGATCCGCCACGTCGCCGTGCAGGTCGCCCCCGACCGGCGCGACGCCACCCGCGAGGCCCTGGAGGCGCACGCCATCGACCTGGTCGTGATGCCCGCGCCCTGGCCGGAAACCTTCTCCTACGTCGCCCACGAGGCCATCGCGTCGGGCGCCGACATCCTCGCCCTGGCCGACGGCGGCAACGTCGCCGCCGAGGTGATCCGCTCCGGCCGCGGCGTCGTGCTCGACGACGCCTCCGCCTGCACCGACTTCCTGGTCTCCGGCCGCGCCGTCGAATACGTCCGCCTCTGCACCGCGCAGGGCAGCCAGGTCGGCCGCCTCGTGCACTGCGGCACCACCGCCACGCTGCCGCCCGCCGCCGACGACCCCGAAGCCGCCCCGAAGCCCGCGGCCGGGCACGACCTGGCCGGGATCATGGCCGGGACCCTGCCCGTCTCCCTGCCCGCTTCCCTGGCAGAGGCTGGCCGCCCGTGACCCGGACCTGCTGCTACACGAGCTTCACCTACGCCTACCTCTCGCGCGCCCGCGTGCTGTGCGACAGCCTGCGCCGCGCCCACCCGGACTGGCCGATCCACGCCGTCGTGGTCGACGAGCCCCCGCCCGGCGTCGACCCCGCCGACGCGCTCGCCTGCTTCGACGGCGTGATCCCGCTGGCCGAGCTGGGCGTCCCCCGCCTGCGCGCCTGGCTGTTCAAGCACGACGTCGTCGAGGCCTGCACCGCGGTGAAGGGCCATGCCCTGCTCTGGCTGCAGGAGCGCTACGACAAGGTCGTCTACTTCGACCCCGACATCGCGCTGTTCCACCCGCTGGACGACCTCGACGCCCTGCTCGACCGCCACTCCGTCGTGCTCACGCCCCACCAGCTCGACGCCAACGAGGCCCCGGTCGCGGTCGCCGACAACGAGCTGACCTCCTTGCGCTACGGCGTGTTCAACCTCGGCTTCCTCGCCGTGCGCTCCGACCCAGAGGGCCGCCGCTTCGCCGCCTGGTGGGCCGCGCAGCTGCACCGTGCCTGCTACGACGAGGTCGAGAGCGGCATCTTCACCGACCAGAAGTACTGCGACCTCGTGCCCGCCCTGTTCGAGCGCGTCCACGTCCACCGCGACCCCGGCTGCAACGTCGCGAGCTGGAACCTCAGCCGGCGCACCCTGCGCATCGGCCGCGACGGCACGATCACCGCCAACGACGCGCGTCTGAAGTTCTACCACTTCACCAAGATCGGCACCGCCGGCGACGCCATGGTCAGGCGCTACGCCGGCGCCAACATCGCCGCCTTCGAGATCTGGGAATGGTACCGGCGCGAGATCGCGGCCGCCCCCGGCTCGCCGGCCGGGGCCATGCCCTGGCACTACGGCCACTTCGCCGACGGGCGGCCGATCCCGAGGCTGCTGCGCCTGCTGTTCCGCGGCCGCGCCGACCTGCTGGCCGCGTTCGACGACCCGTTCCGCACCGGGCCGGGCAGCTACGTCGACTGGGTGCGCTCGGAACACCCGGACCTGCTCGCGGCCCAGGCAGCTGCCTGATGCCGGGCGGCAGCAGGCAAGGCCGGGCTCTCCCTCCGCCGCCCGTTCCAATGGCCCAAGCGGGCCATCGGAACCTTCGGGCAGCTACGCCCGGACCCGCCAGGGGCGAGCCGCCCCTGGACCGGCTTGACTCAGGTATTCGACTCCAGACGCAAGTCTCTGGCTTGGTCCCCGCCTTCAGGCATGGGGGACCGAGCCCATGCCCCTGCTTCCTCTTCCTGTCCGGCACGACATGATCCCGCCCTCCCTCGTGGTCCGTGCGCAGGCGCTCCTCGCGGGCGGCGGGCGGCGCGTGCTTGGCCTGGCCGGCGCGCCGGGCAGCGGCAAGTCGACGCTCGCGTCCGCCCTGGCCGAGGCGATCGGGCCGCGGGCGGCGCTGGTGCCGATGGACGGATTCCACCTTGCCAACGTCGAGCTGGCCCGGCTCGGCCGCGTTGCGCGCAAGGGTGCGCCCGACACGTTCGACGCCCACGGCTACGTCGCCCTGCTGCGCCGGCTCAGGCATCCGGTCGCCGGCGAGACCGTCTATGCGCCATCGTTCCGGCGCGAGATCGAGGAACCGGTCGCAGGCGCCATCCCGGTCGCGCCGGAGGTGCGCCTGGTGATCACGGAGGGCAACTACCTGCTGATGGACGGGGCGTTCGCGGAGGTGCGTGGCCTGCTCGACGAGAGCTGGTTCGTGGCCACGGACGAGGCGTTGCGCGACGCCTGGCTGATGGCCCGCCACGTCGCGTTCGGCCGCAGCGCCGCGGCAGCGCGCGCCTGGATCGACGACACCGACCTGCCGAACGCGCGGCTGATCCTCGCGACGCGCGAACGCGCGGACCTGGTGGTCGATCCGTGGGCGCCTGATCCTGCAGGCGAGGCTCGTTGAGCAGAAAGCAAGGCCGGGCTCTGCCCGGACCCGCCAGGGGCGAGCCGCCCCTGGACCGGCCTTGCCTAAGTCCAGGGTTCCAGAGGCTCGGCCTCTGGCGGGGTCCAGGGGCAGAGCCTCGACCTTGCCTGTCCGGCGGCCATGCCGACGGTCACCTGCATCGTCATTCGCGCCGGTCGCGGGACGCCGCTGCTACGCCCGGGCGACCAGGTCCCTGAGCACCACGCACACCTCCGCCACGTCCGCCTCGGTCAGGCGGTCGAACAGCGGCAGGCTGACCACGCGCGCGGCGATCCGGTCGGTGGCCTCGAGCCCGCCCGCCACGCAGGTGTCGCGGAAGTACGGCTGCTCGGCGAGGTGCGGCGAGAAGTACGTCGCCGCCGCGACCCCGCGCTCCGCCAGCGCCGCGAGGAACGCCGGCCGCGTGCCGCGCCAGGACTCCGGCAGCAGCACCGGCATGAACTGGTGCGTCTGCAGCCGCCCGGCCGTGCGCTGGAACACCCAGCCGGGCAGCCCGCGCGCATAGGCGCCTGCGAGCCCCGTGCGGTGCGCCACCACCGCCGGGAACTCTGCCAGCTTGGCCAGCGCCTGCAGCGCCGTCACCTCGCCGAGGCTGGCGTTCAGCCCGGGCAGGCTCGCGCCGCTCCCCCCTGCCACGCCGTCGTTGCCCATCGCGCGCATCGCCGCGAGCGCGTCCGGGTCGGCGCTGTAGATCACCCCGCCCTCGGCCACCGCGAACGTCTTGGTCGCATGCATCGAGAACACCACCGAGTGCCTGCTCCCCGTGCCGAAGCCGCGGCCCAGCGCGTCAAGCGAGCCCAGAGAGGCCGCCGCGTCCACCACCACCGGCACGCCGTGCTCGCGCGCGATGCGGTCGTATCGGTCCATGTCGAGGCAGTTGCCGA